>NZ_JAVAYL010000004.1:0-436444 GCF_054185225.1 Bradyrhizobium sp. 18BD | reverse complement strand
CGATGGCCGACCGGAACAGGGGCGAAAAATCAACAGTGCGCATAGCCAGATCCTCCTCGGAGCAAAATGGTTACGAGCGGCACCGGACACGACCGGTGCCCGTCTCAGTGGCGGGACCCGAACGGCATCCCGATCGTCGTACGACGACGCCGAAAAAATTTGGAAGCTGGGGGAAAGTTTCAAGACCCGCGAACAAATTTTTTTAGCCAGGAATTGGTTACCCGCGAGCCGACAGCCTATTCCCGGGCCTTCCTGAGAGCCGCGCGCAGGCGCTCTCTTTCCTTCTCCCACCGACCTTCCTCGGCCTGCGCTTGCTTTTCGAGCGCCTCGATCCCGGACTTGATGGACTCGGCCCTCTCTGCGTGCCCGCGCTCGGCGGCGTCGAGGGCCGCCTGCGCTTTCGCCGTTGCTTTGTCGCGACGCTCCTGCTCCTTTTCTCGGGCGGCCTCTTCCTGCCGGCGCTGCGCCGCTTGGCGCTTCTGCTCCTTCTCGAACGCGACGGCGGCTTTTCTGGCCTCCCGCTCCTCGATCTTGGGCTTCGCCTTCTTCGCTGGCTTAGGCCGTCGCTTCTCGCGCTTGCCCCCGGTGCTTTCGGATCGGAGATCGGAGGGCAGATCGGAATGCTCCGCGAAACGCCCGCTCGACCCGGCGGGCCTCTTGAGGACCACGCCCGGCTTCGACATGGTCGCAACAACAACGTCGGAATCGTCGGTCTGCCTGGCGAAGCCCTGGTGAAAGAGATTGCTGCCTGCGCCCCACGCCTCGAGAGCCGCCTTCATCGAGGGTGCAGCGACCGCGAGGTCATAGAAGCCAAGTGAGGTCTGGAACGTCTTGAGCTTCCGCGGCATGCCAACAAGACTCGCGGATCTAGCGCCGGCGCGCGACCCAGAGGCCGATCAGGAACGCCGCGAACAGCGACCGCAGCGGCGCCTTCACTGTCACCTCGCGCAAGCGATCGACCCAACGTATGAGCTCGTCTTGCGAGGACATCGCAAGCGGGCGAGCACTCGGCTCGGTCCCGGCCCAACTGGGGCCGGCAGCCAGCTCTGTGCCATCGTGATCGTTCACCAGGCCAGAGGCCTCCGTCATCGCCGAGGCGTCTTTCATGTCCATGGCGCTCTCCTCCGCTCTCACGCAGACTTGCGTTGCGGCTTGGCTGCCGCCTTCTTCCCTGACGCTTCCTTTGGCTTCTTGCCGCTGATCGGCATCAGCATTTCCTTCTGGCCGGTGGACGCTTTTTTCGACTTCTTGGCGGGCTTCTTTTGCACCCCGGCCTCGGCCGCCGCGCCACCCACGCTCTTGCGCAGGGCTTCCATCAGGTCGACGACGTTCTCGCCCTTCGGCCGCTCCTTCGGGCGGATGACCTTGCCAGCGCGCTTCTGATTGATCAGGTCCACTAGCGCGGTTTCGTAGTGGTCCTCGAATTTGTCTGGCTCGAAGTTGCCAGCCTTCTGATTTACGATGTGCTTGGCCAGGTCGAGCATGTCCTTGGTGACTTTGACGTCCTGGATCTCGTCAAAATACTCGGCGGGATCGCGCACCTCGTAGGGATAGCGCAGCAAGGTGCCGATCAGGCCTTTGTCGCGCGCTTCTAGCGCGATGATGTGCTCGCGGTTCGCCAGCACCACTCGCCCGATCGCGACCTTATCCATCTCGCGGATGGTCTCGCGGATTACCGCGAACGCGTCGTGGCCCACCTTGCCGTCCGGACGCAGGTAGTAGGGACGGATCAGATATCGCGGGTCTATGTCGGTCCTGTCGACGAATTCGTCGATCTCGATGGTGCGCGTGGACTCGAGCGCGATCTCCTCGAGTTCCTCCTTCGAGACCTCGATGTACTGCCCCTTCTCGAGCTCATATCCCTTGACGATGTCTTCGTTCGGCACCTCGTCGCCTGTGTCGGCGTCGACCTTCAGGTACTTGATGCGATGACCCGTCTGCCGGTTGAGCTGGTTGAACGAAATCTTCTCGGATTCGGAGGTAGCTGGATAGAGCGCCACCGGACAGGTGACGAGCGACAATCTTAGGAAGCCTTTCCAATTGGCGCGGGGGGCCATGAACGCGGAGCTCCGGAACGTTGTTACCCGGATTCAAGACGAAGGCGGCGGCCCGGTTCCGACATCGAGCTCAAAGCCTCGTTCGCCACACCGCTTGTTCTTGCTGCGTTCACGGCCTAGTAAACGGCCATGACCGCCCTCACCCGCCGCCGCGCCAACGATCCGCACCTCGAGACCTGGCACGTCTATTTCGGCGATGTGCGCATTGGCACGATCAGCAAGTGTGCCGGCGTTCCGAACCACAGTGATCAGTGGACTTGGAGCATCGGCTTTTACCCCGGCACGGAGCCGGGCATGCAGCGGGGCGCCTCGGCCGCAACGTTCGAGGATGCGCGCGCCGCGTTCGACAGCGCCTGGCAACAGCTCGAGGCCAGGCTCACCGAGGACAATTTCGAGAGCTGGCGCCGCGATCGCGACTTCCAAGCCTGGAAACGACGCATGTGGGATACCGGCTGCCGGTTGCCGCCCCAGAACCGGGATGGCCGATCCACCTGCTTCTGTGGCGAGCCGATCACGATCGACTGCGAAGCCCATGTCCACAGCGTTCACCGAGGCATCGGAGCATGAAGCACGTCCAGGAACGTCCCTACGCCGATCCGGAAGCGGCCGCGCGCAAGCTGGTCGAGATCGCCGCGAGCATCCCAGCCGTCCAAGATGGCCGGATCTACATCGAGCGGATCAATGCGCCGTTTCTCTACACGCTTGGGGGTAGCGGGCCTGAGTTCGGCGCCGGTATAAAGTATGCCGTTGAGCATGGCTGGCTAGAGTTGCACGAGAGCGGAAGTTACGTGCGGCTGAAAGCTGGCAGTCCAGGTTTAGCTCTGGCAAACGGCGTGGCCTAGTTTGATTTTTGCAGTGGCCTAACTTCGATAGTGACGTGATTTTGGATCGGCTCTACTGTGATGAGCTCTCAGGTGCTCCGGGCAAATCGGAGAGAAGGTCGTATGCCCGTTCGGCCTGCTCCCTCGTCAAATTGGCCGCCACGTCGTGCCCACTCAGCGCCGGCCCCCTGCGATCACGATCGTAAACCATCCATCCAATGCCTCCCATCCGAATGAGAAATCTGTTCGTTGGAACCGCGGGAACCGCGCTGTCAATCATCTCGCCCTCCTGAGAAAAAGGGCCCCAGCTCGCAAGGGGGGCGATGGAGCTGAGGCCACTTAGGGTCACCCTTTGGGGAAGGGTATCGGGAAAACTTGGCAATCGCCCAAACGTTCCTGTCCTAGTTTCAAATCGCAGGTGTCATCGACGACTTGGCGGGCTGCAGTGCCTCAAAAGCAGATTAACAGTACCCACATGAATGTCGGCTCAGGGCCCCAATAGGCGACATTGAGCGCAGCCCACTTCGATCGCGCAAAGCGGACCTATAAAAATAGCGAGCGGAACTAGGAAAGGTTGGGAAGTTCGCGAGTTTAGCGGGATCGGGGCAACGCCAGGAGGAGAAGCATGCGAACAGCAATTCTCGCGATGATTGTAGTTGCCGGAAGCGCGATTACCTTCCCTGCAACGGCACAGGAGCAAAAGGCCGCGCCCAGTGAGCAAACCAAGGAAGAGATGCACGGTGATGTAGATAAGGGGCTCAAGGGTAGCGAGCCCAACGAGCAGATGCAGCGTGATGCGGACAAAGGGGTCAAGACACGCAACTCCGGAGCGTCCGGATACGTGACCGATCAAGAGAAGCCGGCCGCTTCCGCGCATCCCCCCGGCCAACCGGGAAGTGAGCAGACCACCGGTTCGGGTAGGCAGACCGGCACACCGAAATAAGAAGCCGTTCGCGATGAGGCCGCCAACTGAGGCGGCCTTTACTCGTTAGGCGTTCCGCCATTCGTTCGCGGTAGACCGTCCTCTTGGTCGAATGCGACTGCCAACACGGTCCAATCGGCCGCCAGGTCGAGCCACGCCTCTTCCTCGACCGCACTTCGAGCATTCTTTGCATTCAAGCGGCATCGCTCCGCTTTAATGCGGCATTTTGCGGCTCGCGATTTTCCCATTATGAGGGCCTAAGTCGGCGGCTTGAGGCCGGGCGAGTTAAGCCACTCGGTCATGTGCCCAGCAACTTCATCCTGCCGAGCCCTGCGCAGCAGCGCGTCCCGCTCGTAACCCGGTGGAAGCGTTGCGGCCATCGCGCGCAGCTGCTTGGCTTCTTCAACCAAGCGCTCTTCGAGGGGTTGTTTTTTGTTTGAACCGACGTCGCCGATGCACGGCGCTACTCCTTTCCTGAGAGGAAGGCGGGAGCGCAACCGGCGTTCTCATCACCGATAAAAGCCACGATCCGTTCGGCGATGGTTTTTAACGTGCCACCAATGAAAGGGTTGCTCCAGTTAATTCGGAACTGGCCTGCTACAATCGCCGAAATGGTAGCAATACATACATGTCCGAGAGGTGACCCGTCCGCATTTCTGGTCGCAATCGATTAGCTCACCGTAGATTCACCTATGTTATCGCAAGGATCTCTTGACCGGGAAAAAGTGGCAATACGGGCTGGATGCAATGAGGGCCGCTGTTTCCGGAAGGACGGCGGCCCTTATTTTTTTCGCGGCTGGCCCAGGCGAGTCGGGATTAAAATATCGATATGATCTTCCTCGACATCGACACCGATCAAGCTTCAGACCGGATGCAAAAGTTCCTGACCAAGCTGGTCGATGCGGAAGCACATTGCGGCACGCCGCAATTCGATAGCCTCATGGCTGAAGCCTACGCCCTTTACGAAAAGCTCTCCGACGAAGAGCGCCTATGGTTCGATGAAAAGGCCGAGGAGATCGGCCGGCCGACGATAAACTGACAAATCGCAGGATCTCAGGACTCCACATTTGGACGCCGCGACATAGATCGGTCGCATGCCCCCACCTTTCGAATTCTGCCGCCCGGAGGCGCGCAAAGTCGTGCCGACCGGGCCCGACTGGATCCACGAAGTCAAATACGACGGCTACCGCGGGCGCGTGGTCCGCGACGGCCGCGACGTCAAGATCCTGTCCAGGAGCGGCCTCGACCCGCGCGATCCTGCCTGCCTGCTCGCGCGAGGCGTAGACCTGCCGTCCGAAAAGGACGCCCAGCGCGTGTGGAGGCGATCGAAACCGCTGCGGGCATGCATACCGCCGCGGCGGAGGATATTTGCAAGGCCACGGCGGCATAACGCGAGCCGGGTAAGCGTCACATAGCGCGCTCGGAGATTGAAAACACCGCGTTCGGTTCAGGTTTGATCCAGCGCAAAAACTGACATTGCGTTTCGGGCTAGATTGAATTTTCTCAATGGTTCATCCGTGGAGGCTACAATGATCATTGAGCTTCTAAGGCAAGAGCATCGCAACATTGAAAGGCTGCTCCTTGTCCTTGAGCGTGAACTAGAGATTTTTGACCGCGGGGGCCGGCCCGACTACGAGGTTATTCGCGCGATTATTAGCTATTTCGAAGTTTACCCGGAGGTGTACCATCATCCCCAGGAAGACTTGATCTTTGCCAAGCTAAACATTCGCGATCCCGCAGCGGCTGCGAAAGTCGGCGATCTCGCACGTGAGCATCAGCAAGGAGCTGAGCGGTTGCGCCGTGTCGCTCGTGCGGTCGATAGTGTTCTGGCGGATCGGGAAATCCCTCGGCAAAATGTCGACAACATCGTTCGCGAGTTCATTGACCATCAGCGGCTTCACATCATGATGGAAGACCGCGATTTCCTTCCTGCCGCCCTCAAGGCTCTAGAGCCCCAAGATTGGACGGAGATCGCTTCGGCGATGACCAATCCCGAGGATCCGCTGTTTAGCGAGGCGGCCGAAGAGACGTTCGGTACGCTACGAGCGCATATCTTGCGGTTGGAGCGAGAGGCTGAAGCGGAACGACACTAGTCGAGCTTTCATCCGCATATGGGAAACGAGGGAGGTTCCACATGGCATCGGTCTCAATACCAAATCACGAAAAATGCCCTCGGTGTGGTTCTGAGGCAGTTCACCTCGAGTGGCATGAACGCGTCAATCCGCAGGAAGTCCAGGATCTTTGGCACTGCTGGGACTGCAAAAACGAATTTGTCACCGTCGTCACTTCTGACGAGAAGGAGCCGTCAGTCACTGAGAAGATCACCGAACGATTCTTTACGAGCCTCCTCATCTGATCAGTGACGCCCGAGCAGGTTCCGACCAAGGTGTGATCAACTTCAGAACCCCGCAGGCGCGAGGTATTACGATTCCGCCCGGCGCCACTTGCCCATGCCGATGAAGCTGATCGACTGAAGTCGGCGAATGTCTAGCGGACGTTCATGTGGGTACTGTTGATATCTGCTTTTGAGGCACTGCAGACCCGCCAACTCGTCGGTTTATGAGTACACGGCCTGACAGCCGCGAAGTTAATCTGGGACACTTCACATTTGTTGGTGCGCGGGGCGGGCATGAGGCAGAGGCTTACCGCTAGCGCGCTAGGCGTATTCGAGTTGGTGCGCTCGCGGCCCCGGCATCCAATTCTCCTCTCTCCAGCCCCTAGAGATGCTTGGGGCCGTCGCGCCCTTACTTCGGCTTCTCCGCCTGTATATGCAGGATGAAAAGTATGTTCTGAAATTCGTCCGAGACTTCCATCCGCCAATCGCGGCCGGGAGCCAGCTTCCCGTCGAGCGTTTGCAGCATCTGCCCTGCAGTTACCGTGGCTTCCTTCCAAGCCGCGTGTTTGTCGGGCAGCTCCTCGCCTTCATTGTCGATCTGTTTGCGGTCATGGGTGATGTGAAAGAAGTATCGCGGCATTCCCCAAAAATGCACGACAAGCGAGCTAGTTCCTGCAAACGGCGTGGCCTTGTTTGATTTTGCAGTGGCCTAATTTCGATAGTGACGTGATTTTAGATGGCCTCGGCCTCTACTGTGACGAGCTCTCAGGTGCTCCTGCCAAACCGGAGAGAAGGTGGTATGCCCGTTCGGCCTGCTCCCTCGTCAAATTGGCCGCTACGTCAGTTCCGATCAGCGCCGGGCCCCGGCGACTACGATCGTAGACCATCCAACCACAGCCCCCCATCCGAATGAGAAATCTGTTCGTTGGAACCGCGCTGTCAATCACCTCGCCCTCCTGCTGGCGGTAAGTCGATGCCTCCTGTGAGTAGGATAATGCCTTTGCTTGGTTCAAGCGTTTCCCTAACTTGCTCGCGCACGCGCTATCTGATCCCCTCACCAGTGCTCGGAATTGCAGCTGAGTTGTGTGCACTATTGGACAGAACTGGAGATGACCCGCATGCGTTAATGGAACATCGTCTCAGTAATGGAGCAGCGCCATGTTTAAGCGGCGGCGTCGTTTCAAACAGCAGCTCACCTTAGAGGACCGGCTCGCCGCATGGGCAAAGTCTGTCCAAGAGGAAGCCGCCAAGCTCCCGCCCGGCCCCGAGCGTGACGCGATGATCAAGAAAGCCCGGCAGGCAGAGACAGCATCCCGCGTCAACGAGTGGGCTCACTCGTCGGGCTTGCAGCCGCCGAAATAAGACTTCGGAGCTTCCGTGGGTGCTCCAGATGTCCGCTCATCCCTCACAGCGGCACAAACAGCAGACCTCGTTAAAGGTCGTAGATGGGCCATTTCCGGACTTCGTCGCAAGTCCAATTCCGCGATCATCACCGGGCACTGCCGGCGCCGGGGATCGCGCGACTAAGAGCACCCTTGCAATAATCGTCCAGCTTGGCGGCAGCAGACCTCAGGCAAGACTCGAGGCGGCCCTGTCCTGGTTCGACGCTGGCACACTCTTGGTTGAGCCGCTCCCTGCATGTCTTGTCAACCGCACTGAGCCTAGCAAGCGCCAAGAGGCAAGCATCTGAAAGTTCGTGCATGTGCTCTCGAAAACAGGCGCGGAGACTGTCTCGACCTGGCTGTATCCCGGCGCACAACCTCATCTCGTCCGCTGTGCAGGGTCCCACTGGCTTTTGCGCAGTCGCGCTCGACGCCAACAGCATAAGGGCGACGCAAATCATCAGAGTGATCTTTATCATCGATGATCTCATCCCTGGGCGGCACCGCGGCTTCGTGTGCCCTCCGACATCGAGTTTCCGCAGGCGGCCGACGACTTGGAGTTGATTTAGATCAACGCATGCCCGCTTCGGGTCAAAGGCTGCCCTCGGCGGTCAGGATGAGCTTGGTCGGGTCACCTCTCGGAAGCGCTCTGGGATGAGGTCAGCCAAGGGCCAGGAAGAGACTCATGCACCGCAGCATCAATCGGTCTTATGAACGGATTGCCCGCGCAACCAAGAACCGCACTCAGCGACGATGTTAGTAGAAACAAGCCGCCGCTCTCAGCCCGGCGGCGGCTTTTCTTTACGCGCTCACACGGCCGCGGCTATCGCCGCATGGGGAAGAAACAGTCAGCGGTAGCGCCAGTTTTCGACGCCATCAAGTAGATGACGCTCCTGGTTACGCAATTCATCAACTAGACGTGCGAGATAGGGCGGCAGCGGCGAGACTTCGAGAGCTAAGTCTTGTTGCAACCTGTCACCCACCTCGTCACAGATCGACCGGGCAGTCTTATGGTCGATGTGGTCGGATATTCGGTTGGGGGTGGCCATTTCGCGATATCCCGATTAGGGCCCCACGATTATCTCAAGCAACAGGGTTGGAAATTGTTTCGCGTTTCTTTTGAAGGATCCGATGGTTCCGTCTTTGGAACGAGTGGTCACAGGGCTAATCGCCACTCGGTCATTGCCGCTGCTCTCATCCTTCATTTCGTGCGCCCTGAAATCAGAAGAGGCCCTCCATTCGGGGTCAAAATCGGCGTCGGGGTTCACCGCGGTCTCGGTCCGCTCCTGGTTTGAAGCGAACCATTGCCCCTTCTCGGTTGACAGCCAGCCCAGCGCAAAAAAGCGAATTACCGTGCGCAGCGCCGAGAATTCCGGCCTAGGCAATGCGTGTGCAGTCGCTCCCATTTGTCAACGTGGTTGACGGTAATCGCACGGAATTGCTGTTCCGCGAACTATTGGATGGAGTCCCAGCATGATCATGTTGCCTTGTAGAACTGGTCGTGGTGGTTGAAGTTCGGCGCATATGTCACCGGCTGCAATAGCGGTGTCATGACGTGCGATATGGACTCCTGAGGTGACCGGCGCCATTGAAGTTAGCATCGCCTGCACCTCTTCCCTAATGAACCAATGGCCGGCCACAGCGCGACCGGCGACGGTGTCGTCTGCTGGCGGAGCGTAGCCGCGGCGGGCGACTGATGATGAATCGGGAAAAGCGTTATCCAGGAGAGGAGTATCCTATGAAGTTGGCTCAAACATCAGCACTAGTCATTTGTCTGCTCTGCGCGCCGGGAATTGCGTTGGCCGCAGACGTCAAGGGGGACGTGGAGAAGGCTTACGCAGCGTGGGATGCCGCATTCAACAAGCACGACGAGAAGGCCATCGGCGCCTCCTATGTCGCGACGGCAAAATTGATGCCGCCGACACATCAGGTCGCTTCGGGTCCGGCCGAGATCGAGAAGTTCTTTGCCGGACTCTTCGCGAGCGGTGTGACGGATCACAAGTTGGAGATGATCGACGCCGGCGGAGACGACAAGGTTGTCTTCGGCACAGCCAAGTGGAGCGCCACGGGTAAGGACAAGGACGGCAAGCCGTCTCCCTTCAGTGGTTTGGCGACGCACGTCTTCGAACGCCAAGCCGACGGATCACTCAAATTAAGGCTGCAAACATTCAACTAAAGCGATTGAGGCTCAATCTGTCCGGTGAGGCGGCGGCCTTACCGGACACCCAAAACGACGCAACTTCGCAGTTGGGCCACAAGCTGACCAACAATAAGCGAAGTCTTCGTTGGCGTGAACTTCCGGAGGGCGTCAGTTTTTCGTCAGAGGCTTCTTAGACTCCTCCGCTACCGCTTCAATATCAACGGGGGGCAGCTCGCCCGTGCGGTCCTTCAGATCGGCCGCACGCTGGATAAATCCCGACGCAACCCGCGGGTCTTTTGTTGTTTTGGCCATTCGCAGCAGCGTTGCTGCAGCTTCACGGGCGAAGGAGTTGTAACGCGGCACGTCTTTTAATCCCATCGAAGCCCCCGGGAATGAGTCCGAACCCCGGAATCTGTTCCGGTGCTTTGTACAAAAATGTACACAGGCGACGAGCACGCCTCAGCTTGGGCTGAGGCCTTCTGTCGGCATAAAAAACACTGTCGAGAACGTGATCCGAAAGGATCGGCTTCGCGCCTGCCATCTGGTTCCGGCCGAAGGGGGGTCTTCACCACTGGGGGACCGGAAGATCGTTCTGCTCGAAAAATTCCGAAGTCGGTCTTGGGCCCACAAGCGGCCAGGGGCACGAGCGCGCTCCAGCTCCGCGGCGCTGGCCGTGACACGCCCTAGCTTCGATATTTCGGAAATAGTTTGTCACGTATGTAGCGCGATGTTGGCGTCAGTCTAATGCCACGCGGCTTGCGCCATGCCGCCTTGTCGATCTCGCGCTTGTCGCCTATCTTCAATTGACCGGAGACCTTCGGCGCCACAAAGATCGCATCACTCATCCTACGCCCCGATCGGCGGTTCTTGGCCCTCACTTCTTTCCAGAGCCTCACAGCCCCAAGCTTAAGCTTGGGCAACTCTTCGCGGATTTCGCGGCGCAAGCATTTCCTCTCGCTCTCACCCAAGCGTTTGCGGCCACCGGGAAACATCCAGAGCTTGTCGCGTCGCCGCCTGACAAGGAGCACGCGCCCTTTCTTTACGACGACCAGCTTTGACGATTTGGCCATCCAAGCTCGACTCAAAATGGTTGCAGCGTCAGTATATCTACCATTTTCGAGCCTCAACGAGCCGCAATGGTCCGCCCAGAAGAGCCATAGACCGAAGTTGTCCGGATAAGAGCTGGCATTGAGCTCGGGGCAAGCTCTAACAATGCCTAGGGACTCCGCGAATGGCGCGCAAGCGCCGGTCTGCGACACATGCCATCGGGAAATGATCCTCCTGGCTAACTGCCGAGGATGGGCGACCGGCCCTACGTCCGCGTGCCATGTGGCCCCCGCCTGATAATCTGTCGCTATAGAAAGCGACTACGTCTCAGGCAGTTTCAACTGACGGGATGAAGGTGCCAAACGAATGGCCGCAGGCGCCGATTTGGAACGGCTCCTGCGGCCGGTGCCGCGACGTTCCGCACGATCGGCGCGACAGCTGCGGCGTAGCACATCGCAAGCCAATCGGCATCGACGAAGCAGTCTTTAGCCACCCTTTCAGTCGCGGCCTTGTTCGTATCTCACCTGGACCGCAGTCGTTTCTCGACCCGTTTCCGGCTGCTCCCGACCTTCTTGACCGCTTTCTTCACAGCCAGCGCCGAGCGGCCGGTCTTCTTTGCCTCGTAGCGCACCTCATAGTCCTGGCCGCCCGCAATGCGAGCGCGGTCCTGTTTGCGGCCGCGGGTCGTCTGCTTCTTCGCTTTTTTCGCCATGTCCGTTGTAACCTCCATTGCAGAGCGAAACGCGATCGGATTCACAAGGTTCCCGTGGGAATAGGCGACGCGCGCCAGAACGGAACGAATCGCCGCCGAATGATTCGAATCCGAAGTGATGTTGCGTTGGAGTAGGTCAGGTGGCGTTGCGTCGCGAGAAGCGGAAGGCGATCGGGATCAAGGCCCCGTTTCCCGGCTTCGTCGAGCCCGTGCTGGCCGAGCAGGTCGACCGCGTCCCCCGCGGCGACCGCTGGATTCACGAGATCAAATTCGACGGCTACCGCGGTCAGCTCCACATTGCCAACCACGACATCAAAATCTTCACCCGACGCGGCCTCGACTGGACGAAGCGCTTCCGCAAGGTCGCGAATGATGCCGACCTCATCGCGGCCAAATCCGCGATAATCGACGGCGAAATCATCGTGCCAGGCGAAGGCGGCAAGACCGACTTCGCGATCTTGCAAAAGAGCCTGACCGGCAAGGCCGACAATCTCAAGATGATCGCGTTCGATCTTCTGTATCTTGACGGCCGCGACCTTCGGCAACTCCCGCTGGTCGAGCGCAAGGCCGCGCTCCAGGATCTGATCGCCGGAACCCCGATCGAATACAGCGATCACTTCGACATGGACGGCGCCGAACTCTTTCGTCGGGTTTGCGCCGCCGAGCTCGAGGGGGTCGTCTCCAAGATCGCCGGCTCACCCTATGGCGGCGTGCGCGGAAATCACTGGGTCAAGACGACGTGCGCTCATCGGGAGACGCTGGCGATCGCGGGTTTCAAGATCAAGGACAACCGGTTCGACGGCATCTATGTCGGCCGGCAGAACGGGGACGAACTCGTCTACGCCGGCAAGGTCGAGCATGGGTTTGAGGACGCGGCGGTGAAGGACCTGCAGCGCAGGCTGAAAACGCTGGTGCGCGAGACACAACCCTTCACCAGACGCATCCCGAGCAGCGGCATTTGGGTCGAGCCGCGCTTAGCCGCCGAAATCGAATACCGCGCCAAGTCGGCCAGCGGCCATTTGCGGCATCCGTTTTTCAAAGGCCTGAGGGAGGATCTCTGAATGACCAAGGACGCATTCGATCAATGGTGGGAATGGGCGCGGAAGCCAGTCGACAGCGATCTTACGATTCCTGCGAATATCCATGACGCGGTGATGATCCTGACACCCGAAGAGCGGTGCGACCGTGCTATCGTCAACGAGACAGTTCGAACCGGGCGGAGCCCGCTGAGGCCGGCCGGCAGCGCAGACCGATACGGCGTGCCGCTGGCCGAGGATGAACCGGAATGACCAGGACCCGCGCACCTTCGATCGTGCCGCTCGATAGGCTCGATCGCAACATCTATCTGGTGCTCGAAGACTTTGGTGCGCATGCCGGTTGCGCGTGGCGGGAAACCGATGAGGCCGACACGGACCTGGAAACCGTGATCCGCAACATCATCAGCGGCGAATACACCTACCCCGTGCGAATTGTCGCGTTCAACGCTATCGAAGGCTGGAGCCGCGACGCGACGTCAGAGGTTGCAGATGGCGTGGCGCAGTGTGTGATCGACACAGATGCCGAAGTCTCGCCTGCGTTACAGGCGTTCATCGCAGCCAACACCTCGCGACCCTTCAACGTGCAGCTGTCGCTCCCCTTGCGAGAGATCGCCTGAGCACATCTTCACGGATTCTCAAAAATGGCGCTTGATCAACGTACACTGGTCCCTTCGCCGACCTTCCTGCCCGCCTGAAGCTGACGTCCGATAACCGCTCCTTAGCGGACTCCAAATGCCAATCTCTGACCTGTTGCGCCGCCCCAAGGCGGACACCGCGAGTTTCATTCGGAACTGAAGCGGGTACTAGCCTGTTGGTTCGGTCAGCCAAGCGGAGTCTCGCGATGCGGATCATTCTGATAACGGCGGTTGGCTGGGCGTTGTCTTGCGGATTTTCGGCAGCACAGAACGACCCCAAGGACATGGCAACCGAACGCCCGGCACCAGAAGAAAAAGGTCAATTGCAGCCACAAGGTTGGACCGGACCGCTGGATACGAAATCGGGTGGCGCGCCGCCGGAAAGCCCACAAGGTCAAAGCCCACCAGGAATGCAGGCGGCGCCGGACGGATCAACCAAAGTGGTGACCGAACCACGTAAGTAAGTCCCACCGGGTTTGTCGTCGAGAACCGCCCCGCAACGTCTGTCCGTGGCCCTTTTAGCCGACCTCGCGGCCCGCCCGTGGCTGACGTCCGACTAAATTCCGGTCCCTGTCAGCGTGAGCTCGTCGTTCCATTCGATTGAGCTGCGTCAATCGTGCGATTGAGTTCATCGGGCGAGCACGGCTTTCTCAGAACGGGAATGTTCTTGAACGCATCGGGCACACCTGCCGAGCCATAGCCACTGAGAAAAATAAAGGGCAACCCCCGCCCGGCAACAACCTCGGCAACAGGCTGCACGCTATTTCCCTGTAAATCGATATCGAGGATTGCGAGGTCGTATCCCTCAATTTCGGCAAGAGACCGCCCCTCGTTGATGCTTCCTGCCTCGGCAATGACGGTGTGCCCGAGTTCCTCCAGCATATCGACGACCATCATTCGAATGAGCGCCTCGTCTTCTACAACGAATATTGATGCCTGGTTCATACGAGTTGTCTCTTCAAGCAAAGGTGGTGGACGAGGAGCCGGACCATTGACTCATGGCTGCAGCATCCAAAGGAGCCGCTGCCGATCCTGATCGCGCAGGCGCTGATTTTCACGCAGCGTGTCCAACTCCAATTCGGCACTTGTCGTGTCCTCACCTTCGCGCTTCAAGTCGACGAGCTGTCGCTCCAGTTCTGCAAGCCGGCGCTCTCCTTGCACCACATCGCGCTCAACGCGACCCAGCTCGTCATAGATCGAACTTCTATCCATCAGAGCGCTCCAAGCAATGCTATCAGGGGCTCGGCATAACAGCACGCCTGCCGCTCCTTCCTCATCACCTTGCCGGCCGCGTTTCGGCCTTCGGGTTGCCGGACTCCCAGGGAGCCGGAAGGATGACGCGTATCGGACGAGCTTCGGTCGAGCTCTGCGTGTCGGACGGAGCTTGCTCCTTTGTCGGCTCGGCCAAGGCGACCGACATCAAGGCGACGGACATTGCTACGCAAGTTGCAACCAGCCGTACATCCAGCATCGAAGCCTCCTCCGTTCGACGCGATAACGCAGCGCCGACAGGGAAGTTCGACTCAATCGGGAACAACTGGCAATTTTCTGAGTTTACGAAACGAGCCCGATGGATGGGCTAATGGAGGAGGACTGAATGAATATCAAAACGATGATCGCCGTCGCCGTGCTGACGTCAGTGGCAGCGCCTGCGTTTGCGCAATCGTTCTACATCGTGCAGGACGTGAAGACGAAGAAGTGCACGATCACTGAATCGAAGCCGACGAC
The DNA here is from genome assembly GCF_054185225.1 of Bradyrhizobium sp. 18BD. Lineage (NCBI taxonomy): Bacteria > Pseudomonadati > Pseudomonadota > Alphaproteobacteria > Hyphomicrobiales > Nitrobacteraceae > Bradyrhizobium > Bradyrhizobium sp. 18BD. The sequence goes on along the minus strand of NZ_JAVAYL010000004.1, from coordinate 421,628 downwards.
CACGGAAACGACGGTGGTCAGCGGCGACACGGTCTACAAGACCCGCGCCGAAGCTGAAACCGGCATGAAGACGGTCAAGGTCTGCACGTCGAACTAACGAGGGAGTTCGATGCCCGTACTCTTGCTTTGGGCCGTGATCGTCCTCGGTGGCGGCGTTTATCTGATTGGCCACATGCACTAACCGGCTTGGCGTTGTGGGCAATTTTCATTCCCACAGCGCCAGCCGCCACGTTGCCCCCTAGCGTCCGACAACCGCCCTTAGCGGACTCCAGGGCTGGAAGCCCCTGCCCCGCTGGCTTCCGCTTCTGACCCTGGCTGTGTGAAAACTCAAAAATCAAAACGCGACGAAGAACGATGTTCTTCAGCTCAACCTCTAAGTTGAATTCGCTTGTGCGTTGAGCGGCTAACGTGGTCTTGGACGAATAACTTGTTCTACCGCGATTGAGCGTCTTCGCGTTTTCACACAGCCAAGACCCAAAGCGAGCATCCCGGAGACAATGCATTCGCTACAACCCTTGATCTAAATCAAAGGAAATGTCCACTCGGGCCCGATCGTCAATTGCTCAAGCGGAGGATCGGGATTATGAAGCGCGATTTTCTTGCGGCCACAGCAGCTCTCCTCACACTAGGTTGTCTCACGGCCTCAGCTCAGCAGGTCACAGGCGTTTTGGGATCACCCAGCGCCACCACGACAATAGACGGCAAACAGCTTCCAGCTCCCGATCCGAAGTTTGGCGGCGTCATCAGAGATGATGCGTTGCAATCCAAACCTTGGTGGGCGCCACGCATTGTTCCGCCACAGAGCGCTCCCAACGTTCTGCTGATCATCACAGATGACGCGGGATTCGGTGTGCCAAGCACTTTCGGAGGCGTGATCCCGACGCCGACAATGGACCGGATCGCAAACGAGGGCCTGCGCTACAACCGCGTCTTTTCCACGGCGCTCTGCTCGCCGACCCGTGCGGCGCTGATCACCGGGCGCAATCACCATTCGGCGGGTTTCGGCGTTATCTCGGAGCAGTCAACCGGCTTCCCGGGCTACAACAGCATTATCGGCAAGGACAAGGCGACGATTGGACGGATGCTGCTTGACAACGGCTACGCCACGTCGTGGTTTGGCAAGGATCACAACACGCCGGCGTTCGCGGCCAGCCAGGTCGGCCCGTTCGACCAATGGCCAACCGGCATGGGGTTCGAGTACTTCTACGGTTTCGTCGGCGGCGATGCCAATCAGTGGCAGCCGAACCTCTTCCGCAACACGACGCAGATCTATCCGTTCTTGGGCAAGCCGCCTGGCACCTGGAACTTGGTCACTGCGATGGCCGATGATGCCATCGACTGGATGACGCGGATACACCAGACCGACCCGAGCAAGCCGATCTTCATCAAGTACGCCCCCGGCGCCACGCACGCGCCGCACCACCCGACTAAGGAGTGGGTGGACAAGATCAGCGCGATGCACCTGTTCGACGACGGTTATGAGAAGGTGCGCGAGCGCATCTTGGAGAACCAGAAGCGGCTCGGCGTGATCCCGAAGGACACCAAGCTGGCACCATGGCCCAAGGAGATGTTGAAGCCTTGGGACCAGTTGAGCGCCGAGGAGAAGAAGCTCTTTATCCGGCAGGTCGAGGTCTACGCCGCCTACGCTGCATATAACGACCACGAGATTGGCCGCGTGATCCAGCACCTCCAGGATCTTGGCCGCTTCGACAATACGCTTGTCATCTACATCAACGGCGATAACGGCACCAGCGCCGAGGGCGGACCGCTGGGCACCCCAAACGAGGTGGCCTTCTTCAACGGCTTGAACGAGCTGCCGGTTGACGTGCAGATGAGGTTCTATGACGTCTGGGGCACCGAGCAGACCTACAACCACATGTCCGCGGGCTGGTCGTGGGCGTTTGACACGCCGTTCGACTGGTTCAAGCAGAACGCCTCAAGGCTCGGCGGCATCAACCAGAACATGGTGGTGTCGTGGCCGGCGCGCATTAAGGATCAGGGCGCCTTGCGCGAGCAATTCGTTCACGTGATCGATATCGTGCCGACGATCCTCGAGTCCGCCGGCATTCAGGCTCCGGATTATGTGGATGGCATCAAGCAGGCGCCGATCGAGGGCACGAGTTTTGCCTACACGTTCGATGGGCCGAACGCCAAAGTGCGATCGCGGCATGAGACCCAGTACTTCGAGATGATGGGCCAGTGGGCGCTCTATCATGACGGCTGGATAATGAGCACCAAGGTCAATCGCGCCCCCTGGCAGGCGTTCGGGCCAGCCAATCTGGATCCGTTGAACAACCAGATCCTGCAACTCTATGACCTGACAAAGGACTTCAGCCAGGTCGATGACATCGCCGCCACGAACCCGGACAAGGTCAAGGAGATGAAAGACATGTTCATCGCCGAGGCCAAGAAGTATCAAGTCTTCCCGCTGGATGCGTCGGTCGCGGCACGTATCATTGCCCCGCGGCCGAATATCACCGCCGGCCGCAAGGAGTTTGTGTACACGCGGCCGATGACGGGACTGCCGCAGGGGGACTCACCGCTGCTGCTCAATACCTCCTACACGATCACCGCCGATATCGACGTGCCGCAAGGTGATGCCGAGGGCATGATCCTGACCTCGGGCGGGCGGTTCGCCGGTTACGGCTTCTACCTGTTGAAGGGCAAGCCGGTGTTCCTGTGGAATCTGGTGGACCTCGAACGGATCAAGTGGGAAGGCCCGGATGCGCTGTCGCCTGGCCGCCACACAGTCGAGTTCGGCTTCAACTATGACGGCGTCGGCGTCGAGACACTCGAGTACAACAACTTCAGCGGTCTCGCCCAACCCGGTACCGGCACGCTGAAAGTGGATGGCAAGGAAGTCGCCACGAAGAAGATGGCGAAGACGCTGCCGATGATCCTGCAGTGGGACGAGAGCTTCGACATCGGCTCCGACACGCTCACCGGCGTGAACGATGCCGACTACAAGCCGCCGTTCCCGCTGACGGCCAAGCTCAACAAGCTGACGATCAAGGTCGATCGGCCGCAACTCTCGCCCGCCGACATCAAGAGATTGCAGGCGGCGATGCAGGAGAAGGCCAAGGCCGAATGAGAAGAGCCGCGTTCGGCGGTAGCGCGGTCGTGGGAACGGTTGGTTCGGGCACTGGGAGGATGCGATGAAGCAGCTCAGATGCGTTGTCACAGTCATGGCCTGCATCGCATTACCCCATTTGACCGCCGCCCAGACGGCACCCGCGATTCCGCCGGCGATCAGCACGCCGGATAGGGTCGAATCACGCCTCGGCACGCTCGAGTTCAAGGACGGCGCGCCAAGCAAGGCGACCGTCGACAAGGCCTATGACAACCTCGACTTCACGCACGCGTTTCGCGCGTTCGTGGACACGTTGCAGGGCGTCAGCATCCGGGCGTTGCACAAAGGCCTTCTGAGTGCTGGAGTGAAGGACAACGAGGTCATCGTCTTTTCCGAACTGATGGATGCCAAGTCGCTATTCCTCACCGCCAACGCGGATACCGTCTATGCATTCGGTGTGCTCGATCTCACCAAAGGGCCGGTGGTGCTGGAGGTGCCTCCAAAGTTTCTCGGTGCCATCGACGACTACTGGTTCCGTTGGGTCACCGACATCGGCGCGCCCGGCGGCGACCGGGGTGAAGGTGGAAAATATCTGATCCTGCCGCCGGGCTATGATGGTTCGACGCCAGACGGCGGCTTCTTTGTCGCCCGCGCCCGGACGACCCGTGTGATATGGTTCGGCCGGGCGTTTCTTGAGAACAAGAATGACCCGAAGCCTGCCGCCGAATCGATCAGGAAGTTCACCAAAGTGTACCCGTACGAGCCCGGCGGCCTCGGTACTCCCATCGCCGAGTTCCTGGCGGGCAAGGCCCAGCTCGGACGGATCACTCCACCGCCGCCGACCATCTTCCACGAAGGTAGCGGCAAAGTGATGGACACCATTCCTCCCAACGACTTCAGCTACTTCGAGCTGCTCAACGAGGTTGTGCAACAGGAGCCGGCCACCGCGCTCGACCCCGAGCTGATGGGGCCATTGGCCGCTATTGGCATCGTTAAGGGCAAACCCTTCGCGCCCGATGCGCGGATGAAGAAGATTATCGGCGAAGCGGTCCGGATCGCCAATGCCACCTCGCGTAGCTTGTGCTTCAATCCACGCGATCCCGCTTGGTTTTATTACCCAGACTCGGTGTGGTGGAACTTTCTGTTCGAGACGGGTTACCAGTTCGAGACGCCGATACCGCTGGTCACGCGCGAAGGCGCTAAGCCTTTCCCGCCCACGGGCTATCGCACGCTTGATGCGCGGTCGAGCTTCTTTTATTGCGCTACTGGCATTTCGCCTGGGATGGCCATGCGGCTGCCGGGCATCGGCTCGCAGTACCTTTTTGCGAGCGTAGACGCCAACAAGCAGTACTTCGACGGCGCCAAGACCTACAAGGTCACGCTTCCCAAGGACATTCCAGAAGCGAACTTCTGGTCCTTCACCCTGTACGACAATCAGTCGCGGTCGATGCTGGATACACCCCAGCGCTACCCGCTCGCTGGCAGCCAGAGCTATCCTTCACCCGCAGCCGAAGCGAATGCCGACGGCAGCACCACCGTCTACTTCAGCCCGCAGCAGCCTCTGGGTATTAAGCGCGGGAACTGGATTCAGACGGTCCCTGGCAAGGGATATTTCGTGATCCTTCGCCTCTACAGTCCTATGGAACCGTTCTTCGCGAAGACATGGCGGGTGAGCGAAGTTGAAATGGTTCAGTAGGAGCCTCGGCAAATGCGAGACGACAGCGCTGCCAACCTGAACAAGGGGCCAGCGGGGACAGAAGACCGATATAGCCGATGTCTGCTCGTGGCCGATTTTGTTGCAAAAGTCGGCTGTAACCGACGGATGTCTTTCGGCCATTCGATAAGCCGACCGGCTTTCGTCCGCCGACCCTGACGCTCTCAACGCAACTCCTACGCTACGCAATGCACAGGGCATGAGCGGGTGGCGGTCGCGCAACGAACGACGCGAGGCGCCTCAGATTTTGAGCGATGGCAGCCAGAACAAACTCGTCCTGGGCGCCCCGTGGGCCACGAAGCCGAGGCCGACCAAGCCTCAGGATGCGCTTCAAGTGTGCAAACTGCATCTCGATCTTCTTGCGCTGACGTCGCGACGTCTCGAAACCCTCGGTGCCAGCGAATGAGCGGGCGACGTCGCGGGCGTGCTCATTTATGTCGCGCGGGATCTTGCGCGATGGTTCTTTTGGACAGCACTGCGGTTTAAGCGGGCATGCGTCGCAGTCGAGCTTGCTCGCATGATACAGAAGCGTTTTGCCCTCGTGCACGGTGCCGCTCGTCCCGAGCTGCTTTCCGCCCGGGCAGTGGTAGACGTCGCAGGTCGGATCATATCGAAAGTCGCTGCGTGAGAAGGTGCCGTCATCTCGCTTCGACTTGTCGAACACGGGGATATGTGGCGCGATGCCCTTCTCCTCGACCAGCCAGTTCAGCATCGGAGCAGCCCCGTAAGCGGTATCCCCGACGAGCCGCTCCGGCTTGAGGCCAAAGCGTTCCTAACGATGACGCCGAACTTCACGTCGATGAGATAATTGTCGGAGTAAGCGAAGAATGCCGGTCCCTTGTGAGCTCCGGTCCACTGGGCCGCGGGATCGGACCGCGAGATGAACTTCGGAACAACGTCGCTGGCCGCGCCCCACGCCGTATCGTCGAGGGTCGCCAGATACTCCTTCACCGCGCGGCTTGACCTCGCCGGATCGCGATCCCTGCGCCAATCCTGACCCGCGATCGAGCGCTGTTTGTTGGCATCTGCCTGGATCAGGCTCGCGTCTACCGCAAAACCTTCGCCACCAACCAGACCGGCCACAATGCACGCCTCGACGATACGTTCGAATACCAAAAGAGGCTCGGCCCGCCATAGGGGGTGCCACTCGGGATCTGGCGAAATTCGCCGAGCCCGGCCATACGCCATGGTCGGATAGCAATGGCCGTGTCATCTCCGCGGTCGCCCAAATTCCTACACGCGATCGCGGAGATCAGTCACACCTTCCTTTTGGGCGCAGTGGTCGCAGCAATAGTAGGTGCCGCTCTTTTCCAGGCCGTGTCCCACGATGCGCGTTCCGCAATGCTTGCACGTCGGCGCCAAGGCACGAATTGCGCACTCAAAGCTGTCGAACGTGTGCGCCTGGCCGTTCATCAGCACCTGAAAAGCCTTGTCATAGTCATTGCCGCAGGTTTCGCAGGTCGGCATTGAGCCTCCTTCACGCCGCACGGCGTTTGCGAGTTTGAGCAGCCTTCTTGGCTGACCTTGAACGTTCAGCGGCTGGACGGCTGACGGACGCTTTTCCACCAAGCCTGCCGCCCTTGCGAGACGGTGAGGTGTCTTCTTCGGTGCCTCTGCCAGACCCGCTCTTCTTGCCGCCATGGGTTTCTTTGTTGACGGTCGCCCAGGCCCGCCGTTCGGCTTCCTTGTCGGGAACACCTCGGGTTTCGTAGCCTTCCTCGATGTGCTCGGCCTGTCGCTTCTGCTTGTCGGTGTAGCTTCGTTTGTCTCCGCGTGGCATCACGACCTCCTTTGACAAATATCGCTTTTTCCTGCTGCTCCTATTTGACGCCCGCCTTCTTGCGCATTTCGTCAATGAGCTTGGACGCTTCCGCCTTGGTCAGATCCTTCCGGAGCGTGAAGGACTGCTGTGCTTGTTCTGACAGGATCTGCAGGTGGGACGCCTGGGCGTCGGTCGGCTCATCCCCCGACACCCAATCGTCGGGATCCTTTTGAATATCGGCAGCGCTTTCCTTGGTGCTCATGGCCGTCTCTTCGCGCAAGGAACGGCGGAGTTCACCAATTGTTCCTATTCCAGTCTGGTCAATGCAGATTGCCGGGAGCGCGTTTGCGCGGGCCGCCGAGATATCTCAGTTTGTATTCGTCCCAACCGACGACGGCGTCGCGCCAGCAGAGGCGACGGAATGCCTCATCGCCAACGCGGCCGTCATGCGCGCCGAGGCGCTTTCGCGCGAGGCCGGCCATGTCGGTGCGCTCGCCTTCTCACGGACGGGAGACCCATCCAGCGGCGACTTCGGCGACGCCAAGGCGATCCGGAGGTTCGGCGAGGTGCCGGACGACTGAGCGCGCTCTGAAGGTCGAGCGGCCTGAATTTTCGCGGGTCGCAGAGGAATCTCAGGAGGCGTTCGTCTGAACACCTTCACGAGCGATCCGCTGCCGCTGTCGGCGTTCGCGGCGTCGCCGCCCCCTTTGCGCCGGAAGGCCGGCGCTGCGGGGCCGGGCCGACGGAGCTTCTTCGGCCACAGGCTCAGGATCGCACGGACGAGCTTCTATAAACTCAAGCACCGCGCGCCCCTTTTTGAGTAACGCGCCACCCGCCATTCAGGCGCTCGACGAGCGCTTGCGAGAATCTGTCCAGATCGAGGACGCGGGCTCCTAGGCGCTTGGTTCGCTCGGCCCAGTCGCGTCCGCTGGTCGCAAGAATGGCCATGTCGCGCTTGAGGTCGGCCATCACAGCGAAGCCGTCCGGGTAGCTGACCAGTACCTTCAGCACGGTGACCTGGAAATTCACCTCTTAGCCCCTCTCGGGACCTAGCGCCACATCGTCGGGGCTTCGGAGAGCGCCTCGCGGCCGACCTGCTTAAGGCTGTCCGGAGATGCCTCACCGCGAGTGGCGGCTTCCAGAATCCTCGAGGCCACATGGGTGCGGGCGCCTGTTTCGGACCGGGAAACCTTTTCGCAGACTTCGTCCAGGACCGCGCGCAAAAGTGCAGTCGTAGCAGGATCGAACATGGGAAACCCCCAAGAAGAAAAAACTAACCTATCGCAATCGCTACAGCGTCAAATTCAACAGTGTTAGAAAAACTCCCGAAACTCTACATTTCCGCTTGGATTTGGCAATAGCCCGAAAATGCATGTCGCTTGCCGAGGTCGTAGGGTACCTTTATGTCAGTGCAGTGCACGCAATGAGCACCGATCAGGTTCAGCGCCGAACGCATAAAGAAATTCATCTCGCGAGCAGAATATCGCGAACTTCGAAAGGCTTCTGGCCGGAACGAGCAACCCTGTGCTGCAGCGGACGCTCGAAGAGCTGCTGGCCACCAACAGGCGCGAACTGGCGCTGCTGAATGCCGAAAGACAGGGCGCGCAGAGATCGCCGATCGGACCCCAGCACCTGAAATCAGTCGACGCCTCAGGCGTCCGGCAGCGGCTTCTTTCCGACTTCGATGGTTCGCCGCACCCGTATATGCTGCTGGATCCCGGTCCTGGTCTGCAGATCGTCGACATCAATGCGGCCTACGCCGCAGCGACCTTCACCGACCGCGACGTCGTCGCGCGACGGTCGCTGTTCGAGATATTTCCCGATAATCGAACGATCCACTCGCTGACGTTCGCTGCGAACTGCGGTGCGGACTGGCCGTGCGCATGCGATGGCGGTTCAACGCTACGACATCCGTGATCCGGACGGCACGTTCCGCGAACGCTACTGGCAGCCGATTAACTCGCCGATCCGCGACGAGGACGGACGGCTCGTGTTTCTGCTGCACCACGTCGAGGACGTGACGCATCAGGTGGAGGCTGAACGCCGGTCGGCTGAGCGCTTCGCTCGCCTAGCAACTTGCCGGTGGTGCTGTTGACGAAATGCAGCGAGGCGCAGGCAGGACACCACACGGGAATGTGGGTGTCTTCGGTCTCCGAACTCTTCGGCCGGGCATCGTCCAGCCGATGCTGGACATTCATGCCCGTGCGTGGGCACTTGAAAAGGATCTGGCGCGGCATGCCCACTTCATGCTCTTGAATCAGACCCGGGGAAATTGCGGTTGACTACTTAAGGCCCATCCCGGCGTTTGCGGTGGGTCAAGGCAAGTGGTGCGCCCATTCCTATGCTTGGCGCCGCATTGGGTGCTAGGCGCTTCGGTACGGCGAAGCAAAGCCCAGGACCTCTAGGCACCCCGGGCGCGGCTTAGGTGCAAGGCCAGACGACCGCGACCAGGGAATTGGCTCCGAGGGCGACTCAATCGGCCTCGGCGCTCCTCTGGAAGCCGGGGCTGATTTGCGTTCCGCTCTACTGGGTCAACGCGGCAGCAAGCGTTCTGGAACCGATTCACCCGCCGGCCGCCGTCAGGCATAGGTACCTCGGCGGCACCTCCAGTGGGAGAGAGCCATGATGTCCACCAACGTCGACGATCTAACAGCCGTGGTGCGCCACGCGCTCGAGACGACCCGTGCGACGACGATCTGCCCCTTCCACGATGAGGTGATCATCCGCGTGGGCGACGATGCCGCTGAGAGCCATGCTTACGAACGCGCCAAGCGGGTCGTCAGGAGCGACGGGACGACATGGGAGGGAGAAGCTCTCAGGGAAGAGATCGGTCGCCAACTTGCCGTTGCCGCAGACGGACGATGCCCAAAGTGTGATCCGACCGCTTCAGGCCACTGAGGGCGCATGGCCTGATGGGTTCGTTCTGTCTTCGGCAAGCTTGGCCAGTTTGTCCGTCCCGTCGCCTCAATGGAATTTTCGATACGATCTTGTCGGTCGCCCTCGGCAGTTCGCGGTGATAGTTTCTCATTTTCCCGCCCGGCCAAAGTCAGCTCCGCGATTGGGTTAAGACCGTGGCCCGTTGAGCTGATTAAATCCAACGTTTGCGACGACATCTCTTCTCTTGAAACTCCGCGACTTCGGCCGGATACTGGATCAGGTCCTTGGCCATCAGCATTCCGAGGAGGACGATCATGGCAATCCAGATCGTGATGGACCGTTCCGGCGACAGCCGTCACCTTTTCAATCCGGACGACGAACGAGAACTCGCGAAGGCGCAGCAACGGTTCTACGAGCTCACCAATACCGGCTTCACCGCGGCAGTCCGGACCGGTCCGGGCCAGGTCTCGCAGATCCGGTCGTTCGACCCGAACGCAGAGGAGACCGTGTTCTTCCCCAGGCTGGTTGGCGGGTGATCGGTCCGCGCGCCATGTTGAGCTTCAGGCCGTCTCGCCCTGGTGAACGCTCGCGCGTGAGGGCGATCCGGGCTCTCCTCATACGACACGGCGCCGAAAGAACTCCGGAGGGTCGCTCGCTGCGGCTCTTGCGAGAGTGGCTATCGCCGGCGCAACGGACGCAGTTCGCTGCAAAGGGGTATTTCGAGGTCGTCGGTAGCGACACGGGCAAGCAGTACAGGATCTACCCCGGCGCCATGACGAACGTCTGCGAGATCGATGAAAAAGACCGCCCGACGATCGGGCTGTGTTTCCTGCCGACGGGCGAGCTGCCGATCGGAGACGTCATGCTCTCCCAGAAGATTGCGCTGGAAAGCTGCGAGAGCCGCGCGCTTGAGGTGGCCAGAAGGTTCACTCCGACCGGTTTCATGTTCCGGCGAAATCGGCTTCTTGGCTGAGCGCGCAGCCATGAACATAGCGCGAGCGGCGCGACGTGTTCTAAGCCAACGGGACAGCGCGCCCAGACTGGCACTCACGATCGGGACTTTTCAGACGCGCTGCCTATCGTTATAGGCCACCCGGTCTCGCTTCCCAGTACGTAGGCGTTCCGTAATACTGGTGGGTTCGCGTTTCCCAGTCTCGATCCTGCCACGAGTCATCGCTGAACTCAGGCGCGTCCCTCAACTGTTGTTCGGTGATATTGGTTCGAAAACCACCACGCGACGTATCATATGTCAGCGCGGCCCAGGGAATGGGGTAATGGCTGTGACCCAACCCGACAAATCCGCCAAAGCTCATGACGGCATAAGCTACGCGACCTGACACCTTGTCGATGATGAGGTGATCAATCTCACCGATATTCTTCCCGTCTGCTCCATAAACCTCGGTTCCTTGAATGTCTTCGCTTGAGATGCATTGATGGTCCGGATGGGCTGTTGCGCGGGCCATGGCTGTCTCCCTCACAAGTGGGTTTTGTCGGCTTAACTCGGCCGCTACGGGGGCGTTCCTGGCTTCGAAGAACATTTCACAACGATACCGCGCCCCCATTTTTGAGCGCAGCGGTCGCTTTTCAAGATCGTGTTCGACGACGCGCGGTCCGCAATGCTCGATTTGGCTCTTCTGGGACATACGGTCAGCCCGAATGTCGGCTTTGCGCTAATGGCGCCGATGTCGAGACTGTCCGCGCTGCATTTGAAGCAGCGTGCCAGTGCGCCGAAGGAGATTTCCAGATGTACCGCCGGCAACTGGCCTTCACGAACTGATGACAACCTGGGAGCGGGGCCGTCGGTTGCCACCGCAAAACAAGAGCGGCCGATCCACATGCCTCTGAGGCGCGCCGCTGGAGGAGCCGAATTTCACGGAGCTGTCTGAGTCGCACACATCGTCGCCGAGAAGCAGCCCCTCGGTTGAATTCGCCGCCAACATTCCTGCGCCGACCCTAAAAGGTCGCCGGTTGGCATCGCACGGAGGCTGGCATTGAAACTTGCCGCCGCTACAGGAGCGGGAGACGGGTCCAACCGGGCAGAACGCTGCGTGCATACGCGCATTTTTGTTCTCCGCTAATCGTCCCATGGCACATTGCTAGCAGCGGAGGCGCCTCAGTCGCGCCTCCCTCGCCTGCCACCAGATCGCGGTGCTCGAGACCGGTGCGCTTCGGTTCGTTTTGTTTCTTCTTCGGCGGTCAAGCGATGTGCCGCTTCGATGCAAAGCTCTACCGCCTTTCGGAGGGACTTCGCGTAGAAATCCGCGCCGATGATCTCGTCATCCAGGCTCTCTTCATCCTCCGAGTCTTTGGACGAGCCCCATAGGCCGACAAGGAGTGTGGCGTGTGGCATTTTGCGACGCAGACGCCGAAGAAGGAAGCGTAGATGCACCGGACTTCCGCTTCCAAGGCAAGATACGCACACAATCCTTATGTTAGCTGTATCAAGCCCAAAGATGTTGGAAGTCGAGGCAGCTGTCGAAGGCTCGATGCAGGCGCCGATGCCATGTTTTTCGAGAAGCTGCGCGATCATGTTCGCCGTCGCTTCGTCAAGAGGATCTCGCGCGCCGATGCACAATACAGGCTTTCCGTCTCGCCAATCGGATCTTGACGTTCCAGTCGGCACAACGGGCGGCGATAGACCGGGAGCGTCGACCAGCTCGATTTCAAGTGTGTTGGAGTCAGGGAGGTCCTTGCTGCTCTTGATTGGTGGAGCGCCGTCATCGTGATCGGAAAGATCGTCGATAAGGCCGTCGACAGCTTCCTTAATCCGGTGGAGGCGGTCCAGGTCCAGAGCGCCGCGTCGCGCGTCAGAGCGCGCCAGCAGCAACCCTGGAATTGCAATCTCGTCGTAGTAGGCGCAGAGGGATTTCTCCTTCATGAACTTCTCGGCTTGGTCCGCGGCCTCGTCGGGATCACCGGCCAGCATACGTTGAAAAAAATTCTGCTCTGGCGTGAGCGCCGGCTGATCACCTAGGATCACATCCAAGAACTCTAATCGCTCGACGTGCCGCCCCAATACCACCAGGCACACCGTAAGGGGTGTCGAAAGCAGAAGTCCAATCGGCCCCCATAACCAGGTCCAGAAGGCTGCAGCCACCACGCCAGCTACCGGCGAGAGCCCTGTGTTGTGGCCATACACCATGGGTTCCACAATTTGGCTGAGGATCGGTTCTACGATCACGAACAATGCCACCGTCCATAAGAACATGGACCACCCCGGATCAACCGCGATGGCAAGCGCCGCAGGAACCGCGGCAGCGATGAATGCGCCGATATAAGGAACGAAGCGCATTAGAGCCGCGAAAATGCCCCACAACACCGGGTTCGGAATGCCGATCACCGCAAGGCTGATCCCGATGACAATCCCGAATGTTGCGTTGATGCAGGTTTGCGTTAGGAAATACTGGCTCAGTCGCCGACCGGCATCGTCGATTGCTTCGGACGTGCGCCCCAAGTCCTGAGCGCCTGCGAGTCGGAAGATCTGCCAAACCGGGATTGCTGAACGCCGAATAGGCCGGCTTGTCGATCACGAGCGCCGGAGGGACGAACCGGGCCAGAGCCGGCACGAGTTCGAGGCCGAACGGCGGAATCCGGTTGCGCGTCGCTTCCCTCCAGCGCCGGAAGTAGCTCTGCCATCGTCCAGGGCGATCCTCCGGCTCCTCGGGCGTGATGAAGCGAGAGAACACGGTTCGCACCTTGTAGCGTGATGCTACGTCCGTGATCGCAGGTAAAACCCGGTCCATCCAGGGCGTTTCCCAGAGGCCGCCGGGGGCGAAGATGTTCTGCATGTCGATGCAGAGGTGAACCGCACCCCGGATGTCGGGGATTTCCGACTTGCTGTCCCTCATCGTCCTCCGCCGTCGAATGCACCACTTGCCCCCCGGGATTCCAATGAGATGGCTCAGGTTCCGTTCCGAGCAGCCGCATGGAACCAAGCGATTGGCCGACCGTTGGGCGCTAATGGCGAGCGGAAACGGGCGCGCTCGCGCCAGCAGGCTTGACTTCTCAGCTCGGCCTCCGCCGCAGGGGAAACGACATGGCAGATGCCGCAAATCAAATTCCCGACTGCATTCCGATCAATCTCATCGTCAATGGTAACAGGCGCACGCTTGATCTCGTACCCTGGACCACGCTGCTCGACGCGCTGCGTGACCATCTTGCGCTGACCGGCACCAAGAAGGGCTGCGATCACGGTCAGTGCGGCGCCTGCACCGTGCTGGTCGATGGCCGGCGGGTCAATTCCTGCCTGACGCTCGCCGTCATGAAGGACGGCGCGGAGATCACGACCATCGAAGGACTTGCCAGGGATGGCGCGCTGCATCCCTTGCAGCAGGCCTTCATCGACCACGACGCCTTCCAATGCGGCTATTGCACGCCGGGACAGATTTGTTCGGCGGCCGGTTTGCTCGCCGAAGGTCGCGCCGGGGATGCTGACGAGATCCGGGAGCTGATGAGCGGAAATCTCTGCCGCTGCGGCGCCTATCCCAACATCGTCGCCGCCATCCAGCAGGCAGTGGGGCGGCCATGATCAACTTCCAGTACTCCCGCGCCGCCGACGTCGTCGATGCGATCCTCCTGCTCACCGCCCATCCCGGTGCCAAGCTCATCGCCGGCGGCACCAATTTGATCGACCTGATGAAGGAGAACGTCGAGCAGCCGTCCCAGCTGATCGACATCTCTCGCCTGCCGCTCCGCAAGATCGAGGAAACGGCTGACGGAGGCCTGCGCATCGGCGCCTTGGTGTCGAACTCCGATCTTGCCTACCATCCGCTCATCGAGCAGCGCTACCCGCTGGTCGCCAGCGCCGTTCTGGCCGGTGCTTCGGCGCAATTGCGCAACATGGCCTCCGTCGGCGGCAATCTGATGCAGCGAACGCGTTGCGCCTATTTTTATGATACGGCAACGCCCTGCAACAAGCGAACTCCGGGCAGCGGCTGCTCGGCGATCGACGGCCTCAACCGCAACCATGCGATCCTCGGCACGAGCGCCGCCTGCATCGCGACCAATCCGTCCGACATGAGCGTGGCGCTGGCTGCGCTCGGCGCGCTCGTGCACATCGCAGGCCCATCCGGTAAGCGGACGATGGCATTGACCGATTTCCATCGGCTCCCCGGCGATACGCCTCATATCGATACCAATCTCGGCGCCGGCGAGATCATCACCGCGATCGAATTGCCGCCGCGCGGCTTTGCCCATAACTACAGCTATCTGAAAATCCGCGACCGCCTGTCTTATGCCTTCGCGCTCGTCTCGGTCGCTGCCGCGCTCGAACTCGATGGCAACGCGATCAGAGAGGCACGCGTGGCACTCGGCGGCGTGGCTCACAAGCCCTGGCGCAGCTTTGACGCCGAAGCGGCGCTACGCGGCCAGGCGGCAACAGTGGAGCATTTCTCGCACGCTGCGGATCTCCTGCTGCAGGGCGCCAAAGCCCATGCGCATAACGGCTTCAAAGTCGAACTCGCGCGCCGCGCCATTGTCCGCACGCTGTTGCAGGCCGCAAACGCCACACCGCAATCACAGGCTCATAAGAAAATCGCGTGAGGAACCGATGAATGCCTATGTCGGAACAGCAACGTCTCGCGTCGACGGCCGGGCCAAGGTCACCGGAGCGGCCAAGTATGCCGGCGAATTCACGGTGGACGGGCTCGTCCATGGCTTCGTCGTCGCGACCACCATACCACGCGGGCGCATCGCCCGACTCGACACCAGCGAGGCGCTGAAGGTCACGGGCGTCCTCGACGTGCTCACCCATGCGCATCGCCCGCCGCTCGCCGACAAGGACGAGGCCTGGAAGGACGAGGTGGCGCCGGACGAAGGCTCGCCGTTCCGTCCGCTCTACGACGACAGCATCAAATTCAACGGCCAGCCGATCGCGCTGGTCGTGGCGAAGGACTTCGAAACCGCGAAATTCGCCGCGATGCTGGTGCGCGTCGAATATCAGCAGGAGCCGGCGTTTGCGACCGATCTCGAAGCCGGGCGAAACAAGGCGACCGAGGTGAAAAAGCCGCACGAGCCGCGCGGCGATGCCCCAAGCGCGCTTGCAGGATCGGCTGTGCGGCACGAGGCGGACTACTTCATTCCGACTGAGCATCACAATCCGATGGAGCTCTATGCAACCACGGTCGTCTGGGAAGGCAACGGCAGGCTCACCGTCCACGACAAGACGCAAGGCGTCCAGAACGTCCACAAATTCCTGTGTAGCGTATTCGGCAAGCAGGCGGATGACATCCGCGTGCTCTCGCCCTATGTCGGCGGCGCCTTCGGCTCCGGCCTGCGGCCGCAATACCAAGTGGTGCTGGCAACGCTTGGCGCCCTCGCACTGAAGCGCTCCGTTCGCGTCGTGCTGACGCGGCAGCAGATGTACGGGCTCGGTCACCGGCCGGCGACAATCGAGCACGTCGGGCTCGGCGCCAAGCCTGACGCCACGCTCGAGGCGGTCACGCACGAGGCCACCGCCATCACCTCACGCTACGAGGATTTCTCGCGCAACGACAGCGGCTGGGCGGAACAGCTCTACAAGAGCCCGAACAGCCGCTATTGCCACAGGCTCGTGCGCCTCGACGTCTCCACGCCCTGCGACATGCGCGCGCCCGGTGCCGCTTCAGGGGTCTGCGCGCTCGAATGCGCCATGGACGAGCTGGCCGTCGCGCTAAAGCTCGACCCCATCGAACTGCGGCTGAAGTGCTACTCGGATCGCGACCAGGGCGAAGACCTGCCCTACACCAGCAAGCAGCTGCGCGAATGCTACGCCCGCGGCGCAGAGGCTTTCGGCTGGAGCAGGCGCAATCCCACGCCGCGCGCGATGCGCGATGGCAAGGAGCTGGTCGGCTGGGGCATGGCGACAGGCGTCTGGGAGGCACTTCAGATGCCGGTCGCAGCCCGCATCGTGCTGACCGCGAACGGCCATGCAGAGGTGTCCTGCGCGGCGTCCGATATCGGCACCGGCACCTACACCATCGTGGCCCAAGTGGCAGCCGACGCTCTCGGCCTGCCAATCGAGAACATCGAAGTGAAGCTAGCCGACTCGACCTTGCCGCAAGCCCCCGTCGAGGGCGGTTCTTGGATGGCCGCATCGAGCGCGCATGCCGTGCTGGGAGCAGCCGAAGACATTCGCCAGGAGCTCGCGCGTCTTGCCGGCGCGATGGCCGGCTCGCCGCTCGCTGATATCGATGCGGCCGATGTTATTCTCGTCGACGGCACGATCGCCAGCAATAGCAAGAAGAGCCGTGCGGTCCCGATCGCGGATGCGATGCGGTACGGCAAGCTCGAAAGGATCGAGAAGCAGAAGCTCAATCACTTCGCTGAGGACAATTCGCACGCACGCAACACGCATTCAGCGGTGTTCGCCGAGGTGAAAGTCGATGAGCAGCTCGGTGTCATCCGCGTTACGCGAGTCGTGAGCGCCGTCGCGGCCGGGCGGATCCTCAACACCAAGACCGGCCGCAGCCAGATCATGGGCGGCGTGGTCTGGGGGATCGGGATGGCCCTGCATGAGGAGACGTTGACGGATCACCGCTTCGGCCGGATCATGAACGCCAATATCGCCGAGTACCACATCCCCGTGAATGCCGACATTCACGACATCGATGTGATCTTCGTCGAAGAGCGCGACGACCGCATCAACAGGCTTGGTGTCAAAGGCCTCGGCGAGATCGGCATCGTCGGCGTTCCGGCGGCGATCGCGAACGCCGTCTATCACGCGACCGGAAAGCGCATCCGCCGCTTCCCGATCACGCTCGACAAGCTCCTCGCCTGATGCGCGAGATCAGTGTTCACGCATCGAGGCTTGTCGCATATCCATGCGTCGAGCCAGCCGGCGGGGCCGATTGCGGAGGTTGAGTCGGGTCAATACCAAACCTAACCTCCTCGCGGTAGGGACGCGAGTTACCTCGCGCCCCCGCACAGATCCGTACGTGCGGCTTTCCCGCATACGGCTCCCACTCGGGTATCGACGGCGATCAGTTGCCGTTTGCGAGCGAACTCCTGTGATACGCGTCTCTAGCGTTGAATCCAGTGCGTGCTTCATTGGCCCACATTCCCTTTGGTCCGCCGGCGGGACCTCCATCCCATCATAAATCTTCGTCGATGTCCGGTTCGCCCCGACACCGACCTCCTTTATGCAACTGCAGCAATGTAACGATGGGCCAACAGCAGACTCCTGAGCTGCAAACAATTAGCCTTTCTATTCGATAACCTCGTCGGCGGCTGCAAGCAGCGTTGGCGGCACTGTGAGGCCGAGCGTCCTGGCGGTTTTGAGGTTGATGGCAAGTGAAAATCTTGTCGGTTGCTGCACCGGAAGATGGGCAGGCTTTTCGCCCTTGAGAACGCGATCAATGTAGTTTGCCGCGTCCAGGAACTGGCCGGTCACTTCGATGCCGTACGAGAGGAGGCCGCCCGCTGTCACGAAGAATTTGAAGCCGTAGACGGAAGGCATCCGGTAGGCAGTTGCCAACCTGACGATGAGTTGCCTGTTGGACGATGTAACAGTGTCTCCCGGGATTATGAGGCCGCCGTTGTCCTCGTTCCCCAAGGCCTTCAGAGCCAGCTCGATGATCGAGGGGTCACTCACCACGACTTTGCTGGTTTCGACCGAGAACTTCGGTGCCGCCTTCTCCGCCGAAAGGGCAATCGCATCACTGGACGACGAGTTTCCAACCATCACCGACACGCGCTTGACGCCAGGCGCGATCTGCTTGAGCAGATCGACGAACTTAGCGCCTTCCACCGGCTGATTGGTAAAGCCCGTCATATTTCCGCCGGGGCGCGCAAGACTTGCGACGAACCCCGATCCGACCGGGTCGGTGACAGTCGTGAACACAACGGGGACGTTGCGGTTAAGCTCCAGCAAAACTCGCGCCGCCGGGTTGGCATTAGCAAACATCAAGTCCGGCGACATCTTGAGCAGCTCTGTTGCGGCGGTCCGGGCGATCTCGGTTTGGCCCCGATACCAGCGGTAGTCGATCCTGACGTTGCGGCCTACGGTCCACCCAAGTTTATTAAGGCGCTCCTCGAACGCCGTGATCCGGGCCTGAGACTCCGGATCATCTTCCGAGGTCACCAGAAGTACGCCGATCCGGCGCATCTGCTGGGCGCGGGCGGCAAGGGCCATGTCGCAGCCGCGCCGCCGATCACCGCGATGAATTTTCGTCGTTTCATTCCCGCTTCCAATCTGGATCCCTTTGCCTAAGCAGTTTGCCGTGTAAGTCCGAGTCGCCGTTCCGAGATGGGCGACAACGGAAGTGCTGGCCTAGTCAATCACCTCGTCGCTTGATCGCGGTAGAACAGCGACCACATCGCAAGCCTATTCAGTTTGTGTAATCGATCCTGGGAATATCATTCTGGTCGCGCTTCGAGTTTTTGAGTTGACGCTAAAGTGCGGCAGGCGCGGAAGCCTAGGGACGGGTTAAGGGACAAGCTTAAGGACGCGACACTTGCCCCAGATTGGTGGTGGTTACTTCGAGGATCCGGAGACCTCACTCCAGAGAGGAGCGAGAAGCGCTGCGCGACGCCCCACCAGAAATTCAATCTCGTTGAACGAGAGCCGTGGGCGCAAGCGGCGTGCTTCGTTGAGGGCTGCAACGGCCTCCTCGTTCCTGCCAAGTCCTGCCGCTATGACCGCCAGCACGACCCTAGCGACATAAAATTGTGGATCGCGGCGGCAGGCTGTCCGGATCTCCTCGTGCGCTTCCTTGATCTGGCGATGCCTCGCCAAAGCCAGGGCGTAGAAAGTTCCCCAGAAGCCTAACCGATGATCGCGGGGGCTGAGCCGAATTCCGTGCTGGAGCTTCTCCAGTCCCGCAGGATCCATCGTCTCGAAAAAGCATTGCGCTGTCCCAAGCGCGACCCACGCCTGTGCATTGCTGGGATCGTTCTCGATCGCCCGCTCCAGCAGCTCGGTGCCGCGTTGCGCATCGCCCAGTTCTGCCAGGGCGCAGCCGGCATAACCCAGGATCTCGGACGCATCGTGCTCGATCGCCACCGCCCGTTCGGCCTCGGAGCGCGCCTCCGTCACGGCGGCGGCGCTGTCTGCGACGAGGCCAAGCCGCGCGCCCAACGAGAGAAAAAGGGCGAGCTGGGCGCGCGCGAGCGCAAAATCAGGATCCAGATTCGTCGCTTGACGTAACAGCGCGGCGGCCTGCCTCAACGTTTCTTCACTCCAACCTTTGAGGCTGATCATCCCCGCGCCTTCACGGAAGCATGACCAGGCGTTCGGGTTGACGTCGCGCCGACGCCTGATCAGGGCAATTTCAGCACGAACGAGTTCCGGTTCGATCCGGCTGGCGATCGCGCGCACAATTTGATCCTGCAGTTCAAGGACGTTTTCGGCTTGCCCATCGAACCGGTCGGCCCAGAGCTGCGCGCCGGTTGTCGCTTCGATCAGCTGCGCGCCGACACGAAGCTGGGCGCCGGCGGGCCTCACGCTGCCCTCGATGATATAGCGGACCCCAAGCTCGTGACCGATCTGGCGGCTATCGACCTGGCGGCCCTGATAAGCAAAGGCGGATTGCCGGGCGATGACAATGAAGCCGGGAATCCGGGCCAACATCGTGAGCAAATCCTCGCTCATTGCCTCCGTCAGGAATTTGAACTCACGCTCCTCGGACAAGCAGGTGAAAGGCAGCACCGCAATGGAGGGTTTGTCGATGATTGCCGGCGGACGGCCAATCTCGACGGACGATTTTATCTGCTCTGCCGAAGATGCGTTCGCATCAATTTGGCAACGCCATGCGCGCATCGGTTCGGCAATGTTCTTCAAGGCCTGCGGCCCCATATCGTCGAAAACGATATCGACCTTGCCGCGAATTTGCCGATGCGCGTCGTCGGAGATGCAGACGCCTCCGGGTTCGGCAATGCCTTCGAGTCGAGCCGCGATGTTGACGCCATCGCCGAAAATGTCGTTCTCATCAAGAATGATATCGCCGACGTGAATGCCGATGCGGAATTCGATCCCGGCCCCCTTTGCACCGTCGGCCTTTTGCGCGGCCATCTTGCGCTGGATCTCGACCGCGCTTCGCGCTGCATCGACAGCACTGGCAAACTCGACGAGCATGCCATCGCCCGTGGTTTTGACGATGCGGCCACGATGTGCGGCGATGGTGGGATCGACAAATTCCCTTCTGATCGTCTTCAGCCGTGCCAGCGTGCCTTCCTCATCGGCACCCATAAGGCGGCTATATCCGGCAACATCAGCAGCCAGGACAGCTGCCAGGCGCCGGTCTACGCGCTCGATGGTCAAGGAAATACCTCATATTCGCAATTTCAGCGTAGCGCATCAAAGCACATCGGCCGGCCGCCCTGCTAGACCCGACTTCCGAGTTGGATCGGAAGGAGCGGTCCGGCACGATCCTTCTCAGATCCGAACGGCCCCCTCCTCGGCAAGGTGACGTTGTTATCTCCCAACGGCTCTTTGGCAACGGGCCAACCGCAACAAAGGCAATGCCATTCAACGACCCGCGAGCCGCGCTTCGTGGTTCAACGGCATCGCTGAGGTAATTGCCTGGGGCGCCAATTTGCCCCAAGCCGGAACGCAATGAAGCAAAAAGTGGCGCGCGTTGCACATTTACAACCCGCATAGTCATTCGAGATAGTAAGCTGGTCGATCAGAATAACTGAAAGCTAATTTCGTGTTTACTTCGATATGATCAGCGGGACGAAAAGTGTTTGATGTCTATCGCAATGGGAAGAGCGACTTGCTCGTTCTAAGCACAGGCTCCGCGATACCCGGAGCTTACTCTGCAAATAAGTGGCGCAAGAGCAGAAAAAGAATTTTCAGAGTCAGCGACGAGATTAAGTCAGCCGTGCAGAGGCAAGGCTACTACGTGCGCAACTTGCGAGACACCAAGCAACGCATGTCCCGATCGTCTTTCCCAACCATCTCCAGAGGTCGGTAACGCGCGGGTCCCGGATCTCGACATCTGGTCACAAGGCTTGGTTGAACGCATCAGTGGTGGCCGGAGGCTGCCGCCTGGTACGCTGATCGAGTTCGGACCGGCCGGTCGTGGATCTGACCGGCCTCCGGAGGCCCTGTGTCCTCATCGACCGCTTCCGAGCCGGCTTGAAAGGGCACGTGCTCTCGTCGCGGCGTTCGAAAGTGCCGGAGAAGCATACCAGCGCAGCATTCCTATCGCGAGGGAAGCCGGTAAACCTCACCGGGCTGGAGGTCGACCTCTTCGAACATCCTTTGCTGCTTTTCAGATAAGACGGCCGGTAGGATGTGTGCCGTCCAGCCTTCTGGTACGGACGCGAGGACCAGCGTCACCGCCTGGCTTGGCTTGGCGAAAGCAAGCCATATTTCCGTCGATCCCGAGTCCGAGGTTACCTCGACGATGGTAAACTCTTTGCAGAACGACTCTGCCATGAAGGGTCAACCAGTCCCCGATGCAGCAGTTTCTAACTTAGAGCGGCTCACTCGGGCGGCTTCAATCCTGGCGATCGCAGCCAATTGCTCATGTGCGAACCGGTCTCACATTGCCGGGCCTTCCGGATGACCTGTTCCCGTGCGGGCCCGTGCGGAAGCAGTCTCGCTTCCTCGCGCAAACGCTGAGCCTCTTCGGCAAGGCGCTCTTCCAGAGATCGAGTCTGTTTGAAACGACGCCGCTTCGTCATGGCGCTGCTCTCTTGTTCGAGGAGGGCGGGAGCGCTACCGGCGTTCTCATCACAGATAGCAGCCAAGGTCCGGGCTGTGATGGCCGACCGTGCGCCGGTGCCGGTCGCCCCGCAAGGAGTATCTTTCACAACCTTGTCGGAACTCTTCAGAAATGGCTCAAGAGATGTAAGCGGCTCAAACTAAGGATTCAGCGGCACTTGGATCAATTCGGCCGTTGACATGAAATCGTCGCGGCCCCCAGCGCCACGCTGCGCGGACGGTCAACAGCCCATTTTCGTTTGTGTACGGTTTAGCCACATATTAGCCTAGTGGGAAACCTTCCGGGGCGAGAGGCCCGATGAATCTCGAAGACTTGTACCGGCTTCTGCGCAGCGAACACGTCCAGGCGGCAAGGGATCGTCGACACCCTCGAGGAACCCCTCCTTGTGCTTGACCAGGGGGATGTGTTCTGACAGCCAACCGCGGTTTCTACGAAACCTTCAGGGTTGGCCCTCGCCATTTTGAAATGATGGGGGGTTAGCTGCCGGAACCAAAGAGGCTTAACCTATGTTAATGTCTGCATGGGGAGGTGTCCTATGGCCGGCGAGTATACAGACTGGCTGGCAAAGACGATTGCCGCCAGGATCGAGCGGATCAAGGCCGCCAACGAATTGACTAACGAGCAACCGCGAAAGTCCTACCTGCAACTAGGACTCTCCGAGGCTCTGCTTCAACTCACGGTCCCGAAAGTCTGGCGTCCTGATCCGCCGAAGGAATAATGCGGCTCATCATATGTTGTAGGTAGCGAGCGTCTACCTTGGACTTAGGAACCTCATTTCAGCCGAGGCCCGCTCGTGTTCGAGACTAGGGACGCTGAGCCATCGCCACCGCCTCCGCGACAAGGGCCACCGTGTCCCAAGTGCAGCGGGCCCTCGCGGTACGCCACATCCATCTTCGACGTGAAGAACGACAGAATCGTGCCGATCTATCGATGTGGCGACTGCCACGAAGAAGTGTGGCTGTGAAGCTCATAGGCGAATATCTTGAACGTTCCGCCCAGTTCGAGCGGTTGGCAACTTGGGCTGCTGCGCATCGCCTTGCCGATGATGGAAGAGCGAGCTCAGGAGAGCCGGCGTGGGAACGATGGCGCGCCTGACTTCAACCGCCACGGTCAAGAACGCGCCGTATGCCGAGTGCGACGAGAGGCTAGGCGGAGGTCTTTAGAGAATCGGGACGCTTGCGGAGAAACGCCAGCACCATGATCTCGTCGCACGTGAGCTTGGCGTACTGGCGCTTGAACTTTTGCGCGATCTTGGCTTCAATCATCTTCATGAGGTCACCGGACATGTAAGCGTCCAGGACTTCCGGATGCACGTAGCACTTGCGGCAGATTGCCGGTGTGTTGCCGAGCTGCTTCGAGACGCTCTCAATCGCGGCGACGACGTTGCGCTTCGCCTCGGTCTGGCTATCGTACTTCTTCAATTCGGCCAGGGCCAAAGCTGCCAAAACCGTCCCCGCCCAAGTGCGGAAATCCTTCGCGCTGAAGTCCTCACCCGTGATGTCCTTGATGTAGGCATTGACGTCGCCGGAATCCACGGTGCGCGGCTGTCCGTCGTCGTCCAGGTACTTGAAGAGCTCGTGTCCCGGTATCTCAGCGCAGCGCTTCACAATCGCGGCTATGCGCTTATCCTCGACGCGGAGCTTCCACTGCTTGCCTGACTTGCCCGTGAAGTCGAACCGAAGGACGCCCCGGCCAACCGCAACGTGCTTGCGGCGCATGGTGGTCAGTCCGTAAGACTTGTTTTTCTCGGCGTATTCCGCGTTGCCGACCCGGATCAAAGTCTTCTCAAGCAGGCTGACGATCGTCGCCAGCACCTTCTCGCGGGGCAGCCCGTCCAGCTTCATGTCGGCGGCGACCCGCCCCCGCAGGGCGGGCAGCGCGGCCGCGAACTGGATGATGTGCTCGTACTTGTTCTGGTCGCGCAGCTCGCGCCATTTCGCGTGGTAGCAGTACTGCTTGCGACCCCGCGCATCGAGCCCAGTTGCCTGGATGTGGCCGTTCGGCGATGGGCAGATCCACACGGACTCGTAGGCCGGCGGGATGCCGATCGATTTGATGCGTCGGATGATAGTGGCATCGGTGATGCGCTTGCCGTCCTTGTCGTAGTAGCTGAAGGTGGTTCCGGTCCGCTTGCGCGTGTAGCCCGGCGCAGAGTCGCTGACGTACCGGAGGCTTTCTTCCGCGATGGTGGCCGCGACCTCGGCGGTGCGATCCAGAATCTGATCTTCGTTGCTGGTCTGTCGGAGCATGGGCCGGTCCTTCGGAAGCACCCTGGGGTGAGGCTCCGCTCTTTTCCAAGGGATGAAGATACCGGTTGGTTCCAGTCTGAAGGTCGGTGGTGCGATGTGTAACTGGCTGGCAGCGCCGATATCGAGACCTTAGATGAGATGCGGCCGGTTCCTTTGGTAAAGCGCTACGCAGTCGATGGAGACGGCATGGCTCAACTTCAGACAATCGACACAAAGTTCACGGACACGTTCCTCCCAGTCAGTCTTTGCGAAGGCCGCTATGTCCCAATATTCGCTCGATGTATTGCGTCAGCGCTATGTCCTCGAAAAAAGACCGCTCGAGGCCACGGTCGAGCAGATCTTGCGGGCCGACACCCGCGCGGGAGCCCGTGCCATCCTGGCGTCAATCGATAAGCGCCGCTTCGAAAATAGGTCCGAAGGGCAGCGTCTCCGCAAAATGGTCCGCTTCGAGACCTCTCTTTGGGAGAAGGGCCATCATGCCGTGGCGGGCGTGGATGAGGCTGGAATGAGTCCGCTCGCCGGGCCGGTCTCTGCTGGCGCTGTGATCCTGAAACCCGGCACGCGGATAGTCGGGATCGACGACTCGAAAAAACTCGACGCTGCCGCTCGCGAGGAACTCGCGAAGGAGATCAAGGAAAAGGCAGAGAGTTGGTGTGTGGCGTTCGTCGAGGTCGAGGAGATCGACGCGATCAACATCTATTGGGCAGGCATCCAGGCTATGCAGCGTGCGGTCCGGGGGCTGGGGTTGAAGCCGCAGCACTTGCTGATCGATGCGAAGCGGTTGAAGGAAATCGAGATCCCTCAGCAGGCTATCATCAAGGGCGACGCCAAGTCCGCCAGCATCGCCGCCGCCTCCATCCTCGCGAAAGTCGAGCGCGATACCGTGATGCGAGCGCTCGACCTGCGACACCCCGGCTATGGCTTCGCGGATCACAAGGGCTACCCGGTGCCGGCTCATTATGAAGCGCTCGCCAAACTAGGCGCATGCGCAGCTCACCGGCGGTCATTTGGACCCGTTCGTAAGGCTCTCGGGTTGCCGCCCCTGCCGCCGTGGCCTTCCGCATCCGAACGCGCCGCCGGCTGAACTCCAGGTCGTACGTTTCGGCTGGCCTGCATTATTTTCGCGACCAGCTCTTTTCGCGAACGACGTCCTTCGCGTTTTTGTCGGAGCGCAGCCCGAGATAGACCGGCTGGCGCAGCTCGCCCTTGCTGGTCCACTCCGCGAACTTCACTTCCGCGACCAATGAAGGACGCACCCAGGTCGTGACCCGCTCGTCCTTCACCTTGGCAGGAAAAGGCGACTTGGCTGTCTTGAGCGTCACGAGCTTGCCGTAAAGCTCTTCGAGAACTTGGTGGCTGAAGCCGGTGCCGACGTGGCCTATGTACCGCCACGCATCGCCTTCGCGTACCGCCAGCACGAGGGCGCCGAAGAACGGCCGGGCTCGCCTCGGCGCCGTGAAGCCGGCGATCACGACTTCCTGTCGCTGTGCGGTCTTCACCTTGAGCCAGTCCGCGGTCCGGCCTCCAGATGCATACGCGCTGTCGGCGCGCTTCGCCATGATCCCTTCGAGGCCTTTCTTCTCGGCCTCCGCGAAGAACTTTTTGCCGTCGGCTTTTCGGTGCCGGCTGAATGCGATCAGTCTGTGGCGTGGCAGGATGGCCTCGAGTCGCTGCTTGCGTTCGAGGAGGGGCAGCCTACGCAGGTCCTCCCCGTCTACGAACATGAGGTCGATCACGCAATACAAAAGCTTAGCCTCGCGGCGCAGGGCGTTTTGAAGCAGTTGGAAATGGGATACACCGTCTTTCCCGATCGCGACGAGCTCGCCTTCGATCACGGCGTCGCCCTTGACCCTTTCGAGGGCCTGTGCAACCTCCACATACGAATGGCTGATGATCTTGCCGTTGCGGCTGTACAAGGCCACCCTGCCCCCGCGGATCTCAGAGACCATCCGGAATCCGTCGTACTTGTCCTCAAACACCCAATGAGGATCGTCGAAGGGGGCATCGGTGAGCGTCGCCAGCATCGGCTGCAGGCGCTTAGGCAGCGTTGACTCTCGGCTCATTTCGAAGCCGACTGTCGATCGAGAACTCTCTCGGTGCTGCCGGGACGGAATACCCCGAACACACGCGTCCGAACCGAAACGAACGCTTTCCAGAGTTTCGCGAACCAAGGGATCATGAGCAGCTTCGGCTTCACGATGACGAAGAGCCGCTCGACCACCAGAAGGCTGAATGCGTAGCACGCCACGATCATCGCCGTCCCGGTGATCCAGTGCCCCTCTCCTGCCACGGCTACCGCCACGAGCTTCAGGGGCTCTACGGTAGCTGTCGGGAGCGCCAACAAGAAAAGCGACGGGTAGGGGCCGAGGCCTCCGATGGACCTTCTTAAGCTCATGCGATGCTCCTCCGAGGAAGAACGACAGCAGCCTGCCGGTTGTTCCTCGTAGCGGAACATACGTCGCTTGATCTCTTTCCATCCGTGCGGGGGCTTGAGAAGGACTGGATGCGCGCCGCCATCGAACACCACAGCGAAGTCAAGGACGCAGCGCCGCCCTTGGAAAACGAGGTGACCGCCGGGCGTGGCAGCCCCCGGTCCAGAGACAAGGGACCACGATAGGCAAAGTGCATGTCGTCCGTATCTCGAAGCGTGTGATGCCTCGCGTCTCATGGATGTTTTGCCACTCCGCTCTATCGGGTCAGCGGGCCGCGCCCCCTTCAACCTTCGCAACTTCCAAGCTTTGCTTGGTCCAGCACTTCGCGTTCCGCGCGTAGCCAGAACTCGGCATCTCTACCGTGTGGCCGCCCCGCACGCTCCCAAAGCTCGTACGCGCGTCGCCTGGTCTCGTGTTCCAGGCTCTCAAGTTTCAGTCTGCAAACTCTGCGGCTGATCTCACGAGCGAACTCTTCGAGGCGCTTCGCGGTCGCCTGATCGGTTATGAGCGCGGCCGCGCGACGAGCCAACCGAAGCTGATGTTCAAGCCGCCGAAGTTCGGACAGGTGGTCAATCAACGCACTCTGCATAGACCGTGATGGCCTCAGGATTGTCCGACGTCTTAAGCTCGTGGCTGAGGCTTTCCTCCTTCAGGCGTTGCTCCGCCTCGTACCAGAACTCATCTATTCGGCCCTCCGGCTTACCAGCTTCCTCCCAAAGCTTGTAGGCGCGGGCACGTACGTCATCTAAATCAACTTGGGTCATATTGCTTCATCCTCCCTTGCTGTACGTCAGCTGCCAAACGTACTGGCCGCCGGGACCAGAACTCCAAATTGCGAAAGCAACCTGTTTGGCGGTGCGGAGTTCCCCAGCCGGCAAAACCAAGACAGGTAGGTAACTGATCGCCACAGGGCCGCGCGGCTGGGGTTCGCCTGTCGACCGGACGACCCTGGTGTATCGACCATAGGAACGATGGTCCAAGGGAAGACTTGGCTCTGCATGCGTTTCCGACGCATAGGCTCTCCGACGCCGGCCGACTTTCAAGCCAACCGAGTTCAAGCCTGGTCTCCGGATACGTAGTCGGTCGCACCAATTTAGAGGGCCCTTTGAAAAGCTCGCGTTGCGCGCTCTGAGCTGAAAACTGATCTGCTCGATCGTCCGTCGCGCGACCGGCGCGTCGCAGAATTCACGGCACGCAAACCGGCCGGCCAAGATCCCATCGACCGCAACGACATCTCCCTCACCCGTGCCGGTGGCGACGCCTTCCCCGACCGGACATCGTCGTACGGCTGGGATCCATCTCGGCCTCCTCGGCTAGGAGCAGGCAGGGCTCAGTTCGGCCAGGTAGAGCCAAGGATGATCGAGCAGAAGTTCTGACGGACATAGTTCATGTCCTTCAGCGCGAGGACGTCGGCCTTCACGTTTCCGAACGTCGTCAGCGGCTTCTTGATGATGCCATTGGCGAAGTGATCGATGATATTCTCCTTGAAGTTTGCCTCGCGCGGATGATGGACGCAGACATGGTCGCGCTGTTCATGCGTGAAGTCGTGATAGGCGATGCCGAGCACGTCCATCTCCACGCCGGCGGTCACCAGCGCGATCGTCGGGCGCATATGCTCGGGGATTCCGGGCGTGGTATGGAGCGCGATCGCGGTCCACACGTCCTCGATGTCACGCTCGGGCACGCCGTAGCTTTTCATGAATTTGCGGGCGGCATTGGCGCCATCGACCTCGAAGCGCAGATCGGGGCTCGAATATTTCTCGGTCAGACCCATGTCGTGAAACATGGCGCCGAGGTAAAGCAGCTCCGGATCGTATTTCAGCTCGCGGCGCTCGCCGGTCAGCGCGCCCCAAAGAAAGACGCGGCGACTGTGGTTATAGAGCAGGTCGTCTTCGGTATCGCGCACCAGCTGCGTGGCGGCGCGCGCGATAGCGCTGTCAGGCACGCGGATGCCGGCGATGATCTCGGACATGGAGCAATCTCCTCGATTGAATAGTGGGCTGCTTGCTTGCCGGGATTAGGCAACAGACCCCAGTACCGGACAACGAGCGGGATGCTATGGATCAGGACAGCCGTCCGTCGTTTCCTGACAACAGGCCCGTCGGCGCCTTCGCGCCAGCAGGAGACAGCCCTTTCGTCCTTGGCTCGCGAGCTATTCCGGTTCCGCCCGCCGGAAGCTGGCGCGGTATTGGACAGGGGTCACGCCGAGACGGGTGCTGAAGACAATCCTCATCCGATCCGCCGATCCGAAGCCGCAATCGAAGGCAATGGCCTTCAGCGGTCGATCGCTTCCTTCCAGCATCATGCGCGCGGCATCAATACGGGCGCGCTCGATGAATTCGTGCGGTGTGGTCCCGGTCACCTGCACGAAATGCCGGGCCAGATTCCGGGCGCTCATGCCGACGACCGCGGCCAGCGACTCCAGGGTATGGCGATCGCCAATGTTGGCCATGACATGGTCCTGGATGCGCGCGATCGGCGATTCCGGATCGGCAGGCGCGGTGAGATAGGGACTGAACTGCGATTGTCCGCCCTGGCGCTGGGCAACCACGACCAGCCGCTTGGCGACTTTGAGTGCCGTTTCGGCACCGTGCCGCTGCCCGACGAGTGCCAAGCCGAGATCTATCCCCGCAGTCACACCGGCCGCGGTGATCAGCCGTCCATCGCGGACATAGATCAAATCAGGCTCGACTTTTGCCTTCGGAAACCTGGCCGCCAGCGCCTGTGCATCCTGCCAATGCGTTGTGACACGCCGATCGTCGAGAAGGCCGGCATAGCCGAGCACAAAAGCTCCTGTGCAGATCGATCCATAAAGGCTCGAGCGCCAAGGCAGCTCCTTGACCCACTGAAGCAGGCACGGTTCGGGCTCCGCTTCTGGTGGCGTCGGAGTGCCGGCCACCAGAACGACGTCGAAGCCGCCCGCCGCCTCTTCGAAGGTCAGGTCGGCGACCATGCGGATCCCGTTCGACGCGCGCAGCGGATTGCGATGAGCAGCAACCAAGGCGGTTTCGTAGCGATCCGCGCTGCCGAGAAACGTGTTCGCCTCGCTGAACACATCCATCGGGCCCGCCACGTCCAGGGCCTGGACCCCCTCACAGACGACGATCGCGACTGCTTGTACCGGCACCTGCTACAGCCTCTCCACCCTGGAGCCTTATTATGCAGGTAGTCCGGACTCTGTAAAAGGCCTGGCGGGATCCGGGAGGCAACGGAACGAACATCCGCACATCCGGATCAACCAGGGGTTATGGACTTCTATTGATCGATATTGCTCTCCCGGCGGCCAACCAGGCGGCGCATGCAGGTCCAAAAAAGATCGTCACGGCGACAGCCGCATTTGTCGCGCCGTTATTGTGATCCCGGCATCTTGTCTGGCATGGTCAAGGGCTCGTCCTTGGAATCGACAACGAAGACGGCCAGTAAGCTGGCGGGCTCCTTGTCGCTCGCGTTCTCACTGATCCTGTGATGTGAACCGGGCATTTCGTAAAAGCTTTCGCCTGGGTGATAGATCTTCGCGGGTTCGTCGCCGACTTGACTACGGATGACCCCGGACAGCACATAGGCGTAGATAAAAGCTGATGCTGCGTGGCGATGAGGGAGCGATTTGGCTCCGGGAGGATAAGTCACCGTGACAGCAACCAGCTTCTTTCCTTCGATATTCGGCAGTGCGTGCGCGAAGGCGACTTTCACCTGCTCCCGGCCCTGCGCGATCGCTGGCGAAGCTCCCAGAGCGATCGCTGCTGCTAACAGCGGGACGGCGGCAGCTCGCGTTGCTCTCCTCAGCGCGTTTGCTGCCGTCTCGCAAGAGATCGACAGAGCACTAATTCCAAAGACAAATCCCTTGATTGACGTCATCGCTACTCTCCTCACGAGGCCACTTAAACTATGGAATCCGGGAAGGGCGAAGCAGCGATCAAGTCGCAGGCATTGGGGCTCTTGAATCCCGGGATGAAACGTTCGCAGACGGCGGCATTGACGGTGCCATACGTCGTCGCCGGCTTGTGCGCAAAGCCGGCGAAATACTCCTGAATGAAGCCTTCTTTGAAATTTGTTCGCGGGTACTTGGCGACGATTTCCTCGCGCAACTCCGCGGGAAACTGATCGAAGCCCACCCCGGTGACATCGAGAAGTACGCCGGAGTTGAGGAGCGCCACTTCGGGTCCCATATGCTTCGGGATGCCGGGGGTGGTATGCAGCGCAATTGCTTCCCAGACGGTCTGTACCTGATCTTCAGCGATGTTGTGGGTGCTAAGAAACTGTCGGGCGGCATTTGCACCATCGACCTCGAAGCGCTCGTCTGGGCTCGAGAACTTCTTGATCAGGCCGAAATCGTGAAATGCGGCGGCGACGTAAAGGAGCTCACGGTCGAAGCGCTGATTCCTCTGACGGCCCTGCTCGGCAGCGAACAGGTAGACGCGGATCGAGTGATTGAACAGCAGATGGGTGGAATGCTCGCGCAGGATGTCCGTCGCCTCTTTCGCGAGCAAGGAATCGGGAATGACGAGAGCCTGGGCGAGATTTCGGGTTGTCATTGTTGCGTCCTCTCAAGTTACTGTGGGGCTTGGCTGCGCGTTGCGCGCGAGCGCAACGACGAAATCATGCTGATCAACTCGCTCCGACGGCGAGCACGATCTTTCCTTTCGGCTGAGGCCGCACGCGTTCCAGCATCAAATGAGCCTCGCGCGCATCCGCGAGGGGCAAGACTGCCCCGACGTTTGTTCGTAGTTTTCCACCATCGATGAAGCGAGCGATCTCCGTCAGATATTGGCTCGTGACGTTGACCAGAAAGAAGGCGGCTTCAACACCGTAGCGCTTTGCAAGATCCTGATCCGGGCGGGATACTGCCGAAATCAGCTTGCCGCCGCGACGAAGGACCCGGAACGAGCGGCTTTGGGTTTCGCCACCGACCAGATCAATCACAGCGTCGGCGTCCCGAACTTCTTCCTCGAAGCGCTGCGTCCGGTAGTCGATCACCGTGTTTGCGCCCAGATTGCGCAGGATGGAAATATCGCCCATCGATGCGGTTGCGACAGTTCGCAGACCAGCATGATGGGCCAGTTGAACCGCATAGGATCCAACGTTGCCGGCCGCACCGTGAATGACCACCGTTTGACCCGCTTTGAGTTGGGCGTGATCAAACAACGCCTGCCATGCCGTCACGGCAACGACAGGAACGGACGCGGCTTCAACGTGGGTTAACGAGGTCGGCTTGTTCGAGACCATGCCCGCGGACGCTAGAGCGTATTCGGCGTAGGCCCCGACAAACTGCGGATTCGTAACACCATAAACCTGATCTCCGACACGCAGTTCGGAAGCCCCAGATCCCATCGCGACGATTTCACCAGAGAGATCCGAGCCCAGCGTGAGGGGGAGCGGTTGCGGCAAAGCGCTCTTGCCGGACCTGATCCAGCCATCCCATGGGCCAACTCCAGCAGCCGCGACTTTGACCAGGACCTCGCCAGGACCTGGCTCGGGTCGCGGCACGGGTTCGAACTTCATAACCTCTGGCGGCCCAAACTCGTGCACGCGCCAGGCCATCATTGTTGAATGGGTTCGCTCTTCATCAAGTCGAGGAACGATGCTGCTGGAGGTCATCTCATGCTCCTTGCGCTTAGTTCGTCATGCTTGCCGTCGACCGTTCGGGGCGATTGATGGGACGGGCTTATCCGTATGTCGCAAGGACTCGTGCCCCAGACAACGAGCACGATCCCGCGGATCAGGACAGCCGTACGTCGTATCCTGACAAAGGCCTGTCGCGCCTTCGCGGCAATAGAGGCGCTTTCGTCGCCAGATGATTCTGGATCTATTCCGATTCCACTCTGCAGAAGCTGCCGCGATATTACGTCCAAGCGGGTGCTCAGAGGCTTACACCGAGGGTGGAAATCCCACGATAGTTGCTCGCGCGCATTCGCAGGCTATGGCTGAAGAACGTCACGGCAGGACCCCCAGCTTACGTTATCGGCCGGGGCAGCTCCCCTCCTCGGGTTCGCGCCGCGCTCAGCGCGCCTCCTGAAACCTAGACTCGTTCCGATCGAGAAGATTGGCTAGGCCCCTCCCCTGCGCCTCACGTCGTATCACTGGCGCACCCTTGAACGTCCAGCTTCTCCATCTATATACCATCCACCCGGATGGAAATAGGATGGAGGCCATGGCTAGTAACGTCCGCGAAATCCGACCAAAGCCGTCGGACTCGGAAAAAATCACGATCAATCTTGGCTTCGTTGATCTCGGTCAGGTCGACTTGATGGTCCAGGAAGGATTCTACTCGAACCGGACCGATTTCATCCGAACGGCAATCCGCAACCAGCTCGAACGCCATGCCGACGTGGTCAAGCAGTCCACGGTCCGAAAGAGTTTGGACCTCGGGCTTCGGCACTACAGCCGCGAGGATCTCGATGCGGCGCGGCGGGCCGGTGAAATGCTGCACATCAATGTTTTGGGGCTTGCCACCATCGCCCCAGACGTGACCCCCGAACTCGCTCGCGCGACGATTGCCTCGGTCTCCGTGTTGGGGGCCCTGCACGCCAGTCCCGCCGTCAAATCCGCTCTCGCCGACAGAACGAGGTAAAGCCATGCTGAAATTGGACATCGTTCGCGAAGCCACACGCCTCACGCGTTCGGGCCAGTTCGTCGAGGCCACGGCGCTGCTCCAACGCATGCTTCGGGGTGAGCACACACCGGACATCGCCGCCCCCACCACACAACGCTTTACCGCGACAAAAAGAAAGCCGCCGATCATCGACGCCAAGCCAGACGTCACCGCGACGAGAAGTCCGCGTCGCACGGTCCGTCCGCCGTTGGATCTCGCCAAGAACCTCCCTGGGCTTGGCCTCGGAGGGCCGCTGCGGCGCGCCCCGCCGTCCATGGCGGACATCGTCCCGGACCGCACTCGCTTCGTCGAAGGCAGCTACGGCAACGCCGCGGGAAGCCGCACGTACCGGCTCTTCATCCCCAGCGGCTATCATGGACAGGCCATTCCGCTGGTGATCATGCTGCACGGTTGCACGCAGTCGCCGGAGGATTTCGCCGCGGGCACGCGGATGAACTTCATCGCCGAAGAACAGACCTGCTTCGTGGCCTATCCCGCACAGCGGGCC
Organism: Bradyrhizobium sp. 18BD; assembly: GCF_054185225.1. Classification (NCBI taxonomy): domain Bacteria; kingdom Pseudomonadati; phylum Pseudomonadota; class Alphaproteobacteria; order Hyphomicrobiales; family Nitrobacteraceae; genus Bradyrhizobium; species Bradyrhizobium sp. 18BD. Next base: position 387,780 of record NZ_JAVAYL010000004.1, on the reverse strand, counting down.
GAAGCAAACCATGCGAAATGCTGGAATTGGTTTCGTCCAGCCGACCAGCAGCGCGGCGGCGGCGAACCCTCGCTCATCGCCGGCATCACCCGCCAGATCATGCGCGACCATTCTGTCGATCCGCAACGCGTCTACATCGCCGGGCTCTCGGCCGGAGCTGCGGCTGCCGCCGTGATGGCATCGACGTACGGCGATCTGTACGCGGCAGTCGGCATCCATTCCGGACTTGCCTGCGGGGCCGCCACCGATCTGCCCTCGGCGCTAATGGCCATGAAGCAAGGCGGCGGGCCCGAGGCGATGCCGGGCAAGGGTCCGCCCGTCCCGACGATCGTCTTTCATGGCGACCGCGACAACACGGTGCATTCGAAAAACGGTGATCGAATCGTCCGGCAGTCCATCGGTGGGACGAGCACGACGGCGAAGGTGCAGCGCGGACGGGTGCCAGGAGGGCATGCCTACACTCGCACGGTCCATGTCGACGCCGGCGGACGCGGAGTCCTGGAGCACTGGGAGATCCACGGAGCCGGACACGCATGGTCGGGGGGCAGCCCCGCCGGCTCCTACACCGATCCGGACGGACCGGACGCAGCGAGAGAAATGCTGCGCTTCTTCCTCGAGCATTAGCTCCTACAGGGGCGGAATCGAGGTGGCATCCGCTATCATCTCGGTGATGGGAAGCAGAGCTCGCAATCGTTCTCCATCGAACGGGAGCCCGCTGGCGCTATCAGGTCTTCGGCTTCTGTTCCGCTGCAGCCTCTCGAGCGATCCGCTCCGACTTCAGGCGCTCCCGGTTTGCATGGAATGCCTGTTGGTCGCGTTCATGCTCGGAGACCGGTGCCTCCGCGCGCGTGTCGCGAAACACCTTCTGGGCCTCCCGTTGGGCCGCGGTCGGCGTCATCCGGTCTGATGTGCGATTGTTCATTGCTCCCTCCTTCGGGCGCAAACGGTCCTTGCGCTATGTTGCGCATTCGGACCGCCAACCTTGGGGGTAGGTTTTCCCCCGGCGGGGCTTTTGGGGGGCCAGGGGCATGGATTCGACTCTTCGCGAAGCCATTCGTTCCAATCCCCTGGTGTCTCGAAGATTACGCCGACTTCCGCTGCGCCTTGGCTGGCTTTTTAGCCGCCGCTTCCTTCGCCGGCTCCTTGCCCTCGATCGACATTTTCTTCTGGCCGGCTGCCGCCCTGCGCGGCTTCTTGGCCGGGTTGGCAGCCTTCGCCGGCGCGGCCTTCTTGCCGACTCGGCGTAGCGCCTCCATCGGGTCGACGACGTTGGTCGCGCGGGTTTCGATTTCGGCGTGATCGGTTTCCCGGAGCGCTTCTGGTTGATGAGGTCGATCAGGTCGTACCGGCTCGAAGCGGCCAAGTCAGAGTGGTCGAACTCCTATCTCAGACGAATGTCGCTCGAACCATTTTGATTTCTGGGATGGCGGTTAGCTCGCTGTAGACGAAGAAGCCCTGGAGATGGGCCGCTTCGCGAGCTTCGAAAGCCAAGTCATCGATGCTCGCGAAGCGTCAAGCTCTTGGGCGATGTGCGCAAGAGACAGCACCGCTCCAATTTCAACGGCCGCCCCTTGACTGGTCAAAAAGTGCTCGTGCAAACTTGGGTCCGGTCCGACCACTAGAGCATCGAAAGCACAACAACTCCATGTTCGAGCTCGCCTGAAGCAAGGCGTGCGCGTGCCATACGTTCGAACTCCGTTCGATGTTTCTGTAGATAGCTGAACGCCTGCTTCTCGGTACTGAATGTCGTCGCAAGCCGGCACATCTGCCGATTTGCGCCGAACGCGAGAAAGAAGGTGATCGTCCCGCCGCGCTCCGATCTAGCTCTACGCAAGACGCCCGCCCTGTCGCATGATCGACTCCCCAGATTTCGGCGTTTGCCTTACAGGCCACTAGACCCGCGGCTTTCTTGGGCGCTTCTTCGGTGGAGGCGCTGGCAACGCCGCCTGAAGGACTGCGTCAGCTGCTTCCTTGGCCTCACGAACTTCTCGAAGCCGCGCCATGTTCTTACGAACATCGATGGCCTGCTTTTCGACATCGGCCAATGCCCGCGCTCCCTCTTCAGCGGCCAAGCGCTTGCGATCGGAACGCGCGATGGCTTCTGATGATGGCTCTGCCGGCTTCTTGGCGGTCATCGCTCGCCTGGCTCCACAACGACAAAACCCGCTCAATCCAACGATTGAGCGGGCACAAGGGCCGTTCCAGTACATCCGTGAAACGGCGCCACGATATCAAGCCAGCGAGAGGTTCTCAGCGCTGACTTTGCCTCGCATCTTGTCGGTCTTGGTCTCGAAGTTGACCTTTTGGCCCTCTCCGAGCCCGGAAAGACCAGCTCGTTCAACAGCGCTGATATGAACGAACACATCGTTGCCGCCGTCGTTCGGCTGAATGAAACCGAAGCCCTTTTGGCCGTTGAACCACTTAACAGTACCTGTCGTCATTTTCTTCTCCAAAGCGCAAAAGCGCAAACCGCGCGATGATCGCGCAGCTATCTTCAACTTCGTCGATGTCTTTGGAAAAGGAGCCCGCGGGCGCATTCAACAAGGCACAGCGGCTAATCGAACAACCCCTAATATACGTCAGTTTTCGGATTTTACAAGGAGGGAAGCCAATTAGTTTCGTCCTGCCAATTCTGGTGCTCCGAGCAGTCTGTCGAGATGCGAGAAAGGGTTTATCGATTGACAGTCGGCGACGCGAATGGTCACGTTGATGCACCAAGCTGCATTGCTGTTGCAGGCAAACGAGCACGTCGCGAACGTCACCGCCGTTTCCTGAAGACCGAATTAAAGCTCCTGCGCATTTGGCTGCCTGCAGGACGTATCGCGTTTTGCAGCCAGCGAGGAGACTGAATTGCAGGTACTTGTCAGAGACAACAATGTCGAGCAGGCGCTCCGTGTTCTGAAGAAGAAGATGCAACGAGAGGGCGTCTTCCGGGAAATGAAGCAGCGCCGCTCCTACGAAAAGCCGTCGGAGAGAAAGACCCGCGAGAAATCCGAAGCCATCCGACGAGCCCGGAAGCTTGCCCGGAAGCAGGCGATCAGGGAGGGATTGCTGCCCGCGCCGCCGAAAAAGAAGCCGTTTGAGCGGAAGCCGCCCTTGCCGGAGGTCAAAGCACGAGCGGAGTAGAAGGAGGCCCTCGTTCCGGAGAAAGCCGCACGTCAACTGACGTTGCTTGTCGGACCTCGTGCTATCAGGGCCGCGTCACCTGTGAAGCAGCGAAGAGGATGCAGATCATGCATTCAGCCGTGGCGGTCCCATCATCCTTACTGCCTGAAATCGATGCCTCGCAGCACAATGCCTGGCGGCGTGCCTTCGAACTCGGTCGCGCGATACTTGCTTGCCGCACGGGCTTCGATGCGATCCCGCAGGCGCGTGAATTGAGCTTCCCGCTGCTCGGGTCTGACTTGCGGCCCACCCTCGATGGCGTCCATCGCAGAGGTCGAGATCGCGCAAGGAATCTCTCTGGCGCCGTCATGCATCGAGAACCGCACGATCATCCGGTCGTATTCGTGGGCGATAAAACGGCCGCTGGTCAATGTCATAGGTTACTCCGTTGCGTCATCGCGAGTTGGAAGGATCCGCCTCCCAAGGCATATCGTTCGCTGCCTGCCGCTTCGCGGCCGCAACGAGCATGACACCGCCTCAGCCTTCCCCCGACAGCCGGGCGAAATCATCGAACAGCGCAGCCACCAGGGCGCGGTGGCGCGTGTCCTCGGCAGGGAGGCTTGCAGCATAGAGATTGAGCAGATGCCGTGCCTTCACCGCCGCCTCCGACCAGGAGCCAGCAGGCACCGTCATCATGCGATTTTCCAGATCAGCCTCGCGCTCGCGCAATTCGCGCAGATTGGTCTCGACCTCGGCCAGCGCCCGGCGCAAGTCCGTCGCCTTCTGCGCGGCCATCCCGCGGTGCTTGTCAAGGTCGACCGGCTGATCCGTCATTGACTGATGCTCGCGTCTACGGCTCGCGCATGCGCATGTTTATCCGAGCCGGCCGACAGCAGCTCCGTGGCTTCGCACGGGCCCTCGACGAGCACGGTGATCGTCCTGGCAGTGTGGCGACAGGCTGAGAAGCTCGGACCCTCGATCGTCTCCTCGTCCATGAGGACCTTATAGGCCCCCGGCAAGACACGCTCGCTCCCGCGGATGCGGAAAGCGACGGCTTCTCGCCGCGAGCGGATGGTCATGCATGCCTGCCTTTCGCAAGTGACGCCCCAACCGACGCTGGCGGTCACGACCATGCTCCCGTTGCGTGGCAATAGCCAGCACTATCGTCACCAGGGGCGAACGAGCGTCGCCGCGCGACCGTCGCCTGCGCAGCACATATCGCTCGCGACCGGCTCGTCGCGGGCGTAGGATCGCTGCCATCACCGCACTTCTCAACGGCTTCGACCGGTGACTGAGGGTCACGTGTGCTCCCGCCGAAGGCTTCGCAGGAGCATTCGATGCCGCGTTTTCGCATTTCGGAATGGATAGTGCCGCAGGTGATCGTTCCGTTGTTTCTTCTGCTTCTCGTGTGCGGAGCCGCCTTCCTCAATGGCTAGGGCAACACGCGTGCCGTATCTCGTCAGCGGAACCAACGAATACGGTAGCTCCAATCTCGGCCGCGGCACTGCGACAGTCGCGCTGCGCCTCGCACGGAAGCTGCTGCGTGAAGGCTACATGGACGTCAGGGTTTGTACCCCGCGTGGACGCGTGCTGCTGTCGGACGAACTCGACGAACTCAAGCCACCAAAGGAGAGCGACATGGCGAAGGGCCAGCAACGCGGCAATCGTGAAGCCAAGAAACCGAAGAAGGAAAAAGCCAAGGTGATCGCCGCGACCCCGAGCCGCAAAGAGGCAGCCTGGCAGCCGGACTTCGGACCTGCAAAGAAGAAGTAGCGAAGAGCGGATGGCGAGCGGCGGCGCTAGCGCCTCACCGACAGCTCCGGCGTGATCCATCGGACGGCTGGCCGTCGGCCTATTGCCAAAGCGGTCTGGGTCGAAGTGTCTTGGACCAGTAGCGGCTGCCGGCCGGCCCTGTTGACGATCGGGTTTGAAACCGACCCCCATTTGGGCGCATTTAGCCCCTGCGCGAGGCATCTCGCCACGAGCCGAGCGATGAATGGCACGATCCTTCGAGACACGCGTCTATCTTGTCCGCGTCCTGACCGACGACCGGACGAGCAGGCTTTGGGTTGCCGCAGGATCATCTTCCGAGGACGCGGTGCGCCTGGTTCTAAACGTCATTCCTGAGGGCTGGTCCGCCTCGCCGGCGCAGCAACAATTGACCTCCGCCGAAATGGAACGGCTCAATCTGAAACAGGGCGAAGTCCACGAGATCACACGCACCATCCGCATGTGTTGAAGGGCTACTTTGAGTTGGCTGAGAAGTGCCGCGCCCTAATACAAAAGAGGACTAGCGATGCGGCGAATAAGAGCGCACGCTACCAAACATCACCGGCCGAGGCACTGTCCGTAGGCGTCGGTGGCTGAGAGACCGATTGTGCTCCCGCCTGCAAGGCAGAGGAGCACGCGATGTCAATCTATTCGTATGATCACGCAATACTCGCACGTTCCCGCGAAGTGATTCGCCAGTCTCTCGAACTGCTCAGATGGAGCGAGACCTTTGTTCGGCAGCATTGGAAAAATCAGATAGGTGAAGGCGCTGAGCCGCAGAATGCCACATTCTGGGCCGATGCAGCGAACGATCGACGATCTTTTGACTAGAGCGGAAGCGGCCATCGCGGAGGCGAGAGCTCTTCGTCATGAGCGCGAACGTCTCCTGGCCACGGCTCGAATGTGGACGTGCGCCCCTCAGATCGCCTTGCGACAAATCCAAACCGGGCTCTATGAAGGCGATGGCTTTATGATCGGTCCGACCACCAGACGGTAGTTTGGGACCCAAGCGCTGTTCCAGCTTTCCAGCGTGTCCCGCAATTGATGCATTCGAAGCTACTTACTTCCCGCGCTGGAGCCATTGCTTCGGTGCGGTGATAGACGGCTCCGCATTTGCAGTTTCGATGCTGCTCTTCATGCAGCATGCCGTAACGCCGATTTGGGCCCAGCGGCCATCTGGACGATCCTAGATATGGCCACAACTCGGGCCCTATCGCGAGTAATTTCCAGAAGCGCGCGCGATCAATTCGGTTGTGCGACAAGCCTGGCTCCCTCGTTCAGCAGACGGGAGCCCATGGTCTATCAACCACCAACGCTCAGCAGGGCCCCTACTGGCGACCGAAGTTACCGATGTTGTCAATCCGAACCGGCCCTGGAACCTTAACCTATGTTAATCGTTTGTACCGTCTAGGCGTTGAGGTACCGCGCATGGATCAGAAAGATCGAGTGGCCGCCATTCGTAATCGCATTGATGAGCAAATAGAGGTCATTGCGCAGGCGATCTGCGATAACAAAGAGCCCGTGGCGGCACAGCGCGTGCTTACAGCACTTGCGGCCCGTCTGGCCGCGGAAGAAGCTTTGGAAACCGGAAACGCCGGGCCTGCCCGACCCGCGCGCGCTAAGGAGGTCGGCTTTGATTCCTTATGCGGGACGAGGAGCTCATCGAGCGGTCTGTGCCCGGGACTTTCAAGAAGTGGAAGCGATTCTCTTCTGACGGGCGATGCAGCGTAACGTGACGCCCGCTGGCTCCGTTTTGACGGCCCTTGGACTCTCGCGATGACGGATATTTGGATTTCTCTCACCACACGGCAATTGCTCAACTACTCGCTCCGAAAGAGGGCTGCTAGCTGGCGCGGTACAATGCTTCTCGAAGATCATTCCGCAGCCAGCAGCAGGCAATCAGCCGTGCAATACTTGCGGCGATGGGCGCATCGATTAGCCAAGACCATGCACTGCAGGGCCGGACGCCGGAAAAGCGAGCCGGCGTGCGACTCAGGTTCCCTTTTCCGACAGAAACCGAATGTGGTCCCACCGATTCTCAACTTGAACAACGATCAATCCTGAAGCTCAAGGCAGAGGGCTGGTTGTACCTGGCGGCCGTCATGAACCTCTTCGGCTGCAAAAATCGTCGGCCGGGCGATGCGCGATCACGTGCAAGTCGATGGCTACCTGTCAGTAGCGACCAGAGCCCGGATTGATCCCCCACTCCGATTGCGGCGTGCAGTAAAACCCGCGCAAAGCTTGCATCACGTCGCAGGGATCGTGTGATCCCGTGTGTTCCCTAACCCAACCCAGGCCAGCGGAAGTGCTACAGCACAGAGAGCTGCCATCGGAAAGAAGGCGGCTCCGGGATGCGAGGCATACAGAATGCCGGATAAGTAGGTCAGCGCCACTGTTACCAAACCTGAGCCAAATGCGTAGAAGGCCTGCGCGGTTGCGGCGGCGCTTCTCGGGATCAGATTACCCATTATGCGCATGCACGCGAGATGAAGCAAAGCGAAGGTCAACCCGTGTAGCGGCTGTATCAGCGCAAGCGCCAACGCGGAGGTCGTTAGGCCGGCAACACACCAACGCACGATTCCGGCTCCGGCCGCCAAAACAGCTGCACCGCGGGGGCCCCAACGATCGAGGAATGCCGGACCGACGAGCAAGAACACGAACACTTCCGCAATGACCGCTTCTGACCAGAGAAAGCTGATCGCCGCAGGGCTTATGCCAGCATCGGTCCACCGTATCACAGCAAATGCATCGTGCATTGCGTGGCTGCCATAGACCAAACCTGATACCAGGATTACGGTTCGAAACGACGGAATTGCAAGTAGTGAACCGACTTTAGGGACGGAAGACCAAGGCGCACGCTGCCGTGCGGCCCGACTGGGCACACCGGATAGCAATGCCGTGGCGCCAGCGGCCGCGATCAGAAGGCCCGCGTTCAACCAGATGACCGCAGAGAAATCGGCGGGGCTAATGAACTGGCCGACTCCGAGGGTCCCCAATATGAAAGCTGCCGAGGCGGAGCCTCTTATCCAGCCGTACTCGAACCGCCTTCCCGCTATTCGAGGCTTCGCCACGTTGACCGATAACGCATCTGCGATTGACGTCGTGGGAGCAAGAGCAGCGGCCTGAGCTAGCGCGATAAGAAGCAGCAAGAGGAAAGTATCGGCCCAGATCAGTGCGGCCGCGGCCGCGGCGGCCAAGGCAGCACAGCCTGCGAGCAGTAAACGCAACGCTCCGATCAGATCGGCGAGAAACGCAACCGACGGTCCAGAGGCGAGCCGCATGAGCATGGCGGCAGCCAGCAGCATACCGATCTGCTGGGGGGCCAGGCCTTTCGTTTCAAAAAACTTTGGCCAGAAAGGAGATGCGACGCCGAACGCTGCGTACAGGGCGACGTAGAGGAGAACATACGCGACTGGTCCAGGAATGCGCACTGGCTTGAGGCCTTGGGATGAGTTTGGCAGGGCCTTAGCGGCACTGCCCTAAGAGGTTTTGACCCGCCCGCCGCCAGCCACACTGAACGGGTGTTGGTCCGCCCGGATCGCGTCAGATCGTGGTCTCCACGTCGCCTTCTGTTCGCGAACTAACAATCGTCGTCGACGTTATATTGAGTCCGAGTTCCAGCGAAGTGTCGAATATCGCATGCTGACCAACTCCAGTTGCAATCTCCGTCCAGCCGGTGAGGAGGAACAGTGCTACCTCGAATCGCTGATCCGCGAGGATTTCGAGCGATGCCATCCCGGTGAGACACTGGACGATCTCAAACGGCGAGCCGCCTTTTCAAGGGAAGACAAGGGACTGCTGCGGGATTGGATGGCAATAGCTGTTAGACGCGCAGCCGATGACTCGGGCCATAACCATTGATGTGGGTGCTACCCGGGAGCTGTTCGATGCCGGCCACGAGGTTAGTCCGATCAGGAAAGACGCATGCACAGAGGCCGCTGCCAGAAATGCTTTGGCAAGCCACGCCGGATATCGATCGACAGCGTGATCATGATCTTTGTTCCTTAGTCTTTCTCGACAATGATCTGCGACTCAGCCGCCAAACCGGCCAGCGAATTTGCAATTGTTCGGCGCAAGGCATCATCTGGAGTATCGGTCGCCTTCCAGACAATAATCTGTGGTGCCTCGCTCCGTCGTGACCAGACCAGGCCGTGTTTACGTATGAGGCCGCCCGCCTGTATCGTCTCAAGCGCCTCCGAAAGCGCATCGTGGAGCTTCACGCTCATAATAGACCTCTTGCCGAGATAGCCGACGGAAGTCCTCGAACTCACTCGATCCCGGTCCGCAACATGGCGCGAGCCAGCTCGAGCTCACCAATCGCCTGCCGCAGCGCTCTGCGCGCCGCCCGCTTGTCGCAGTTCGCACAAGCTACGCTTAGTTCCTTGAGGTGTTGAACCGCCGTTTCAGCGTGCGTGACAATATCTGCAGCACCTGCAAAGCCTTGTTTCTCATCCATCGTCGAACCCGCTTGCAAAGAGTCGTCGATATCCTCGAGCGCGGCCTCCAAACTATCGTCAGCGCGTCATGACATTTCAAGATCCCTTTCCTCTCGTGGCCGTACGCCCGTGAGATGGAGGCCTACCGCCGCTTGCGATTTAGGAGCGGAAGCTGAGTTGTTTCCATCTTGCTTTTGCTTCTCCGATCTAAGCGGCAATGCAGCTCTGCGACTTGCTGATTGGACTTGCTGCGCCTCCGAGTGCCGTTCAGTTATGGGCCGAGCGAGCCGAAACGCCAAAGACGCCCCGGGTATGGGGTCTTCGCCTGCCGGTTTGATGAGCCCGTGTGCAATGAGACTCTGCAATGCGCTTCTGAGTTCTCGATGGCTGGCCGACATACCTGCATTCACGGCCAAGCTCTCGATCGTGATGCCACGCCCCTCAGGACCGTGGCGAGCGAACACGGCCAGCAATCTGCGCTCGGATTCCTGAAGTCCGGTTAGGTTCTCCATGGCGCGCACCTCCCACAGTGTGGCCGCGCGGTCACCCCACGCGCCACTAAGCCGCTGCAGTCGCACCTCTCGCAACGTCCGTAGCATTCGGCTGAAGCGTTCGATTGAGCCACTCAAGCTTTCGCGGTCGTGGGCCCGGCACGAGGGGGGCCGCTGCTGTCTCGTTGTGCGCGACCGAGCCTCCCGTCGGATGGCCCGGGAGCGGTTACCTCGCTCCCGCCACGCACTTACTTCGAGTTGATCGCGATGCGCTTCACCTTCGATTCCGCTTGCGGCAGCTTCGGCATGGTGACCGTCAGCACACCGTTCTTGAACGCGGCCGACACTTTGTCCTGGTCCACGTCGTCGACCGGAATGCGCCGTTCAAAGCGGCCGTAGTAGCGTTCGCTGAACCGGCGACCCTTGTCTTCCGTTTCGGTCTTCTTCTCGCCCTTGATCGAGAGTACGCCATTGGCGAGCTCGACCTGGACGTCCTTTTCGTCAAGCCCCGGCAATTCTGCCGTGACCTTCACGTCCTTGTCGGTCTCATTGAGTTCGACCCTCGGCCACTTCATCGACTGCTCAAACAAGCTGCCGCTGAACGGCGCGACATCAAACCCTCGGAAGACGTCGTCGAACAGGCGATTCATCTCCCGATGGAGGGTCAGAACCGGATTGTAGTCTTCGCTGCGGCGCGTGGTCAGATCACGGCCGCGGCCCCAGGGGATCAGATCGGTCATTGCCATTGCCTTTCTCCTTTCTTTCAAGCAAACGTCCGCAGCTGCGGCGCGGCGGCGCCGCGAACGCAATCACAGGCCCAGGCCGGCAGTGTTACGCCGCTTGCTTGTGCTCAATCTGCTGTTGGTCGGTACCTGCGTTGATCGCAATCTGGCGTGGTTTCATGGCCTCGGGGACCTCACGCACGAGATCGACTTTGAGCATGCCGTTCTCAAACGAGGCACCCTTCACCTGCACGTAGTCCGCCAGATTGAACGTCCGTCGGAACGGGCGCGAAGAAATGCCGTGATAGAGATATTGGTGGCTGCCCTTCTCGGACTTGCGGCCCTCCACCGTGAGCAAGTTCTGCTCGGCGGTGATGGTGACCTCGTCAGCCGTGAAGCCGGCCAGAGCCAGCGCGATTTGGTAGTGATCCTCAGCGACGCGTTCGATGTTGTAGGGCGGATAGTTGTCGCCGCCCGTCCATCGGACCGAGTCCTCGATGAGGTCGATCAGGCGATCGAACCCAACCGTCGACCGCCACAGGGGAGCTAGATCAAGGGTGGTCATAGCCATATCCTCCTTCGAGCAACATGGTTACGAGCGCCTCGGACACTGCCTCCGGCGCCCGCTGACCGGGCCCTTAGATAGGCGCCCGGTGCCACACGATTGCTCGTGCGTGCACCCATCAATTTGGAAGCGACACCTCTTATTTCAAGAGTTCTTCGAACCTCTTGCAAACAAACCAATGCGTCACCCATCTACTTACCGGGGCCGACTCAGACGGGTAACAGCATGGCTGCCCGCCACTCGCTCCCGCTCCGCCACGGGCCGGTCTTCGCAGCGTAAGCCAAGCAGAACGAGAGCACCGATGACCGCAATGCGAGACGATCCATCGATACGGCGCTTCTGGAATCCTTTCCGGCGAGCTGCCGCACGCCGGCCCGGCCGCCCGGATCACAGGCGATATGGACGGGTCGCAAGGGCGACGAACTGATTGCAGCACCGAAAGCACGGGGGATTGGAATGAGGATTGCGCAGATTGCTCCGCTCTTCGAAAGCGTGCCGCCGCGGCTTTATGGTGGAACCGAGCGGGTCGTGCATTACCTGACGGAGGAGTTGGTCAGGCAAGGACATGAGGTTACGTTGTTCGCGAGCGGAGATTCCATCACCTCCGCCGAACTCGTCGCCTGCACGCCACGCGCCTTGCGGCTCGATCCTGATGTCCGCGATGCCGTTCCCCACCAGATGCTGCTGCTGGACAAGGTTCGGGAGCGCGCGGAGGACTTGGACATCCTCCATTTCCACGTCGACTATCTGCATTTCCCACTGTTTCGAACCCAGGCGGGACGGACGCTGACAACGCTCCACGGCCGGCAGGACCTTGCCGACCACATGCCGTTCTACGCTCATTTCCCGGAGATGCCGCTGGTCTCCATCTCGGATGCGCAGCGCGCGCCGCTGCCGCGGGCCAATTTTGTGGCGACCGTCCACCATGGGCTGCCGATCGATCTGCACCAGCCGACGTTCGAACCGCGCGGCGGCTATCTCGCATTTCTCGGGCGCATCTCCCCGGAGAAACGGCCGGACCGCGCCATTGCGATTGCGCGGGCATCAGGCCTGCCGCTGAAGATCGCGGCGAAGGTCGACAAGGCCGACGAGAGGTATTTCCATGAGGTGATCGCGCCGCTGCTCGAAGGAGGCGGGGTGGAGTTCATCGGTGAAATCAACGAGAGCGAAAAGACCGAATTCCTCGGCAACGCCGTTGGCCTCCTGTTTCCGATCGATTGGCCGGAGCCCTTCGGCCTCGTCATGATCGAGGCGATGGCGTGCGGCACCCCGGTGCTGGCCTTCCGCGGTGGCTCTGTGGCCGAGATCGTTGAAGACGGCGTCAGCGGACGCATGGTGACGAGCGTGGAGGATGCGGTGCAGGCCATTCCAACTTTGCTCGCGCTGGATCGCCGGGCGGTCCGCGGCCATTTCGAGGAGCACTTCTCGGCAACCCGCATGGCCGCTGACTACGTCAGGGTATACCAGAAGCTGCTGCGCAAGCGCCCGGCGCCCGAGCGCCAGCTCTCGGTGTTGACAGCGCATTCGGCCGCAATGAATGGGCATACCGGGCACGCGGCGGCAGCCATCGCAACGCAACACGAGACAAATTGAGGGGGCGCGCTAAGGGAGGTGATCATGCCGCCCAATGAGGTCCCGAACACCAGCTCACCCGCTCCAGCATCGCCCCAGACCAGTGCCGCCGAGGACTCCGCAGCTTGGGCGCGCTGCCTGGAAGGCGATCGAGACGCCTTCCAGCAGGTGATCGCCTCTCATTTGGACGAGCTCTTTGCGGCCGGGCAGCGCGACATCCGCTACCACGTCGCGGTGGGCGATCTTGGAGACCGAGATCTCACGGCCGAGGAGCTCGTCGGCGAGACCTTGTTGCGCGGCGCGACCGACGAAGCCGGCCGCGATCTCTCGGAATTCGCGCATGGCTCCTCGGGCTGCAGTTTCGGGTGCTGATGCGCATCGTGCGGCAGGAGCAACTGCTTCGGCGGCTGCGGGAGGCGGATCCCGCGGCGGTTTCGACCGGAACGCAGGAGACGCTGGACTGCCTACATGAGGGGCGCGTCCTCACCTTGGTTGCCGACGACAGTTACGCCACGCCCGGCAGCCACTGCCGGCAATGCCAACGCTTGTTCGAAGCAAAACAGCTCACGACTTGCCCGATCTGCCGAAGCACCGACCTGGAAACGATCGACGATCTCGTGGAATCAGCGCTTCAGCAGGCGCTCGATCGGAAGGGAGAGATCGCATTCATTCGCGATCCCGCGCGTCGATCGGCATTTGCCGGGATGGGGCCATTGCGCGCCCTCCTGCGATACTGAACGAGGGCGGCAATTTGCGCGGCCGTTACGGCTGGCCAGGAACAATTTTCGACGGTTTGCGTTCTCTGGACGCCTCACCTGCCTGCGGACGCCTGCAAGGGTCCAGCTACGCAGGGGCGGCAAGCTCGTACCCATCTTGCTCTTGGAGGATATGGATATGGGACACATTGCGACCCTTTTCCGGCGATCCAACCTGGTCCTCATCCGTTTGGTCCGCACAGTCCGTGGTGCTGATACGGGCCGTTATTTCGCGCAAGCGAAAGCCGATTTGACGAAGTCGCTCTCGAAGTTGCACAGCAAGCTCAGATCCTTTGCCAGCAAGCTGGCCGCTAAAACGACCGCCAGCTCTTCATAAGCTTCGCGCGTGCAATTCGAAAAGAAAGGAGCGATCGTCATGTCGGCTATCGCAACCCTGCCGTCTGTCTCCGCAGAGGGGGGCCTCTCTCGCTACCTTGTCGAAATACGGAAATTTCCGCTGCTGACAGCCGCCGAGGAGGCCGCCTGTGCCAAGAGGTGGCGGGATCACGGAGACCGAGAGGCCGCCTACCGTCTGGTCACCAGCCATCTGAGGCTGGCCGCGAAGATCGCCATGCAATATCGCCGCTACGGTCTTCCCATCGCTGACCTCCTTTCAGAAGCCAACTTTGGCTTGATGCAGGCGGTCAAGCGGTTCGACCCGGCCTTGGGCTTCCGGTTGACCACTTATGCGGTCTGGTGGATCAAGGCGTCGGTCCAGGAATATATCCTGCGGTCATGGTCATTGGTGAAAATGGGCACCACGGCTGCCCAGAAAAAACTGTTCTTCAAGCTCGGCCGCCTCAAGACCAGGATCGCAGCCGGTGACGAAGCCGAACTCCGCCCTGACCAGGTCAACTATATCGCCGAAGAGCTCAAGGTGAGCCCACCGGAGGTGGTCGAGATGAACCAGCGCATCCGCGGGGATGCTTCGCTCAACCTGACGATCAGTGAAGACGAGACGACGGAAGAATGGCAGGACCGACTCGTCGACCCTTCGCCCGATCCGGAGAGCGCCCTGACGGATGCTGACGAGTCTCGGCGTCGGCAGGCTGCGCTGTCAGAGGCACTCAATGCGCTGTCTGTACGGGAACGCACAATCCTCGAAGCACGATATCTCGCCGATGAGCCGAAGACGCTCGACGACCTCGCGCAACAATTTCGCGTCTCGCGGGAGCGCATCCGCCAGATCGAGCAGCGCGCTTTCGAGCGGGTCAGGCGCGCGGTCCGTGCCCGGATTGCCGATGGTGCTGCTCCGGATCTCGCCGACGCCCAGTCCAGGGCGTGCACAACTCGCGGCCGGAGGCCAGCCCTTGAAAATCACAGCTGTCAAACTCAGTTGATTTAGCGGCTGGGCCTCGCCAGCCACAGCAGCTAGCACCGGGAGGTGGGAAGAAGTAGTCAGGAGGTTGCGTCCGCTGCACGATCGCGTGCTAGTTAAGTGTTGAGGCCGACGAGAAGTCGCATGGCGGGATCATCACTCCCGACACCGCGAGAAAAAAACCGCAACAGCGCGAAGTGGTCGCGGCCAGTCCGGGCGGCCGGGGGTCCGAAAGCTCACGCTGATCGATATCAAAGTCGGTGATCGCTTCTCTTCGGCAAATGGACCGGAACGGAGATCAAGCTGGATGGGATAGAGTACCTGATCATGAAGGAGAGTGATCTCTTGGGCGTGCTGACAGATGGCACAAGCGCAAGGAAGACCGCCTGACCATGGTGAAGAATAGGATTCTTCGGGAGGAAGGAACGATGGGCGCAAAGGAGGTTCGATTTTCGAGTGACGCCCGCGAGAAAATGCTCCACGGCGTCGATGTTCTCGCCAATGCCGTCAAGGTGACACTAGGGCCGAAGGGCCGCAACGTCGTGCTCGAAAAGAGCTTCGGCGCCCCCCGGATCACCAAGGACGGGGTGACGGTAGCCAAGGAGATTGAGCTCGAAGACAAGTTCGAGAACATGGGAGCTCAGATGGTTCGCGAGGTCGCATCAAGGACTTCGGACCAGGCGGGCGACGGCACGACGACCGCCACCGTGCTCGCGCACGCGATTGTGCGCGAAGGAGCAAAGGCCGTTGCCGCCGGCATGAACCCCATGGATCTCAAGCGGGGCATTGATCTTGCCGTCGACGCGGTCGTTGAGGAGTTGAAGAAGAACTCGAAGAAGATCTCCTCCAACGAGGAGATCGCCCAGGTCGCCACCATCTCTGCCAATGGCGACAAGGAGATCGGCCGCTTTTTGGCCGATGCGATGAAAAAGGTCGGAAACGAAGGCGTCATCACCGCCGAAGAAGCCAAATCGCTCGAGACCGAACTCGAGGTCGTCGAGGGGATGCAGTTCGATCGTGGCTATATCTCTCCGTATTTCGTGACCAATACCGAGAAAATGCGGGTCGAGCTCGAGGAGCCTTACATCCTGATTCACGATAAGAAGCTCTCGGGTCTCCAGCCCATGCTGCCTTTGCTAGAGGCAGTGGTCCAAAGCAGCAAGCCCCTGCTGATCATCGCCGAAGATGTGGAAGGCGAGGCCCTGGCGACGCTGGTCGTCAACAGGCTGCGCGCCGGATTGAAGATTGCTGCAGTCAAGGCGCCAGGTTTTGGTGACCGTCGCAAGGCTATGCTGCAGGACATGGCGGTGCTTACCGGCGGCAATTTCATCAGCGAAGACCTAGGCACCAAGCTTGAGAAGGTTACGCTCCAAATGCTCGGACGTGCCAAGAAGGTCATGATCGAGAAGGACAACACGACCATCGTGAGTGGCGCCGGCAAGAAATCCGAGATTGAGGCACGGATCAAGCAGATCAAGATCGAGATTGAAGATACCACCTCCGACTATGACCGCGAGAAACTACAGGAGCGCCTGGCGAAGCTCGCCGGAGGCGTCGCTGTGATCCGGGTGGGCGGCGCGACCGAAGTCGAGGTCAAGGAGCGTAAGGATCGCGTCGACGACGCTATGCATGCAACGCGCGCGGCGGTCGAAGAAGGCATCCTCCCCGGCGGCGGGGTTGCGCTGCTGCGCGCGACCTCTGCGCTGTCGAAGCTCAAGCCGGCCAACGAGGATCAGCGGCATGGCGTCGAAACGGTGAAGCGGGCAATCACGTGGCCTGCGCGGCAGATTGCGGAGAATGCGGGCGAAGAGGCATCGCTCGTGCTCGGCAAAATCCTCGAGAACAAGGAGTACGCCTTCGGCTTCGATGCGCAGACCGGAGAGTACGGTAACCTGTTCGCGAAAGGGATCATCGATCCGACCAAGGTCGTCAGGTCGGCACTGCAGGACGCCGCATCCATCGCAGGTCTGTTGATCACGACCGAGGCGATGGTCGCTGATGCTCCCAAGAAAAATAATGGGGCCGGCCACGGCGCATCCGCCGGCGCCGGCGAAATGGCCCTTTAGAGGCAACAGCATGCCGATAAGGGCGCTTGTCCGGGAGAGAACACCGCGCACCTTCTTTCTCCCAGGTGGTCTTACGCCCATTTGCTAGTGGGTTCGTAAGTACAGCTGGAAGTCGAATGCTTTATTTTCAACGCCAAGGTTGCTGCCTCGAACGCACGGCTTCTGGTGGCCGCGAGCTCATGACCGCTTGAATGCTGGATCATCCAGCGCTCTTCCGAACGCGGCAAGCATTGCCGCCGCGTCGTGGTCTCCGCGATCATCAAGAACGTGGTGAAGCAGCTCAGCCCGCTCCCGGAATGCGGGCAGAAGCGACGAATCGCGTTCGCACAGAACTCCTGCAATGCAGAGAGCGAGGGCTTCCGTCCCCATTTTGACCTGAGCCAATGAGTCTGCAGTCATATCTCATTCCTCCCGATTGATTTGCCGGGGGCGAGAGGCCGCAAGCGGCCTTACGGCCGGCGCAAGTGCGAAAGTCCGCTATTGGTACCAAATTTTCTCCTAGCAGTTCAGCGATAGCGCCTGCCTCTTGAAAGTGCCAAAGACCAACCCAGATCAAAGCACAGAGGGGCGACCGTGATGCCTTCCTCGCCCCGCCAACAAATACCGTGGGGTTCAAACATGATCATGGGATTTGCTGATCCGTTCGACACGCTACTCAACCTTCAACGCTCCCTTGACGCGACCCTGGCCAACGACTGGCTCCAAGATTTGACTGCCAGCCGCGGCCCCTTCCCGCCAATCAACGTTTTTCAGCAGGGCGACGACATCCTGGCCATCGTCGAACTGGCGGGTGTTAAGAAGGATGACCTGCAAATTCAGGCCAAGGAAAACTCGATACGCATCTTCGGCAGGAAAACGGTCGAATACCCCGGGGAAGTGAGCCTGCACCGGCAGGAACGCGTCTCTGGCGAGTTCGATCGGACGCTGTCATTCCCGGTGCAGATCGAGCCGGATGGAATCAAGGCCGAGTATCGGGATGGCATCTTGGCGCTATTCCTTCCGCGTGCGGAAAGTGACAAGCCGCGCACCATCAAGATCGCTTGAACCGCAATGACCAATGACCATCCTCACTCGCCCAAATCTGCAGCAAGGCGTTCTAGGAGGCACAACATGGCTTCGAAACGGGAACTACAGCTGGCACAAAAGCGCGAGCTGGAGAAGAAGGAAGAGACCACTGTCCCGGCCCGCATATTCGTGCCGAATGCTGACATTTATGAGACGAAGGACGGGCTCAACGTAGTCCTCGAAATGCCCGGAGTCGAAAAGAACAGTGTCGACATCCGGGTCGAGGACGACGTGCTCAAGGTCGACGGGAAACTTGACTTCTCCAAGTACCAGGGCCTGCAGCCGCTCTA
This sequence comes from Bradyrhizobium sp. 18BD, assembly GCF_054185225.1. NCBI lineage: Bacteria > Pseudomonadati > Pseudomonadota > Alphaproteobacteria > Hyphomicrobiales > Nitrobacteraceae > Bradyrhizobium > Bradyrhizobium sp. 18BD. The sequence continues at coordinate 369,625 of NZ_JAVAYL010000004.1, read as the reverse complement.
TACCGAGTACAATGTCGGCCACTTTTCAAGGAGCTTCCGCCTTTCAAACAAGATCGACCAAGGCAAGATCGCTGCTGATCTCCAGGACGGCGTGCTCTCGCTCATGCTGCCGTTCGCCGAGAAAGCCAAGCCGCGCTCTATTCAGGTGAATTGAGAGCAAGCCATGGAGCGGCCGCGCGCCGGTGCCTTCCAGCGGCGCGCGGCAGGTGCTGACCCTCATCCCTCGAGCCGCTTCAGGAGCCGCTCCTTCTGCGCAGCAGTTTTGCGACCGTCGACAGCGCATCTCCCCAGGTCTTGGCAACTACAAACCAGTTGGTGCGCCGACGATGAACTTGCCACTCCCGGCTTTCCGAGGCCCGGACAAGCCCACGCTGATCTCGTCCTTGACCGCTATTTTGCCGGCCGCCGCAGCGGGCCGTCCACCCACTTCCGGGCGGCGGGATCGTGCAGCGGATCGTCGTCGCACTCGGGGCAGACATAGCGTTCCCTGCTTCTCGCCGCTTCGTCGCGGACGAGCTTCATCGGCCGCCCGCAGTGCGGGCACGGCTTCCGGATAGGGTGCAGCAGCGACATCGGACTCCCCCGCCGGGGAACAGCCTAACGGCTTTTGGCGGGCGGGCACAAGCGATGTCTTGACGTGAACCTCGCCGACCATCGAAGATAGGCATTCGGTGATATTGTGGGGTGGCGTCATGGAAGAGTTCTACAGCGGCTTCGCGCAGCAAGCGCGCGACTTGGCGGACAAGGCAGATCCGTTCACACGCAGAAGGCTGCTCGACTTGGCCAAAAGGTACGACGCCAAGAGCAAACCCGCCGGCAGTTCCCGGCCGCTGCCACCACCACGGACCAGCCCGCCCTCGACGCTCTTCTCAGGTCCCGGCGAAGCATGAGGAAGCGCGGGCCTGCCGAGGTCAAGTGCGACGCCTGCGGTAGCACCGGGCACCAGCCGGCGCACGTGACGGAACCGGACGGAAGCATCTTTCAGGGCCATTGCACGAAGTGCGGCGGCAAGGGACCCGAGTGAACTTCTCCCGCTGCCCCAACCGTTAGTCGCGTGCGCGGCGCAGAGCCGACTCCAGGTTGCTCTCTGCTTCTCCCAGCGGCTCTCTTCGGCCTCGGCGCGCTCATCCAATGCCCGCGCTCTGCTTCGATGGCGCTCGCCTTCTTCTCGTGCTGCCGCCGGGCTTCGTCCATCGCTGCCTGCGCCTTGCCGACCGCCCTCTCCCGCTTCTTGCGCTCCTTGGCCCAGGCCGCGTCTTCCCGGCGCCGCTCGGCTCTTCTCGCCGCCTCTGCTCCTTCTCGAACTCCTGTGCCGCCTTGCGGGCTTCCTTGTCGCTGATTTTGGGAGACGCTCGCTTCTTCGGCTTAGCCCGCCTTCGCTCGCGGCTGCCGGCGCCTTTGCCGCGGCCAAGTTCGGCGGCAACTCGGAATGCTCGGCGAAGCGGCCGTTCGATCCAGCAGGACGCTTGAGCACGACGCCGGGCTTTGTCATCGCCGCGTCGACCACGTCGGCGTCCTCCGTCTCTTTCGCGACACCCTGATGGAACAGATTGCTCCCAGCGCCCCAGGTCTCGAGCGCCGCCTTCATTAATGGCGCGGCGACCGCAAGATCGTAGAATCCAAGCGAGGTTTGATAGGTCTTTAGTCTTCTTGGCATGAGACCGCTTGAATCCTCCAGTCAACTGGCGCGCTCAATCTCAGGAACGACAACGCGATTGTGCCGTTCGACATGCGTCGCGAACTTATCCCAAGCGAGCCGCCAGTGAGCGTACTTCTCGTCGAGGACGATCCCCTGATCCGAGAATTCGTCGTCGAAGCGCTGCGCGATGCAGGCTATCACGTGATCCACGCAAGCACCGGAGAGGAGGCGCTGGACTGGTGCAAGCGCCACGTCGCGGACGTGCTGGTCACCGACGTCCGGCTTCCCGGAAAGCTCGACGGCTGGCAGATCGCGGAGCACTGCCGCGAAAGCCATCCGGAACTACCGGTCATCTACATCACGGGCTACTCGCCCACTACACCACATCCGGTGCCGGGCAGCCGCATCGTGAAAAAGCCCTTCCATCCGCACGAGATCGTCCGGACGGTGCAGGAGCTGAGCGGGGGAAAGGGGATGCTGCCAAGCTAGAAAGACGGCATCAAGCCCGAGCTACCGCGTCACTTACGATCAGGCTCCTTGGCCGGCGGACCGCTCTTGTTTCCAGGCAGACCTTTGATGTTGGACGTGTCCTGCTGCTGGACGGTCGGATTCTGCTGGTTTGAGCTCGAGCTGGCGCCTACGGTCTCCCCCGGCTTGGCGGCTGGACCGTTCTTGTTGCCGGGCTGGCCGGCTATCCCGGCACCCGAGTTCTGCGCGCTCGGAGCGCCGGAGACGTCGGGCTTCGTCGTCTGGGCAAGTGCGACAGGGGCTGAAAGTGCAAGAGCAAAGACCAACGCGCTCGCAATGGACCTCATGGTGAATCCTCCTCTGAAGGAATTCGGAAGCGCGAGTTGCGGCTACCTTGCAGTCGAACGTCGCGTTGCCTCGGGCGTTCCTTTCAGCACGGTGAGGTCCTTCAGCGATTGCCGAAATATCTAGCCCTCACCCTCGTCTCGGAATCTGCGCGCACGGCCGCCTCTTCTCGCCGCCGCGACCGCCTTGGCTCGCTCCTCACAGCGAGTGCGCAACTCTTCCAATTCGTCAGCCGAGAGGTGCTCGATGCCGACGAAGGAATTCTGGACGCTGCCGGTTCGGATGAGCTCGTCCAATTTGACCTGGATCGCAGCGCTGTCCCGGTTCTGTGAGTTTTGTATCAGGAAGACCATCAGAAAGGTCACGATGGTCGTGCCCGTGTTGATGACGAGCTGCCACGTATCGGAGTATCGAAACAGGGGGCCCGTCACCGCCCAGATCACGATCACCGCACAGGCCAGCACGAACGTCGATGCACGGCCGGCCGCCTGCGAGGCCTTGTTGGCGATGGACGCGAACAACCGGCGCGGGCGCTGCTCGCTTTGTTGATGGCGCATGTAGTCCTCCTTCGACTGTGATCAGACGCGCCCTGACGGAGACGCTCAACAGGACGAGCGGAGAGCTTGCGCCAACCTACGGAGGTCGCCGGCGCGTTTACTAGGCGACCGGCACTCCATAGTAGTCGTCGACCGAACGCCTCGTTCGGGCGTCCCAGCTCCAACTGCTCTCGTCGTCATATTTGGGAGCGCCTGTGAGCTGATCCTGAGTGACGCCGGTGACGTATCCGCCAAGGTTGGTGTCGTATTTCAGGGTCTGCCAAGGCAGCGGGTAGTGATCGTCCCCGATGCCGAGCAGGCCACCGAAGCTGAGCACCGCGTAGGATACCTTGCCGCTGACCTTGTCGATCATGACGCGCTCGATGTAGCCGATCTTCTGCCCGTCGGGCCCGTACACGTTCGTGCCTTCGACCTTGTCGCTTCCGATGAGACTCGAGGTCTCGCGATCTTCCATGGCCATGTTGGCCTCCTGCATGTTGTCTTTCGCAATCAACCTGTCGACAAAGGCTCCGTTCCTGGCCGAACAATGCTGTTCGCGCCGGCGTCTGGGATCAGCCGCACCCAATGGACGGCGCGCCTGCCGACACCGAGCTCGGAGGAACGATCATCGTCCCACCCTATTGACCTGGAGGGACCGCCGCCCGCCGTTGAACTACGGCGCCTGTCGCGGATAGCCAAAGGTCTCATGACCCGCTATTCCAGAACTAGCGCTCGCGAGGATAGCCAAAGGCGGCGGCCTCCCTGCCCGCCTCAGTGCCGCGCTGAGCTGCTCAAGGAATCTAGGTCTGAATCAGGTCTCTGACGCGGCGCACGATAGCTGGCCAGCGACGCCACCCCGGCAAGGAATAGCTGCACCGCAACAGCAATTGCGCTGGCAGTCGAGGTCTCCATCAGCCGGAAAGGCTCGAACTACTTACCTGCCTTGTTCGTTATCTGAGATCACCGGCCGGACGACTACGGGCGCCGGTTACTGAGAGACAACGCAGTTCTCCCGCCTGACCAGCATAGGAGAGAGCCGTGCATCGAAAGCGCTCCAGTCCCCATACGTTCGACCAGCGGCTGTCCGCTGAAAAAGCCCGCCTCGAAGAACAACTCAACAATGCGACCCAGGAAGGACAACGCGAACTGATACAGCGAAAACTGCGCGAGCTCGAACTAGCCTTTCAGATGGACAGGTGGATGGCATCGGGCGAACTGCAGCCTCCGCGCTAGGCTCCCCGCGCAACGGATGCGCTCGGAGCGAGACAGCGGGAGCGTCGGTACTTTTTGTTTTTGAGCCGGGTCTACAGAATCTCTTGGCGTCCCGATCTTCCCCGACCGGAACAAGGCATTTGGTACTAGCGGGCAACCCGAGATCCGATCAAAAGTTCAATGTTGAACAAAGGCGACCTGTGGTAGTTGTCTTGGCATCATCGGCCGAGGCTCTGCCCGTAGGCGTCGGTGGCTGAGAGACCGAGCGCGCTCCCGCCTGCACAGGAAGGGAGTTGCCGATGTCACATTCATCGGAAATCGCTGAGCATATCGAACGGCGGAGACGGATGGCTCCCTATGCGGCCGAGATTATCGCGCGTTCTCGCGAGTTACTTGCTTATTCCAGAGCGCTGCTCGAGAAGAAGCCGCCGACGGCTTTCCTTGGCGAAAGCCATCACCTAGTGAGCCCGGACCCAATTGCCCTCCCCGATGGCGGGAGAGGACAGCAGCGGCGCCAGGCGTGAGGACATGCGGCGCGTGCCGGACGTCCAGTCGGCCTGTAAGATCACTTCTGGCCCGACGGCGCTTGGGCATTCGAATTGTTCGGATTCTTCTTGTTGGCCTCGTGATGCCCAATCACGCATCCTGCCGCAGCGCCAAGTTTGCCATGTCCGGCCATATGGCCAGCCACGCCCCCGACGATTGCGCCCTTGATGCAGCCCTTCGCTTCCGCCGGCGAAATCGAGGCGAGCGCGAGCAGGCTGGCGGTCAGGATCGGTTTCATGCTCGTCCTCCACTCTCCAATTGTCGGTGATCAAGTCCCTGCAAGAACACACGTTCCGAACGACCGATCCTGGACCGAGCTGCTCAGGCAGCTTTCAGATCGATGTGCGCGGAGATCGGCGAGGCGGCGGCACGGCGAAGCCGCCGCGGTTTCCTCGCTGCCGCACCTGGAGCATCTGAAGGTGATCTCGGGCTGCGCAAGCATATCCTTGTGCGAGCCCACAGCCATCGGCCAGGCACCGCATTTCGGGGAGTTCACCAGCAGATCATTCGTTTCGAGCATCGCGAAGGCTCCTGAACTTGCGCCCCATGGCCCGCCAACGAACCGACGACCCAGCCGTTCCCTGCACTCGCGCCGGACTCGACGCGCGCGACGAAGCAGCCCTCGGCATCCCGGAACCCTGCGTCGTAGCGAGCCGTTGAAATCGCACTACGCTTCGGAGGCACGGTGCCCAAGGCTGGTACGCATGAGATCGCCAGGCTGCTGCGAGAGTACGCGCAGCGGAGCGCGCTGCGCGGCGGCAACCCGTACCGCGCGAAAGCCTATTCCCGCGCAGCCGACAGCCTGACTGCGCTCGCCGTCCCTATCGAGCGGCTCATCGAAGAGGACAGGTTGACCGAGATACCTGGGGTCGGCGACGCGATCGCCGACATCATCACCAAACTACACCGCACCGGCACGCATCCGAGCCTCGAGAAGCTCCGGCAGGAGCTCCCTGCTAGTGTCCTGGAGCTCTTGAACGTGCCCGGTCTTCGACCCGAAAAAGTGCTGCGCCTCTATAGGGAGCTGGGTGTCACCTCGCTTGCTGAGTTGGAGCAGGCCGCGAAGGAGGACCGGATCAGGAAAACCAAAGGGCTCGGGGCGGCATTGCAGACCAAGATCCTGCAGAACCTCTCGATTGCCAAGAGCGGCCAAGGTCGGCTGCACCTGCACCGCGCCGCCGCACTGCTCGAACATGCGCAGGAGTCCCTCCGCAAATCCCGTCCCGAGCTCAAGAGGCTTACCATTGCCGGCGACTTCAGGCGCGGCTGCGAGCTGGTCGGAGATCTCGCCATTGTCGCGGAGGCACCGAGCAGCGGCAGCGAGCCGGGCGTGATCGACTGCGGAGGGCTGCAGGTCCAGCTCGCCGATCGCAAGCACTTTGGGGCGGCCCTGCTGCACGCCACAGGCTCGCCGGCCCACCTGGAGCAGCTTCGCCTGCTTGCCGAAAAGAAGGGAATGCGCCTCGAAGAGGACGGGCTGCACAAGGGACGCGGCGTGGTCGCCGGCACCGAAGAAGACATTTACCGGGCGCTCGGGCTTCCCTTCATCGAGCCCGAACTGCGCGAGGGACACGGGGAGATCGAGCGTGCTTTGAAAGGAGAGCTGCCGAAGCTCGTAACCGATCGGGATCTGCGCGGGATCCTGCACTGCCACACGGACGCCTCCGACGGGACCGAGACCCTCGAGACGATGGCGAAAGCCACGCTGAAGCGAGGCTTCGAATATTTCGGCGTCGCCGATCACTCGAAGTCAGCGCATTACGCCGGAGGCCTCTCACTGGAAGAGATCAAGGAGCAGCATCGGGAAGCCGACCGGCTCAATAGGATGTTCGGCAAGGATTTCCGGATCCTGAAGGGGATCGAATCCGACATCCTGGCCGACGGGTCGCTGGACTATCCGAACGATGTGCTCGAGAGCTTCGATTTCGTCGTCGCCAGCATCCATGGGCGATTCAAGCTGGACAGAAAGGCGCAGACCGAACGCCTGCTGCGCGCCATCGGCAATCCCTATACCACCGTCATAGGCCATATGACCGGCCGCCAGCTTCAGCGCCGGCCAGGGTACGAAATCGACGTCGAAAAGGTGCTGCGCGCCTGCGCCAAACACGATGTCGCCGTCGAGATCAACGCCCATCCCTGGCGTCTCGACCTGGACTGGCGATGGCACGAGGCGGTGCTTGAGTTCGGCTGCATGATGAGCATCAATCCGGACGCGCACTCGATCCGCGAGCTCGACTACATGCGCTGGGGCGTCGAGATGGCACGCAAAGGCGGCGTGCCCGCAGATCGAGTCCTGAACGCGATGACGCTCGCCGAGATTACCCGTCACCTGAAGCGGAAACGGCGAACTTTGTCGCGGGCGGCGTAGCGGCAGAAACGGCCTGCGCACCATAGGCGCGTAGCCGAGCCCGACGATATTGCCCAGGCAGTGAGTGACCTGGCCGGTTTCGGATGCCGCCGACTACGTCACGGGCGCGACTTTGTTCATCGATGGCGGCATGTGCTCTTCCCGGGCTTCGCAACCGAGGCTAGCGCGCCAAGACCCAACTGGCTCCGGTCCGCGAGCAGCCATCCTGCGGCGCCCTTCTGCCGAAACGATCACAGAGCTCCCAGGGAACGAATCAGTTCGGCGGCGTTGAGTCCGCATGTGTGCCGTGGCGTTGCGTCAATCTCGTTCGGGAGTCTCGTGGGTCGCCGGTGCCCGCAAGGCCGCTATTCCAGGTTACATCGAGCCGTGCGATCCCACGCTGCGTGAGAATCCGCCCCGCGGTGAGGGCTGGGTCTACGAAATCAAGGCCGACGGATATCGCGCTCAACTCCATCTCCATGCTGGCGACGTCACAGTCTATTCGCGCACGGGGCTCGACTGGACTGAGCAGTTTTCCTCGATTGCAGCCGCGGCTCATAAGCTGAACGCAAAGAGCGCGATCATCGACGGCGAGGCCGTCGCATACGGCAGCGGCGGCCTTCCAGACTTCCAGCAGCTTCGACGCGAGCTCGGTCGCAAGCGCAGCGAACGTGTGCGCTACCACGCGTTCGATCTCCTGTACCTCGACGGCTACGATCTGCGCGACGCGGCATATGAGGATCGCAAGCGCCTATTGCAGGAGCTCCTGAGGGACCCTCCGCAGACCTTCATCTACGTCGAGTCTCTCGAGGCCGATGGAGAGGAGATCTTCGCCAAGGGCTGCAAGCTCGGCCTGGAAGGACCCGTCGCGAAACGTCTTGGCCGTCCGTACCGCTCAGGCCGGCAGGAGATCTGGATCAAGCTGAAGTGCAAGAAGAGCGAGACCTTTCCGATCGTCGCCTTCGTCGAAAAATTGGGCGCTCACCCGCGCAAGATAGCCTCCCTCTACGTCGGGCGCCTGGAGAACGGCAGGCTCGTCTACGCCGGCAAGGTCCGGACCGGATACACGGAGACGAGCGCGCGCGAACTTCGCGAGCGGCTGGATCCGCTAATCCGGCGGACATCGCCGCTCGATGTCCGGATCAAGAAGCCGAAGGCGACCTGGGTTGAACCGACGGTGGATATCGAGGTGGAGTATGGCGCACTGACAGACGACGGCCTGCTCCGCGAAGCAGTCTTCAAAGGGCTTCGGGACGATCTGGCGCTGCGGAAGGTGAAAGCCCCCCGGCTGGTGCCCTCCTCGGCGGCGCGGCCGAAGCTCGGCGTGCCCAAAGAAAACATCCTCCAGCTTCTGCCCGACGCGGTCGTCCCGTCGAAGGAAGAACTGGCGGACTACTGGACGCGGGTATGGAAGAGGGCGCTACCTCATCTCGGCCATCGCCCTCTCAAGCTGGTGCGGCACGTGCACGGCACCACGTTCTACCACAAAGGTCCGCTTCCGAAGGACATCCCGGAAGCCGTGCACCACCTCCACATCCAGAAGCGCGAGGGCGGACAAGGGACGCGCCTTTGGGTCGACAGCCTAGATGGCTTTCTAGGGCTGGTTCAGATCGGAGCCGTCGAGCTGCACCCGTGGAATTCAACCGTGGAGGACTTCGAGCACGCAGATCGCATCGTCATCGACCTAGATCCCGGCGAGGGCGTTGAATGGAAGGCCGTGGCTGAAGCTGCGCTTGAGCTACGCACGCTCATGAAACGCGAAGGGCTCGACACCTGGCCCAAGCTGACCGGTGGCAAAGGAGTTCATCTGATGGCGCCGCTTGAGGAGCCGATGCTGCACGATCAGGCGCATCGGATCGCGCGAGGGCTTTGCTCCGAGTTCGCGGCACGCGATCCACGCTGCTACATCCTTTCGGCGCAGGCAAAGCGCAGTGGCCGGATCTTCCTCGATTATCTCCGCAACGGACGCGGCACCACCGCGATCGGCACCTATTCGCCGCGGGCGCGCGAAGGATTTCCGATTGCTGCACCCGTAACCTGGACGCTTATCGAGAAAGGGATCAGGCCCGACGCGTTCACGATCGACAGTCCGTTCCGGGCGAAGAGGAGATCCACATGACGGACGCGTTCGACCGTTGGATGGAATGGGCAAAAAAGCCGCCCGGTGAAAGATCGGGCCTTTCGTCCGAGATCTATGCCAGCCTGATGTCTTTACCCAAGGAAGACCGCGCCGACCGGCAGAAGGTCAACGCCGCCGTTGCGCAGCACGCCGAACTGCGCCGGAACGAAAGGACTGTATGGCTCTATCTCAATGACTACGACCGAGGAATGCAGCGGAAGGTCGGCGACCCGGAATGGGTGAAGGTGTTCGCGTCCGAGGACGCCGCCGATAGATGGTTCGACCAGCACGATCCTGAGGGCGTTGCGTGGGAGTACGAGATCGAAGGCGGGCAGCGGCAAACGTCCATTTGGATCTACATCGCCGATGAGAGCTCCAGGGCAATTGGCGACTCCTCCTGGGCCAAGCTGTTCGCGTCAAAGCAGTCTGCAGAGAAATGGCTTGAGCAGAACGCTCCCAGCGGCAAAGTCTGGGAATATCCGATCGAGAAGTAGCGCGTGAATACGTTGATCGATAGCTCTATCTGGTTCACCACCGCGACCGGAACAATGAGCTCGCCCGATGCATTCTGCTCATCCTCGATCAATGGACCGTACTGCTCGACAGTTGGCAACTGCTCAGATCGGGGGCCGCGAGTCTGGTGCCGAGCCCGGCAAAACAGCGATCTTGAATCCGCTTCGCAGGTCACGGCCGCGCCGTGGACGGAAAAACCACATTTGCCCCTACACTCCTGAGGTCGATGATGTTTACAGACCAAAAGGATATGTATCAGGAACGCCGCCTTTTGAATGCCCCGCCTCCAACGGGCTTACCGCATGCGTTTCGTCGAACCATACAAAAGCATCGAATTGCTGCGGCAGAGACGCTTCCGCATAGTGGCTTTGCAGCTCCGTCTCAGGCCGGTAAATGACGCCGATGAAGCGCTCAAGACGCGGCTCGAGCAAGCGGCGTCGTAGCGCTTCGTCCCGATCGAACGCAATCAAAGACGGTGACACGCCCGCGTCGTGAAAGGCGCGTTCATAGCTGTCTGCGCGCGATGGACGAACAGACATCACCTGCATGTCGCCGTCCCAATCCGAGGCGGCCGCCACGGTACCGGTATGCGTACCAAAGCCGATCAATCGGGCCGCTTGCCCGAACTGCTGGCGGCAGAGCTGGCCGATGTTCAACTCGCCCCGCACGGCCCCCATTTCGGTGAACCGGGCATCGCCAATATGCGAGTTGTGCGCCCAAACCACGGCCTTGGCGTCGAAACCTTGAGCATCGATGATGTGATTGAGCGTTTCGAACATATGGGTGTCACGCAGATTCCAAGATTCGGCGCCGCCGTAGTACATGATGCGGTAGTATCGCTCTGCTGAGGCGATCAGGCGAGCGTTCTGGGCGGCATCCAAGTAGCTATCCGGATCATTTGTCGCGTAGTCGAGCTGCCGCTCAAGGATATCGCGGCACTGCCGAACCACTTCGCTCTCGCATTTGCGATAGCTGTCGGTAAGCACTGCTCTGCCATAAGTCGCCGGGTCGCGCTGCCAAGGAGTTAGACATCCGTAGCGTTCGCGAGCGATAGCGGCCGCGTTCGGATCGACTTTTTCCAGATATGACAATACCGCGGCAATCGAACCGCGCATGTTATAGATATCGAGCCCGAAGAAGCCGGCACGCTCTTCGGCCGCACGATTCTGATTATGCCGCCGCATCCAGTCCACGAAATCCCGAACCGCGGTGTTTCGCCACATCCAGGTGGGAAAGCGTTGGAATGGCTTCTCCCTACTCTCGCGCTGACGGTGCCTCACGTAAGCGTCTATTGCCGCAGCGTCCGGCCAGTCCGCCTCGACCGCGACGATCGAGAATCCGTATTCCTCGATAAGGCGGCGAGTAATCGCAGCCCGCGCTCGGTAGAACTCCGAAGTACCATGACTCGCTTCGCCGAGGAGGACGACGCGCGCCTGACCGAACCGATCGAAAATTTCGCCAAACGCAGGGTCGTCCAGGGCCGGTAATGGTTCGGCGGCCATTCGGATCATCTCGCTGATCGATCGGGATCGTGCGCTGCCCGGAATGTGGTTGCTGGCCGATCGTGTCCCGTCTTCCGCCCAGCCCTGCTCCCCGATCAACGGCACGAAGCGCACGGCCCCGAGACTCTCCTCGTCGAATTCATGTTCCGATCGGCGCGTCACGCGGAGCAACGTCTGTTCGGCTTCATCACCAATGGGGATAATGAGACGGCCTCCGGGCGCAAGCTGTCGCTTGAGAGTTTCGGGGACGAATGGTCCGCCGGCAGCAACCAGAATGGCATCGAAGGGTCCCTCCTCCGGCAAGCCTTGCGTGCCATCTCCAACATGCACGGTGACGTTCTTGTACCCCAGCACAGCAAGGCGTTTCCTGGCCGTCTCGGCGAGACCGGTGTGCCGCTCGATTGTGTGCACAGCCCGCACGAGCAGCGACGCAACGGCCGCGGCATAGCCAGACCCCGTCCCGACTTCGAGGACGGTGTCCGTGGCTCTCAGTTCGGCAGCCTCGGTCATCAAGGCAACAATGTAGGGCTGTGAGATGGTCTGACCGTTGGCAATCGGTAGTGCGCAATCTTCGTAGGCGAACTCCTCGGCTCCGCTTTGGACGAACTGCTCACGGGGCACCTTCCGCATTGCGTCGAGGACGCGCGCATCGCGAATCCTTCGGGCCGCGAGCTGAACCTCGACCATTCGGTTACGCAGACTATCAGGATCGGGCATGGGCCACCTTAAGCCAGATCATCGTATCTGACCGAGCGGGATCGCTGAAAAACTGGCCTTCTGCGGCGCACAAGTTGACAGAAAGAAGTGCAGACCCATCGATCTCGCCAACACGGACATTAATCAGCGAAATTCCCGATTGTTGCTAAGGCCGAACGCCCTCCATGCTTGTCAAAGTGCCAAACAAAGCAATCTGTCGTGGAATTGAGTGCGTTTCGCTTGGCAATGCCGCAACCTCAGAACCTGCCCAGCTGGTTTTCAGGTTCAAATCGCGGAGGCGCAACCACCGATACCGACATTCGCTTCAAGTTGCGATCTGACCAACTACGGCACCTGCGTCGCGAACGCAGTGAGCATCTTCTAAGTCATTGACTTTCTTTATACTTCAGCCGCATCAACTTGCGACATGCGGATTTTGTCCATCACTGGCGGAGGATAGTTCACTTGAGTGCAAACGTGTAACGGCGAAGACTTGGCAGTCGCTCAAGCGGTGTGCACGAGCAACTTCTTGGGCCGCGTAGTGAACATCGGCGAACCGCTGGATGAGAGCGCAAGTTCAGAGGCCGCAGCGCGCAAAACCGGCGCGAATTCTTCGAGGCGTAGCTTGGTCATACGCACGCTGGGGCCGGCGATGCTGACCGTACCGATCGGCAAGTGCGTGTGCGGTGAACAGATCGCGGCTGCAATCGCCGAGGTACCGGCTTCGTATGCGTCGAATACGGTCGCGTAGCCAAGTTCTCGCGCGCGGTGTACCCGATGCATGAGATCCTGAATCGTCTGCGGAGCACCTGGCCCGAAACCGTCGCGAACAAAGCCCTGTCTGGCGACTAGCTCGAGTGCCTGCTCATCGCTGAGGCAGGCCAGCCAAGCGTGACCGTTGGCGGCAGCGGCGAGATAGACCTCGGCACCATCATCGGGATCGTAGCGCAGGCCGCTATGCGCACCCTGGGCCTTCGCCACCCAGGTAAGCCGGTTGTCGTCAATCACTGCAAGGCGAACGAGCTCGCCGGTTCGATGCGCGAGCGCATCGAGAATCGGCTGCGCGATGTCAGTAATGCCATTCTTGGCGAGGTAGGCGAGGCCCAGAGCCGCGATCTTCGCCGTGAGCCGGTACGGCCCGCCATCCCGGTCCTGTCGCACGTAGCCGGCCTCCTTTAGATCCGCCAACACCCGATGGGTGGCGCCACGGGGAATGTCGAGCCGGTCGGAGATTTCCAGCAACGGCAGATCGAGCCTGGATTGCGCCAACAATTCAAGGATTGCGAGAGCGCGGTCGCGAACGGGGGTCATTGGGCAAATCGTCTGGTTGGATCGCAAGCATACTTTACCTGCGAATCAATTCCAAATCCGACATGAGGCCGGCCTGGAATAGTTTTCCATTTGGAAATGCATTCCAGATGTGCTATGCGCGATCGTTATTGGCCTAGCGCCCACCCGCAAAGAGGCGTCACCGGTATCTCGCTACCATTCAACCTTGGGCTAGCGCTGGTGAATAAGAGCCGCTCCAACAAACCGAGAGGAAACACCCATGCCCACCGCACAGCGGCTCGATATCCAATCCTTCTTTGACAATCGACCGGTTGGCTTCTTTCAGTGGAAAGTGCTGATTATCTGCCTGATCGTGTTAATCCTCGATGGCTTCGACGTCGTGGCGATGGGCTTCATCGCGCCTTCGATTGTTTCCGATTGGCACATCGCGCGCGAGGCGCTCGGGCCGGTACTCAGCGCGGGTCTGTTCGGCCTTGCCATCGGCGCGCTCGCGGGGGGGCCGCTAGCCGACCGCTTTGGTCGCAAGGTCGTGATCATCAGCGCCATCCTCTTTTTTGGCTTGATGAGCTTTGCCTCCGCGTACTCACCGGACCTCACGACGCTGACGATTTTCCGGTTTCTCACCGGGCTTGGGCTCGGCGCCTCTCAACCGAACGCCGCGACACTGGTTGCAGAATACGCGCCGAAGCGCCGTAGAGCGCTGTTCGTGACCGTCGTCTATTGCGGCTTCACCCTCGGCGCAGCTGCTGGAGGCTTTCTCAGCGCAGGGCTGATCCAATCATTTGGCTGGTCCTCGATCCTCATTGTGGGGGGCGTGGTGCCGATTTTGTTCGCGGTGGCGTTCATTCCCCTGATGCCGGAATCGGCACGATTCCTCGCGTTGAAGCACAAGCACCGGTCGGCACTAGTGGCGATCGTCAATCGCATCGAGCCCGGCACCGCCGACCTGTCGACCGAATTCGTTATCCACGAGGAGGCTCATGCAGGCAAAGGCGCGATCAAGTTAATCCTCTCTTCGGGCTTCCTGTTGCCGACGCTGACGCTGTGGGTCGGCCTGTTCATGAACCTGCTTACGGTCTACCTGCTCAACAGTTGGCTACCGATCATGATCAAGGACGCCGGCTTTACGCTACAGGAGGCGGCACTGATCGGCGCCATGGGCCAGGTCGGCGGCACACTCGGTAACATCGCGATCGGCTGGGAGATGGACCGTTGGAATCCCCACAAGGTGCTGATAGGCACATTATTCGCGGCGGGCGTGATTGCGTTGCTGATTGGCTCGCAGACGCACAGCGAACCCGTATTGATGGTGCTGATTTTCGCGATCGGGTACTGTATTAACTCGTCGAATACCGGCTGGACCGCGCTCGCAGCAAGCTTCTACCCCACCGAGATGCGTGCGACCGGTACAAGCTGGATGACCGGCATCGGACGCTTTGGTGCGATCTCCGGCGCTTCGGTCGGAGCGGTGATCCTTGGCGCACAAGGAACATTCGGCCAGGTCTTCATCTTTCTCACCGTACCAATTGCAATCGGGATGATCGCCGCGTTTCTCAAGGGCCGCGCGCGCCCGGGCCCCGCAACTGCCGTCGAAGCGGTGGCTCACTAGGACGCGATCCAAATAGCGCCTCGCGATGCGCGATAGTGAAATCATCACGACGCGAGGCGCGCTGACTGCGGCACGGCCCAATGCCAGCCCATCGCGGAAAACAGAGGGAAGCATCGATGTATCGAAAATTCCGATTACTGGGACCTAAGCGCCTGCGCCACGACACCGCGTTCGCCATTACGACGAAAAGGGCATCATGAAACTCGCGATCGACTCCTATTGCTATCACCGCTTCTTCGGCGAAGTCTATCCGCAACTCGAGACTGATCCCGGCCGACGGATGACGCTCGACGACTTCATCGCCCGCGCGTGCGCGCATAGGGTCGAAGGCATATCGATTGAATCCTTCATGCTCGATGACTTAAGCCCTGAACGCTTGGCGACATTGCGCCGCGCGCTCGATCGGGCTGCGCTTGAGCGCGTTTGGGCCTGGGGTCACCCGCGTGGCCTTGAGTCGGGCATCGCACCGCATGCACTCGACGATCTCCGGCGCCATATCGAGATTGCGAGGGCGCTCGGAGCCAAGGTGATGCGAATCTGCGCCGGCGGCCGCCGCACCCGCACGCTGTCATGGGCGGAGCACAAATCTCTGCTCGTGCCCCTGCTGAGGCAGGCCGCCGATTTTGCGGCCGCCAAGGATATAGTACTCGCGATCGAGAACCACATCGATCTCCTCGCGGACGAACTGCTCGAATTGCTGACCGCACTAGACCACCCGGCACTTGGCGTCTGCCTCGATACCGCAAACAACCTACGTATGTTCGAGGACGCAACGGTCGTGATTGAAAAACTCGCACCTTATACCAAAGCAGTCCACCTCAAGGACATCTCAGCTTTTCGCGGCAGCCCCCGTGACTTCGGCTTCTGGCCGAGCGTGCCACTGGGCGATGGGCTGATCGACATTCCGACCGCGTTGATGCTGCTGCGCCGCGCGAACTACACGGGGCTCCTCGCACTCGAAATCGACTATCTGCATCCCGCATACGACGGCGAAGAGGCCGCGATCAATCAAAGCCTGTGTTATCTTCGAAAGGCTCTCGATGCGCTGGAGAAGGCCCCGTCGCACGACACGACAGCTGACCGAGCCGGACGGGTGTTATGTCGCCGGTGATCCTCTCACCGCGTGGTACCACGCGACTCTACGCAGTAGTCGGCGATCCGGTGGCGCAGGTGCAAGCTCCGACAATGCTGAACCAACTGTTCAGCGAAAGCGCAATTGACGCGGTCATGGTGCCCGTGTTGGCGCGACCACAGGATTTCGCGAAGGTGTTCGAAGGACTGAAGGCCATCGGCAATCTCGATGGCATGCTGATCACCATTCCACACAAATTCACAGTGTGCGCCCACCTCGACCGTATCAGCTCCATGGTCGAGCTCTCGGGTGCCGCGAACGTGCTCAAGCGCGACACCGACGGCCGCTGGCGCGGTGAGAATTTCGACGGCCTCGGCTTCGTCGCCGGCCTGATCCGTTCTGGACTCGATCCACAGGGCAAGACTGTCGCCCTAGTGGGCGCCGGCGGCGCAGGATCTGCGATTGCCGCTGCGCTCGCGAAGGTGGGTACTGCACGGCTGCTGCTGACGGACGTGGTGCGGGAAACGGCCGATCGGCTGGCTGACAGGCTCGCCCCTCGGTGGCCCGGCGTGGTGAACGTGACCGATCTACCGCAGCTCGCTGAGGCCGATATCGCCGTGAATGCCACGCCGCTCGGCCTGCGGCGAGAAGACCCGCTGCCGTTCGATGTGGCTCAACTCTCACCTGACGCCGCGGTCGCGGAAGTCATCATGCGTCCGCACGAAACCGCCCTCCTGCAAGCGGCCAAGCGGCGCGGACTAAAGATTCAGCACGGCACGCACATGCTGACGGAACAGCTTGACCTGTACCGGCAATTCTTTGGCTTTTCTAAACGTACGGATAGTGAGGACGGTCATGACTGAAATTCGTATCGGATTGGTCGGTGCCGGGGCCATCGGTCGCGCCCATGTCACCGGCGCCCTGGCACAAAGCACCGCTGCCAAGGGAGTGAAAATCTGTGGCATCGCCGACCCAAGCCCGGCTGCGAAGGCTCTGGCTGACGAGTTCGGCATTCCCCATTTCGTCGATGATGACGCGATGCGCGCAACGGTCAAACCTGACGGCGTCGTGATCGCCACGCCGAATTGGTTGCATGTGCCGATGGCGCTGCGTTACATCGCAGACGGGATCCCCGTGCTGGTAGAAAAACCGATTTCCGACGCTATTGAGGACGGCTATCGCTTGTCGGAAGCCGCGGCCAACGCGAATGTCCCGTTGCTGGTCGGTCATCACCGGCGGCACAATCCGATTCTGCGCCACGCGCGCGGGCTTGTGCAGTCCGGTGCGCTGGGGACTCTCGTATCGGTCGGCGTGCTCGCCGCTTTCCGCAAGGCCGACGCCTACTTCGATGTGACGTGGCGCCGAGCGCCCGGCGGCGGACCGGTTCTCATCAACCTCATACATGAGATCGATCTACTGCGCTTCGTTTGCGGCGAGATCAACACCGTACAAGCCGTGACTTCGAATGCTGTCCGCGGCTTCGCCGTGGAAGACACGGCCGCTGTTGTCATCCAGTTCGTCAAGGGCGCACTCGGCACCATCATGCTATCCGACGCCGCCACAAGCCCATGGAGCTGGGATCTAACCTCAGGCGAAAACGCGAACTTTCCCAAAGCCGCTGCCGACAGTCACTTCATCAGCGGTACGCAAGCTTCCGTGTCGCTGCCGAGCCTAACGCTGTGGCGGTATGCAGGCGATCGTGGCGACTGGACCGAACCGCTGATACGTGAGAGCGTAGCGATCGCCGAGGCGGATCCCTATGCCGAACAGATTCGCCATTTCGCTGCCGTGATCCGCCGTGAGGAAGATCCGCTCACCACCGGTCACGACGCAACGCGCACGCTCGAAGCCACGCTTGCAGTGAAGCAGGCAGCGCAGACGCACCAACTGGTACGGATCACGCCGTTCAATTGACAGGTCGCGTCGCCGAACGACGGCAGCATCGCAAAAATGCCGCAGAGCATCGTGAAATGGCGCACTTTCAGACTGCCGCGAACGCCGGCGGCGCCAAACGGGTGCTTAGCACTGACGGCAAACCTTTGCTGATCGGGCTCGCAGTACGCAACGCGATCGATGTCGCCAGAGCCGGGGCCGTGGGTCTCCTGCTGACACTCGTTAGTGATGGCGAGAAGGCTGATCCTGGTCTCTCCATCGCGACGCGGGAAGCGGTAACCTCGGCGCTCACGCGATGTGGACCGACGTGAGCGCGCAGGCAATAAGGGGCGCAGCCACAACGTTTCGTCGTGAAGCAGGACTTACAGCAGTCGACGCCAAAATAGCTGAATGCGAGCGTAATTCTTTACCGCCTCAGATGATGACAATGCACCGCATCTTCCAACCGTTTATCGACCTCTTGTCGAACGCTAACGATCCGACGGATTTTTCGAAAGTTATCGCGACTACGGCGAAAGCGTTGGACCTTTCTTGCTTTGCATACTTGGCATTGCCCAAGAGTGGCGCCAAGCCGCGTCTATTCTCAACGTACCCTCAAGAATGGACTTCGCATTACCTGAGAAATAACTACGAACAAATTGATCCGGTCATTACGGAGGCGCTTCGAAGCCCCGAACCTTTCCAATGGGGAATTGGTTTTCCAGCAAGACACCATTCAAAAGCTCAACAGCGGCTCTTCGATGAGGCGTCTCAGTTCGGGATCCGGTTCGGTTTCACAATTCCAATTCATGACGAACACGGCCCGATTGCCGCATTGACCTTTGCGGCCGATCACCGTGACATGACACTGATAAATCGCTTGAATTCAGACGCGCGCGTACTTCAGCTTATGGCCATGTACTTCGACGCACATGTCCGTCGCAAACTCTTGAACGCACACCCGCTTGATGGAAGACAACTATCCCCTCGTGAATTCGAATGCCTGGAATGGTCTTCACAAGGCAAAAGCGCTTGGGAGATTGGATGCATCCTTGGCATCTCGCGCAACACGGTTGCATACTACCTAGAGAATGCGAAGGAAAAGCTGGGTGTTCGCACGATCGCGCAAGCGGTGACGCGCCTTGCCGCTGCAAATAAAAGAAAGCAGAATTAGGACACACCTCCCCCACAACTACAGGTAATGATTCAGGGCAATAATCCCGCTTCAAAAAAGGTGGTGAACACCTTTGGAGGGATTATGATTCAGCTGATCACACCATCTTCGTATGGAGAGTTTTCCGAGACTCTCGTTGAGATGCATCGGTTACGGCATCGCGTTTTCAAGCTGCGCATGGCGTGGGAGGTTCAGACCAGCGGAGACATGGAGATCGACGATTTCGATGCGCTACATCCCGACTACCTAATCCAGGTAGGTGAAGATGGCCAAGTGCAGGGTTCTGTTCGCCTGCTTCCCACGCTTGGCCCGACCATGCTTCGAGATACCTTTCCTGCGCTTCTTGAAGGCGAGCCCGCGCCGGCAACTCCTCTCGTTTGGGAAAGTAGTAGATTCGCAATCGATGTTGCTACGGACGCCCCGAAAGGTGATCACGGCATCACTCGCGCCACTTACGAGCTGTTTGCTGGAATGGTCGAGTTCGGGCTCTCACGACAACTCACTGACATCGTTACCGTCACGGACGTCCGTATGGAGAGAATCCTTCGACGAGCCGGCTGGCCCCTGCGGCGTATTGGCAATCCTTTCGCAGTAGGCACCACCTTGGCCGTGGCGGGTTATCTCGAGATTTCGCGCGAGACCCTGGCCCGTCTTCGTGAGGCTGGCGGTCTTTCGACGCCGGTTCTTTGGACGCCGGTAATCGTCGCTGCTGCGTCTTGCGGTTTCCTGCCGAGCTATGAACATGACCGAAATTGAGACCAGGAACGATCACCGAAACACAGCGAGAGCTATTGACCTGCAACAGCTTCGATTGGCGGTGGTCGCTTGTGACTACGGAAGCTTTCGAAGAGCCGCAGAAGCCCTTTCGATCAAGCACACCGCCTTCAGCCGCGCCATCGGTCAGCTCGAGTACCTGGTGGGAACTTCACTGTTTGAGCGCTCAAGCGGGGGAATCAAGCCCACTCTGGCTGGACGAGCTGTTCTGCGAATTGCACGACTCATTCTTGAACAGGTCGATACACTTGTCGACGCCGGACGCTCCAGTGGTCGCGGCGAATCGGGGCACCTTGCCGTCGGCTTCTGCACATCTATTTCAACCGGGAATTTGCGCGCGACCTTGGGAGAGTTCAGGAAGCAGCTCCCGCAGATCGAACTGGCAACGATGGAGCGCTCTCGACTTCGTCTAATGAGCGCTCTTCGTAGCGGGACCCTCGATGTCGTGGTCAGCCCCGGACGCTTGCTTGCAAAAGATGCCAAAGCACAAACGCTCTGGAGCGAACGCATCTTGGTCTCGCTGCCTCAGGATCACCGCCTGGCTGGACGCGACGTTGTTTACTGGACCGATCTGTGCAACGAAACGGTTCTCTTAAGCCAGTATGATCCTGGAAGGGAGCTTGAGGATCTTCTGATCTCGAAGCTCGTACTGCTTGAGGACCGCCCCAAGATCGAACGCCACGACGTCAGCCGGGGCATCATCAAGAGCCTGGTAAGTATGCGCATGGGGCTCAGCCTCGTGATGGAATCGGATATTGGGGCGAACTTCGCCGGCCTCGTGTATCGAGAACTGCAGGACGGCACGGGACCAAGCCGCTTGGACTTCCATGCGCATTGGCGCGATGACAATGAAAATCCGGTTCTGAAGCGCTTCCTTAGCCTGTTGGCAGAGCGCTATCCCTCGCCTCCGCCTGCTCCAGGGGAATGACCGCTTCGTCGCGCCTTTGCAAATCCGCGGTCGGTGGCCATAAAGCGCGCCAGCATGGGCGGGATCAGTTTCGCCGGATCGATGCGCTGCCCGCTTTCGCGTGCCAAGGCCTCTGCATAGGCGACGAGGTCCCGATGCACTGATGCCGGAAGGTCAGTTGTGACCTTGACCGGCTTATCGTCCGGCAGCGCTCCTATTTTCAGCCTGGGCATCCCCTATCCTCCGTAAGGCGCAAGTATGAGGTCACGATTAACGAGAACACGAACCGGAAAACCAGGTCGCACGGTCAGGGTGGGCTGGATATTGAGACTGCGCCGAACGACCTGCTGTCCAGTCTGGTTCAGTGAGTCCGAGGCGCCGTGTCGCAATGCCTGGATGATTGCGCTGTTGTTGCTGTTGCTGTCCGAGCCGGCCCCTACCTCGGTCCCGACCGCCAGAAAGGTCGATAGCGCCGCAGCCTTGAACAACTCACCCCAGTGATTGTCGACTTGGTCTTCGACCCCCGCGTAGCCTCCCGTATCAGTTCCCGGTTGCCGCTCGAGCACGGTGGAACGTCCATTCGGCATGATCAGGCGCGTCCATACCAGCAAGACGCGAGACTGGCCGAATGTTACCTGACTGTCGTAGATCCCGATCAGACGCGCTCCCTGAGGCACAAGCAGAAAACGGCCGGTCGGCGTGTCAAAGACATTCTCAGTTACCTGCGCCGTGATCTGGCCGGGCAGGTCCGATCGTATGCCGGTGATCAGGGCGCCCGGGATGACCGTCCCGGCCTGCACGATATAGGGTGAAGCCGGCCTCGTGATGCGGTCAGGGCTGACCGTACGACGGTCCACGGAAGCGTTCACGAAGGCAAGCTTGCGGTCCTGAGCACTTTGAGCGGATCCATCGTCGCCGGTGCTCGTTGCGCCCGGCGGCACGGCGCGCTCGCTTCCAACAGCCGCAGCGGCGGACGGACGCATTTCTCGCCCGTTAGTCGAAGCGAACAGATGACTGATGCGGGCTGCTTCCGTCTCTTGATCCTGGCGCTGTTTGTCCGGATCGACGCCACTTGTCGGCGACAGGCCTTGAGCGGCAAGGATCGGTCGACCGAGGTCGCCTGGAAGCGGCGGACCTAGCTGCGGAACTGCCTGGCGAGGAACGCCAGCGTAGTCCTTCGGCAGTGTCGTAATGCCATCGGCAACATTGTGATGGTCGGTGCTGTAAAGCTCCGCCTGGTTGCGAGAACGGCTGGACTGGAGCGACCACAAGACGGTTCCGCCGATGACCAGCAATACGATAGCAGTCCCTCCGGCTAGAACTTTCCGCGACAACCGGGTCACTCGCGGTTGCTCTGCTCTCAGGCGGAAGCTTCCGGACCGATCCTCTTGTGTCGCCAGCGGGACGGATTGCTCGTGATCGTTCCCAGTCAAGCTGCTCATGACGACGGCCTCCCGTCGGTCCTGACAATCCTGACCCTCTGCTGGTGCTCACCGCCGAGCCGGAGTTCGGCGGCAGCAAACAGTCGATCCACAATCAGCACGTTCCCGTAGGTGCGGTAGTTGACCAGTTCGGTCTTGCCGTCCGGTCCAATGACAAAGAGCGGAGGCATCTCGCCCTGCACAATGCCGAGCGGGAATTCGACATAGACCTTGCGGCCATCGTCATATGCGGCGAGCGGCCGCCAGGGAGGACTATCCCCTTCGATGGCATAGCGGGAGATGCGCTGCGTCGGATCCGGAAGAACAGGCTTCAGAGCGACTAAACGCGATCGTTCGTGCACGGTTTCAGGATAGTACCAGGCGACAGAAGGCATGTATGGCCGCTCACGGGAGCGGAGCTCGATCAGGTAGGTACGCCGGTCGGTATTGACGACAAGGTTGGTTTCGATCGAAGACCGTGTCGGCTTCACCAGGATGTGGACGCGCCGCGTGTCGCCGCTCCCGCTCTCGGTATCCCCTACGACCCAGCGGACGGTGTCTCCGGCCGCGATGGGCCCTGATCCCGTCAACTGCTCTCCCTCCTCAAGCGCGATATCCGTGATTTGTCCCGGTGCGGCGTAAATCTGATAGAGCGCCCCGGGACTGTAAGCATAGATTTGCGCTGCGTTGAAATACCCCCGCTTGCGTGGTTCGACCCGGGCGGCGCTGTTTGCCGTCTCAACCCGGCTCGCGGGTTCGGGCTCTTCCTTCCCTCCCGATTTGCCGCCGAGAGCCGGCTTCCAGAGCGGCGGAACGTGAAGCGGTCGCGGTCTCTCGTCGAGAGCCACTGGGGGTGCCGGCAATGGAGGAACTTCAGCGTCATAGCTGATCTCCGGCGGAATGTACGTCGCGCACCCACCAAGCATCGACGAACAAAGCAGGAGAGCGTGCAGACATGCTCGTTTCGCGGTCACGAACTTGGGCCAAGCCGAATTGAGCCTCCTTTGCACGAAGGGATGCTTCGAATGAACGTCAGACGGCGTCTTGGTCACTGACTCAACTCCTTTGACCAGTTGATGGCGCGGACATAGACGCCAAGGGGATTCTTGCGCAGGCGTTCGGCATCGCGCGGTGTCTCGATCACGATCGTGAGAATTGCCGTCCAGCGTTCGGTCGAGCTCAACGAGCCGTTGTCGTAGATGCGCTGGGTCCAGGCGACTCGAAAGCTTTCTGAAGACGCGCGAATGACGCTCGAGACGTCGACCGAGATCTGGGCCTTGCCCAACTTCGCAAAGGGGTCGTTGTTGCGCGCATAATCGTTGAGCGCGGCCGCGCCACGATCCGTCGTAAAATCATAGGCGCGGAGCCAATTCTGGCGCAGAACGATACCGTCCGCGGGTAGGCCTCTGACATCCTCGATAAAGCGCGCCAGATGGTAGGCGATCTGCGCGTCTGTTGGCTGATAGTCGATGTTGGCCGGCGCAACCCTTTGGGTCTGGCCGAGGTGATCGACTTCGACCACCCAGGGCGTGATCGAGCCCTGGCTCGATTGCCAGACAAGGCCTCCAGCAAGACCGGCCGATAGCATAAGGCAGCCGAACGCCATCAAACGCCAGTTCCTGGCCTGCACGCGGGCGGATCCAATGCGTTCGTCCCAAACCTGCGCGGCCTTTTGATAAGGCGTGACCGGCTCGGGCATGCGCCCGTAGTGAACGGAAGGTCGTTTGAACATCGATAGTGCCCCTGAGATCAAGTGATCGGTTTCGAGTCGTGCGGTGTCCGCGTTGAGTCGCCCGCACAGCGGGTGCCAAAGACGCAGTGGCTGCGTGTCAGCGCTCTCCTTCAGACAAATCGACGGAAGAGCCGCTCCCACCGTGATCGCCTGAGCGGACCCCGTGGCCGGCAGCCGACGCACCGTGCCGAATAGTTTCGGCACGCTTCATGCGCCGCGCCCAATCGGGCTGCCCTTCGGCCGAAGTGCTCGCAGCCTGTGCGGCGGCTTCCCCACCTCCGCCGAGCGCAGCGACCGCACGACGTAACGGGCTCATGGCAGCCGAAGTGCCAGCCTCCGCGACGCCAGCAAGGCCCCCGCTTCGATAGGCGGCTGATGCTCCGCTTATGACAGCGCCGCCACCGCGCGCGGCGCTTGCAATCGCGCCGCCAGCGAGACCGGCACCGCCCGCGGCGAGGCCCGCGCCCGCCGCAACAATACCGCCAGCGGCAAGGCCCGTTCCAATCGCCGCACCGGCGCCGAGCTGCGGCCCGCCAGACACCAGCCCGTTGGCGATACCCGGACCGAAGATACCGAGGCCCAATAGGGAGAGCGCCGCGAGCACCAGAGTCATCGCGTCTTCGATGGTCGGCTGTGCGCCGCCAAAGCCAACGGTGAACTGCGAGAACAGGGTCGATCCAATGCCGACGATGACGGCCAGGACCAGGACCTTGATTCCAGAGGATATGACGTTGCCCAAAACTCGTTCAGCGGCGAAAGCGGTCTTGCCAAACAACCCAAAGGGAATGAGCACGAAGCCAGCCAGCGTCGTGAGCTTGAACTCGATCAGGGTGACGAAGAGCTGGATCGCCAGAATAAAGAAGGCGAGCAGCACCACCACCCACGCGAACAGGAGGACCACGATCTGGACGAAGTTCTCGAAGAAACTGATGTAGCCCATCAGGTTCGAAATCGAATCGAGCAACGGTCTCCCGGCATCTAGTCCGACCTGGGCGATTTTTCCCGGTCGCAGGAAATCGGATGCGGAGAAGCTTGCGCCCGATGCTTTCAGCCCAAGACTAGCAAAGCTCTCGAAGACGATGCGCGCCAGGCTGTTCCAGTTGCCGATGAGGTAGGCAAAAACGCCGACGAAGAGGGTCTTTTTGACGAGGCGCGCGATGATGTCCTCGTCCGGTCCCCAACTCCAGAACAACGCAGCAAGCGTGATGTCGATCGCGGCAAGGGTGGCTGCGAGATACCCAACGTCGCTACCGAGCAGACCAAAACCGTTGTCGATATAACGGGTGAACGTTTCCAGGAACTGGTCAATAATGCCTGTACCAGTCATGGCTTGCTCGACTCAGGTCTCGCCAAGTTCGGATATCCCCGCGGGATCCGGCTTTGATCTTTTGGGACAGGTCCCGAGTTGGCTGAATCATCGTGGCCGGAAGCTGTGGCGCTGTCCTTCTTGCCAAAGAAGCGACGGCGGTTTTCGTCCCAAATGCGCTTACAATGGTCGTAATCCAACGTTTCCTCCGGAGTGACGCCGCGGCAGCGTGCGAGAGCGGAGACGGTTGCATCATTGGTCGTCTGCCCCGCCTTCGGTGGCGGCGGAGAATCGTCTCCGCCACGCAGTTGAATCGTGCAGGCTGCGACGGCTACTAGGCCGATTGTCGTAAGCAGCGACAGCGCTTTGAACGCCTTTACGTTGGTCATCAGTGAAACATCTGCACGTTGGACGATTGATAGCCCTGCCCCGGTGTAAGGAACCGCCGAAGCTGTTCTCGTCCCTGATCTTGGGCCGATGCGCGCTGAGCCGCTTCGAGGCTCTGCGCCCTGCCCTGTGCCGTCACGACGGCGGTAAGGTCGGCGAGTTGCTGCGCGTTCAGTGCGAGAATCTGATTGCCAGCCTGCGTTGCCTGCAGGGCGCCGCTGGCACCTTGGCTTGACGTTACGAGCGCTGACGTCTGGATGCGGTTGGTATCGAGGTTGCCAACGATGCCGGCCTGAACCCGGAGCGCGTCTTGCGTTGCCGCATAGGTATTTTGCCAGCGCGATTGAGCATTGGCGACGAACAACTGGCTCGACTGGCTGCTAGTGGCCGGCGCGTAGCTCGTTGAGAACGCGCGATCGATCTGCTGGACGTCGTAAGCAATGCGCTGCGCCTGGGCAAGCAGCTGCTGGGTGCGCTGGATCGAGGATTGCAGTTGCTGCAATGATGAATATGGCAGATTTGCCAGGTTCTTTGCCTGATTGATCAGCATCTGCGCCTCGTGCTGCAACGAGGTGATCTGATTATTGATCTGCTGCAGCTCCCGCATGGCGGTCAGGACGTTCTGAACGTAGTTATTGGGATCGAAGACGATCAGCGCCCGTGCGGGCACCGCGACGCCAAGCACCAGCGCGATAGTGCCGGCCGCCGCCAACAGGCCAAGACGCCTCATAGGGATTTCTCCAGATTGACGAGATTGGGGATCAGGTCGAGGGCCCAGGCGACGCCACGGTGCTGTAGCCAGGCCGGCACGAAGCCGTCAGGTCCATGTTCGACGAGGAGTTGCGCGATCGCGGCTTGGTCTGTCTTGGAAGAGGCTGCGGTAAAGGCGAGCGCGACCTCACCAAGCCCAAGTTCGAACATCCGGTTGCCCCGACGCGACTGGCAGTAGTAGTCGCGCTTTGGCGTTGCCCGGCTCAGAAGTTCGATTTGGCGATCGTTGAGTCCGAAGCGGCGGTAGATGGCAGTGATCTGCGGTTCGATCGCCCGTTCGTTCGGCAGCAACAAACGAGTTGGACAGCTTTCGATGATCGCCGGCGCGATTGCGGAAGCGTCGATATCCGAAAGTGACTGGGTCGCGAAGATGACGGAGGCATTCTTTTTCCGAAGGGTCTTCAGCCATTCCCTAAGCTGCCCCGCAAAGTCCTCGTTATCGATGGCAAGCCAACCTTCATCGACAATAAGAAGTGTTGGTCGGCCGTCGAGACGGTCTCCAATACGATGGAAGAGATACGCCAGAACGGCCGGCGCGGCACTCGTTCCGATCAAGCCTTCGGTCTCAAACGCCTGGACCGAGGCTTCGCCGAGACGTTCGAATTCGGCATCTAACAGGTGCCCGGACGGACCGCCGAGGCAATAAGGTTGCAAGGCGCGTTTCAGAGAGTTCGATTGGAGCAGGACTGACAGGCCCGTGAGGGTACGTTCCTCCCTCGGCGCCGAAGCGAGAGATGTCAGCGCCGACCAGAGATGATCCTTGACCACCGGGGTGATCTCGACCTTTTCCCGTGCCAGGATCGCGCCGATCCATTCCGTTGCCCATCCGCGCTCGGAAGGATCATCAATCCAGGCCAGCGGCTGCAGGGCGACGGGTTGTTCACCTCCGTCGGACAATGCGCCGCCGAGATCATGCCAATCACCGCCCATGGCGAGGGCGGCAGTTCGAATCGAACCACCGAAGTCAAACGCGAAGACCTGCGAGTTCGGATAACGCCTGAACTGTAGCGCCATCAGCGCGAGCAGCACTGACTTGCCAGCGCCTGTCGGCCCCACCACAAGGGTATGACCGACGTCGCCGACATGGAGCGAGAATCGGAACGGCGTTGATCCCTCCGTCTTGCCAAACAGGAGCGGCGGACCCTTGAAGTGCAGATCCCTCGCCTCGCCCGCCCACACGGCCGACATCGGAATCATATGGGCGAGATTGAGGGTCGAGACCGGAGGCTGCCGCACGTTCGCATAGACATGCCCCGGCAGGCTGCCCAGCCAGGCTTCGACGGCGTTCACCGTCTCGATCATGCAGGTGAAATCGCGGCCCTGGATGACCTTCTCGACCAGCCTCAGCTTTTCATCAGCAGCGTTGGGATCGCGGTCCCAGACCGTAATGGTCGCCGTGACAAATGCTTGTCCGATCTGATCCGAACCCAATTCCTGCAGAGCTGCGTCGGCATCAAGCGCTTTGTTGTGGGCGTCGGTATCGAGCAGCGTCGATGCCTCGTTGGTCATGACCTCCTTGAGGATGGCGCCGATGGATTTTCTCTTCGCGAACCACTGGCGGCGGATCTTCGTCAGCAGCTTGGTGGCATCGGTCTTGTCGAGCATGATCGCCCGGGTGGACCACCGATACGAAAATGGCAGGCGATTCAGATCGTCCAGGATCCCAGGGGTCGTCGCGCCCGGAAAGCCGACAATCGTCAGGACCCGCAGATTGGCTGAGCCCAACATCGGCTCGAGCCCGCCGGTGAGCGGCTGGTCGGCCAACAGCGCATCGATGTACATGGGAATTTCGGGCACCCGAACCCGATGACGTTTGGTCGAGATCGTCGAGTGCAGGTAGGTCAGCGTGTCCTGATCATCGAGCCAGATGCATTCCGGCATGAAACCTTCAACGAGTTGAAGCACACGGTTGGTTTGATCGACAAACCCGCGGAGCACCTCGCGCGCGTCCGCGCCGGCGGTGCGATCGCGGCCCTCGTAGAGCAAGCGCTCTGCCCTGGAGGCCCCCTCCTCCGGCGGCAGATAGAGGAACGTCAGGTAATAGCTGGATTCGTAGTGGGCGCCGGCCTCCTCGAACTGAGCTCTGCGCTCGGCATCCACCAGCGCGGATGCGACATCCGGAAAGGTGCTCGGGGGATAGGCCCCGGCAAAATGACGCTGCGCCTCAACGAATACGGCCCAACCGGATCCCAGGCGACGCAGGGCGTTGTTCAGACGACCGGCGACGGCGACGAGTTCGGCCGGCACCGCACTGTCGAGGTCGGGTCCCCGGAATTTTGCCGACCGTTGGAACGAGCCGTCCTTGTTCAGGATGATTCCCTCGTCGACGAGGGCTGCCCAGGGCAGGAAGTCGGCGAGACGCGCGCTGGAATGGCGATATTCAGCAAGGTTCAACATGACCGATAACTCAGAGGTTGAGATGGCCGGGAATGCGCAGATGTCGGCGCACGACATCGACAAAGGCGGGATCGCGCTTCGCGGCCCAGACGGCGGCCATATGGCCGATGAACCAGAGGACGAGACCCGCGATCCAGAGCCGCAGTCCCAGCCCAAGGGCTGCCGCAAGTGTGCCGTTGACGATCGCAACCGATCGCGGCGCGCCGCCCATCAGGATTGGCTCAGTGAGGGCGCGGTGAACGGGCACGACAAAGCCTGCGACCGGTTCATCCATCAGGTCACCACGCCGCCGCCGAATGAGAAGAACGACAGGAAGAAGCTCGAGGCCGCAAACGCGATTGACAGACCGAACACGATCTGGATCAGCCTGCGGAAACCACCGGACGAATCCCCGAAGGCGAGCGTGAGCCCAGTCACGACGATAATGATGACGGCGATGATCTTGGCGACCGGGCCTTCAACCGACTGCAAGATCTGATTGAGTGGCTGCTCCCACGGCATGTTCGAGCCAGCCGCCCATGCCGGTGCCGACGCAAAAAGCACCATGCCGAAACCGGCCAACGATGTAGCTCGAAGAAAGCGAAATTGCTGACGCATGTCAGTCTCCTGCTGATGAAAGGCTGTAGTCGCCGGCGGCGCCGAGCCCCGAAACGAGGGCGAGTTCAGCGAGGCGACGGTCGGCGCCGCGGCCCGCAAGGACGGCGACGAGGTTGATGGTTTCGGCGATCAGGGCGCGCGGGACCGTGATCACGGCTTCCTGGATGAGTTGCTCGAGCCGCCGCAGCGCGCCGAGCGCGCTGCCCGCATGGATAGTCCCGATGCCACCGGGGTGACCAGTGCCCCAGGCCTTGAGCAGGTCGAGCGCTTCGGCACCGCGCACCTCGCCAACTGGAATGCGATCAGGTCGTAGACGCAGCGATGAGCGAACCAGGTCGGAAAGCGTGGCCACGCCATCTTTGGTCCGAAGCGCCACGAGATTGGGCGCTTTGCACTGAAGTTCGCGCGTATCTTCGATCAGCACGACCCGATCAGCAGTCTTTGCCACTTCGGCCAGGAGCGCATTCGTCAGTGTCGTTTTGCCGGTCGATGTCCCGCCGGCGACCAGGATGTTCTTCCGTGCGGCGACCGCGCTCTTCAGGATCCTGACCTGCTCCGAGGTCATGATCTCCTTGGCGACGTAGTCGTCGAGCGTAAACACGGCGACGGCGGGCTTGCGGATAGCAAAGGCCGGTGCTGCAACGACCGGAGGCAGGAGACCTTCAAAACGTTCGCCGGTCCCAGGTAGTTCGGCCGAGACCCGGGGCGCGCCGGCATGCACCTCGGCGCCCACGTGATGCGCTACCAGGCGAACAATGCGCTCGCCATCCGACGCCGACAGAGTTTCGCCTGTGTCGATCAGGCCATTCGACAACCGGTCGATCCACAGCCGCCCATCTGGGTTGAGCATCACCTCGATGATCGCTTCGTCTTCGAGGTAGCCGGCAATCGCTGCGCCAAGCGCGCTGCGCAGCATTCGTGCGCCGCGCGAATTCGCTTCCGATTGAATGGAATGGATTGCCACCGTTCGCCCCCACCGAACAAGGACGCTCAAGGGCGCCCTCCGATGGGGATGATTAGAAAAGGCACCAATGGACTTAGTGCAACGAGCGCCTTCGGTGATCGTAGACTGGCGTAGAAAAAGGAAAGAGCGGAATGATAACTCTTCTGCCTCCCCGCTCAGGTCTCACTGCTAGGGTCCTGACTTCGGATATCTTCTGGAACTTCGCGCAGAAAACTTTGTCCCTTTTGCAAACGACGCCCGAGCGCCTCGACAAATCCTTCAAACCGCTCCCTGCCCTTTGCCTGGGCGGCCGCTTGCGCATCATTGGGCAAGGGCGGCGTGATCGTCAGCCAGAAACGAATGAAGAGGGCCAAGGTTTCGGCGGTCAAACCGACGTCGCGTTCCAGCCTCTGCATCTGACGGGATAACCGATCTAGGCGACGAGTAAACGCAGCTTCTCGCCTGTCCGCTCCGTCGGGCGACAGAAAGGATGCGACTGCCGCTTCGACGATGGCGGACCGGGAAAGCTTCTTGCGATCGGCGAGCTCCGAGACCTGTTTCAGAAGTTCTGGCGGGAAATACACGTTCATCCGGTCGCGCATATTGCCTCAGAGCTCCATGCCGTCGTTCGGGTCCATGGCGACTTGACGGGCGACGCCGCGCATCTGTTGACGCATGAGCCGGGACTGGCGGACCGCATCTTCGTCGTCGTCAAGCACGGCGGCAAATTCCTCCGCCGGCGTCGGTTCGGTCGTCTCCTTGGCGATCGCGACGTGATCGGGGAGTTCGGGCTCACGACGGAGCCCGCTGTTCGCCGTGTCCTCCTCAGCCTCCGCAGCTTTGTCAGTTGGATCTGCCGGCGGCTTCAACGGTCCAAGCGCTGACCATCCGTCCTTTCGTTGTGATCGGCTGGCACTCGCCGGATCGGGCGGCGGCAGAACCCGCTCGGTGAATCGTCGATCCTCGTAGTAGCGGACCTTCTTCGCCCGGATGGGCGGCGTGCCCGCCACCATGACGATTTCGTCCAACGGCGGAAGTTGCATGACTTCACCCGGAGTCAGTAGCGGCCTTGCCGTCTCCTGGCGCGAAACCATCAGGTGCCCCAACCAGGGGTTCAACCTGTGGCCGGCATAGTTCTTCATTGCCTTCATCTCCGTCGCCGTACCCAAAGCGTCGGATGCGCGCTTGGCGGTCCGCTCGTCGTTGGTTGCAAAACTGACGCGGACGTGACAGTTGTCGAGGATCGCGTTGTTAGGTCCGTAGGCCTTCTCGATCTGATTGAGCGACTGCGCGATCAAGAAACTCTTGATGCCGTACCCCGCCATAAAGGCGAGCGCAGACTCGAAGAAATCAAGCCGGCCAAGCGCCGGAAACTCATCCAGCATCATCAGGACGCGATGTCGGCGGTCGCGGGCGTGTAGGTCCTCGGTCAGCCGTCGGCCGATCTGGTTCAGCACCAGACGGATCAACGGTTTGGTCCGCGAGATATCGGAGGGCGGCACCACGAGATAAAGCGTCGCAGCCTGGTTATCCGCGATTAGATCGGCGATCCGCCAGTCGCAACGGCGGGTTACCTGCGCCACCACAGGATCGCGATAGAGTCCCAGGAACGACATCGCCGTGGACAGGACGCCGGAGCGTTCATTCTCTGACTTGTTGAGGAGTTCGCGCGCGGTCGAGGCGACCACGGGATGAGCACCCTGCTCGCCAAGATGCGCGGTCGTCATCATGGCTTTCAGGGTCGCCTCGATCGGCCGCTTCGGGTCGGACAGGAAGGCGACGACACCGGCCAGGGTCTTATCCGCCTCAGCATAGAGGACGTGAAGGATGGCTCCGACCAAGAGCGAATGACTGGTCTTCTCCCAATGGTTCCGCTTGTCGAGGGAACCTTCGGGGTCAACCAGCACGTCGGCGACATTCTGGACGTCGCGAACCTCCCATTCTCCGCGCCGGACCTCGAGCAGCGGGTTGTAGGCTGAGGACTTCGGGTTGGTCGGGTCGAATAACAGGACGCGGCCATGCCGCGCGCGGAAGCCAGCTGTCAGTTGCCAGTTTTCGCCCTTGATGTCGTGAACGATGGCCGAGCCGGGCCACGCCAGCAAGGAGGGAACGACAAGACCGACGCCTTTGCCGGATCGTGTGGGTGCAAAACACAAGACGTGCTCCGGTCCATCATGGCGGAGATAGTGCCGTCCGAAGCTACCGAGCACCACACCATCCGGACCGAGAAGTCCGGCCGCTCGAACCTCCGCCGCCTCAGCCCAGCGCGCCGAGCCATAGGTCTCCGCTTTCTTGGCCTCGCGCGCGCGCCACACCGACATGCCGATCGCCACCGCGATCGAAACGAACGTCCCCGACGTAGCGATCAAGGCCCCCTCGACAAAGACCTGTGGCGCGTAGGCATCGTAGACGAACCACCACCAAAAGAAGATCGGTGGGTAGTAGACCTTGAAGCCCAACAGTTCGAACCACGGCCGCCCAAGCTCCGGCTGCCAGGCGAGCCGCCAGGCTGTCCACTCGGTTGCTCCCCAGATGGCCAGCAAGACGATCAGGCCGACGACGATCACTTGTCCCCAGAGGATTTTGGTTCCGGACATCCCGAACGCCCTTCCGCAACTGAATTGGTGAGATAACTAGATGCCGAGGTCGCGCTTCCGACCAAAGCCCCACTCGATGCCACCGCCATCCTTCACAACGCCGGTGACGTGTTGGCCGAGTTTCTTTTCGAGCTCGCGAGACCAGGGCACGAGCTGGAAGCCGAGCCCATTGTCGATCATGGCGAAGCGACCAGAGGTGAGCGTCAGTCGCTGGCGATATGTGCCCGTCACATGCTCCCCGGAGGCGGCGTTCACGTGAGGCAGGCCAGTACCGGACGATACTTTTGCTGCCACCTCGTCCAGTTCGCGCCGGCGCAGCGTGTTCAGGAGATCGCGCTGCAAGATGATATGTTGGCCCTGCCGCCGCGCCAGGCCCTCCTGGATCAGATGCTCGGCACGAGCTTCCATGGCGTCGCGGGTCTCGCGGCCGAACCCGCCGATGGCGAGCGGCATGGGGTCGCGTTCGACCAACCGGTGGTCGAGCCAGGTCGCCCCTTTTGCGCCAATCTGCTCACCGAGATCGTGATCGGAACGGGTCGCGAGCACTACGGTGGGGCGTGGATCTCCGGCTTGACCGAAGCGTCGGACTTCGACGATGCCGCCGATCGGCGGTGCGTGCTCGAGGGCCTCGATGCTACGGAAGCGGACGTGGTGGGCGCGCCCGTCTGTTCCGTCGATCAGGGCATAGGCCTCGCTGGTCAGTTCGTCGTGCAATCCACGGTCGACCAGCCGTCCAATAATCTGGGACGTCGGCTGTCCGCCTTCGATGACGTAGTCGGCGACGCCTCGCGCTTCCCCGCGCTCGGTAAAGGCGCGGTGCATGGTCTTGATGATGTCGCCGCGCATGCCAAGGTCGCGCAAGCTGCGCTCGGCCTCGAGCCCAACCATCCATTCCCCTGGTGCGGCGGATGCGGCAAGGCCCATCTTCTCCAAATGCTGAAGGCGACCGACCATCAGGCGCCGGATCTCGGGATCGGACTTGCCGAGATTTTCGGGACGTAGATCGATATGGCCTATCTCATCGGCCGCCAGCCGGATCTCCCGATCGAGCCGCGTCCAGCGCTCTGCCGTGACCTCCCTCTCCAGCGAATTGCGGATCTCGTGCTCCGGTTTTGGACCCAGTTCGATTGCGACCAGTTCCTCGGCACGGGAGCGCAAGCCCTGACTGATGTAGTCGCGGGAGATCACGAGATCCGCCCCCTCCTCATCGACACCCCGAACGAGAAGGTGGACGTGAGGGTTGTCGGTCTTCCAATGATCGACGGCCACCCAGTCGAACCGCGTGCCGAGATCGGTCTCCATCTGCTTGGCGAGATCGCGGGCAAAGGCCTTCAGGTCGGTCATGTCGCCGGCGTCCTCGGGCGAGACGATGAACCTGAAATGATGTCGGTCGTCCTTGCACCGTTCAGCGAAAGCCGCGCTATCGGCGCGGTCGCTGCCGGCATCGAACATCTCGGCCCGTTCACCACTCCGGGTCACGCCGTCACGCTTCAGATATGAGAGGTGGGCGGTCAGTGGTGCGGAACGGAAGGCTCGCCCCTTATGACGAACCACGCGCGCCTTCACCACGACGCGCCGCGTTGGGCTGAACAATCTGGCGCGGCTGAAGGCGATGCGCCCGCGGCCAAACGTCGAGCGCCCAAAAGCCGCCGAACGCCTGCCAGCCGCAGCCTGCCCCGAGGTGTGACCGGCTTTCTTCGCGGCACGTAGCACCTGGTTGATGAAGCTCTTTTGCTTCGGCGCACGGGTACTGCGGATGCGCCCAGCCCGAATGCGCAGGTCGCTGTCGCGCACGCTCACGGAAGGGCCTCCCAACGATCAAAAGCGCCTACAGTGCCGAAAACGCCTTTGATTGCATTCTTAAAAATGCATGGCGCGGCACGCGCCCCGACCGACCGGCACGCCAGAACCCAAGCCATGCCAATGGCTTGCGGTTCGACCGGCGAGCCCCTTTTATCTCGCCGTCCTGCCGTCGTGGGCTCCCGGTCGCCGGTTCCCGAAAAAGCCGCCGCGACTTGGCAGCTGACTTGCGAAGCCCCCACTGCTTCCGCGCGCTTGCGATAGCGATCGTTACCCGAAGGGCCGAGACACCCGAAGGGTGGCTCGGTGAGGAGCGAAGCGACGAGTAGAGCGCGGGCCGAAGGCATCGCCCATACGCCATCAGCTTGCGAACCCGCACACATCATTGCGATACTCCCGAATCCGATCGAGGGACGAACATGCCAATTGGCCGGGGAACCATGTGCGAAACATCGCCCGCCGAGATTGCGGTCGTGACACCGCTCGACGGCATGAGCGCCTGCAACCGATCGCGCGTTTTCATGAAATTGGATCGCGTGACGAATAGCGTCCCAGCTGCTGATGACTGTCCGCTGGACGTCCACCTCGGCGGCAGTTCGATGGCAAGTAGATTTGCAAGCTTTGCGACGTATGCTCGCGTCTCGTCTGGCAGAAAGCCGCCTGCGAGATGCTCTTCATAGCGAGACGGTCCCGCGTTGTAAGCAGCAAACGCGCCAGGCGAGCCATACCGATCGAGCAGTTCGCGCAAGTAAGCCGTGCCGGCCAGAATGTTGTCGTGCGGGTCGTAGGGGTCGTTCCCGAGATTGTAGCGCTCACGAAGTTCCGCCCAAGTCGCCGGCATGATTTGCATCAGGCCCATGGCACCTTTCGGTGACTTGGCACGCGCGTCTTGGGCGCTTTCGACGTCCAGGACTGCGCGTATCCAGCGCGCCGGCACGGCGAAGCGGCGCGAGGCCTGCTCGACGAACTCCGTAAACGGATCGCCAGCTTGATGACGTGCTGGAGGCTCCGCGGGTCGCGTCTCGGCGACAGCAGCGGCGTTACTCACGGCCAGCGAGATGAACAACGGCACGACAGCGCGCAGGCTCCCCTCGAACAAACGCAAGCGTGCCGTCGTGCTCGCGTCCGTCCAGGGTAAAGGCGCTTCGCGCCGGCCGTTCGGCCGCCCTGGACCGCCGCTGCGCGCAACGGCCGCGCAATCGTTGGTCGGGACGGAGGAATGGTGCAGCACTCGGTCGAACAGAGGAACAGCTGGTCGGAAACTCAATATGGGCATCATCAATCCTCCCAAGTCCACACCGGCCGCGCTCGGCCAATGACAGCCGATGCCGGCAAGAGCCCGAAATAGCGGCCATCCAGCGAGCTGGTGGACTGCCAGTTCATGACAAAGAGTTCGCCGTCACCGACTACGCGGCAGCCCTGCCATTTCGGGAGGGGACGGCCACGGCCGTCGCGATCTCGGGCTTCACCCATTTCGATGGCGTCAACCGAAATGGTGAACCCGCTTCGGCAAACGGTCTGCCCGGGAAGCGCCAGCACGCGTTTGAGCATCGGCAATCCGGCTGGCAGATAGCCGTTCAGATCGAGGAAGGTCGCGAGCGGCTCCGGTGGTTGTACGGCGAGGAGTTCCGTAACGAATAGTTTGTCCGCCGGCTGCACACGGTAGAGCCCAAGCGGTACGCTCTCGGATGCATTCCAGATGTAGGCCGGCGTAATCTCCAGAACGATTGGCGCGATAAGTGCGACGGCACCGCCGAACATCGTGGTCAACGTCTTGAGCCGCGGTGTCATCGCATGGCCCTCTGCCGGTGAAGCCATGCCTGGTGGCGGGCTTTCGTGTAGGGGCGCGGGTTTTCGTTGACGGACAAACGGTTGTGAACGTGATGCCAGTGATCGGGCGCGACATCAGCCGGATCGATGTCGAGGGCCTCAACGGCGTCGACCATCTGCAGCACCCGTTCGACCTTCGGCCAGCCGGACAGCCGCAACAAAATCTCTCCGCCGGGCTTCACGTACGGTACGGTCGAGCAGCGCTGTCCTAGAGCGACTGCGCGCAAGATGTCGATCCGCGAAATGATCGTGCCGAAGTCATTGGACGTCCAGCGAACGAAGGCAAACATGCTGTCTGGCGCGAATGACAGGACACGCCGATGGCGATCAAGCTTCCGTTCCTTGACAATACGACCGAACCGAATGCGGTTTTCGATGCGCTTCTCGAGCCACAGCACTTCCACTTCCGTGAGATCGCTCATGCGGCGGCTCCCTGACACTGGAGCTGGCGGCCGTGGGCGTGGGGCGCGGTGGAGAGAGTGTGTGGCCTGCAATGGCAGGCTGGACTATCGGACTGCCGTTGCCGAGCGCCGCCAACGTGGCTTTCGACCTGCTCCGTTAGAAGAAATCCGAAGGATTTCTGGTTAGTAAAGTTAGAGCGGCTGGAAAGCGCGAAGAAACAAGCTCTTAAGCTCGATTCCGGTCCCCGATAGCACGAGGATCGGGTCCCCGATAGCACGAGGGTTGCGGTCCCCGATAGCACGAGCTGTTTCACAGGTTGTCCTCCGAATTTGGAATGAGACGGCGACGGCGCAAGCGGGCCGTTAAGGGATCAACAGGTGTGGGTGCGAAGCTCAGTCGCTCGCTGCCGTTCCGGTCTCGCATGAGCACGAGCTGATAGCCGGGCAATGTCTGGCGCTGGACGATCTGGCGGATGTCGTAAGCAAAATGCTTAAGCGGCGAGAGGATGCCGGACTTGGCATGGAGGTGCACAAGATCAAAGCTCCAGCCGCCATCCTGGCGTCCACCGTGCTTGCGCACGAGGCGGTAGAGCCACCGCTCAAGCCCGCCCGTGAGCTCGAAGTAGGCGCGGTCGATCGTCAGCACGAGCGCGTCGTCGATGACGCCCGCGTAGAACCAATCCGGCAGGATCAGCTCGATCCCAAACGGGCGGCCATTTGCATCTGCTGTCTCCTTCCACTCGTTGATCCAGGAGAAGCGATGCCGCCGCCGTTCTGCCGGCTGACGGATCGACGTCAGCACGGTCGTTGACTGCAGTCTGTCAAGACCAGCCTTCAGGCGGTCATAGTCGCGCGCGCTGGTGCCGCGGCCGACGAACGTCAAAATCTCGTAAGGCGTTGCAGCCATGAGGCGTGAGGTCTTCAAGCCGGCGTCGCGTGCTTCGACGATCTGGGAAGCGGCCCAGATCAGAACATCTGCATCCCAGATGGTCGCCATGCCGTGTTCCGGCACGGCTTCGACACGAATTGCGATCGCGCCTGCACGGAAATCGATCGGGACGATCCGCTTTGTTTTGGCGAGCGAAAAGAAGGGATAGGCCATCAGATCCTGCGCGTCGCGCGGCGCGAGATCGCCGGGCAACGCCCGGAAGAGCTCAAGCTGATCGCGCTCGGAACGGTGCTTGCGCCGCATGGTCACTGCTCTCACGCGGCAATCAGCGCCGTTCCTGGCCCGCATACGGGCGCAGCGCGGGATGCTTCTTGGCCGGCAGCACCGTTCCCTTGCCGGGGTCGGACGTCGAGGTCTTGGCGCCGCGGTCGGCCCACGCTTTCAGGTCATCGACGGCGTAGACGACCCGTCCGCCAATCTTCCGATACGTCGGCCCAGTACCGTATGTGCGGTGCTTCTCCAGGGTTCGACCGGACAAGCCAAGATAGCGCGCCGCCTCAGGTGTACGGAGGAAGCGCGGGGGTAGACCGGCCATCGGATCGGGCATTTGAGGACTCCAGGAGGACAGCGCACCACGCACGGCGGCGCCGGCGTGTGTGCGGTCATCATGGAGAAGCGCGGTATCGGAGGGGGATGCCGAGTTTTGGGGGAGCGATTTTCGATACCCCTAAGCGGAAGGCCTATTCGTCCCTGCGCCCGGGCCGCAGAAGTTTGCGGTAACCACCGCGCATCAATGCGAGGCCGCCTTGCACCAAGCGGATCGTTCGATTGCGCAGATCATGCGTCTTCCAGGCGCGATCGGGGATGCGCTTTTTGCCGAACAGCGCTTCGGCGATAACGCGATAACTGCCGCCGGCGCTATGCGCATCAAGCGCGCGGATCGCGGCGCTCAGGCGTTCGCGCCGGTCTTTAGATAATTGGTGAAAGGCCGGACCTGGCGCGCGTCCATTCATCGCGCGCCACAGCCGTCGTGCTGCATACGCACGCGCTTCGAAATCGCCGTCAAACGGCAATTCGGCTGCATATGACGCGCCAAGCACCGGCGGGTCCTTGGACCAAACACGGTGATCTACCGCACCGATGCGCAGCACGGCGTGCCAGCCGTCGGCGGCGCGCCGTACCTGACCTACTGCAAGGTCAAGCAGCGGTTGAGACGCTGAACTGCGATCGGCGGCCAAGGCAACCTTGACCGGAACGACAGCCGCTAAAACCTCCGGCGCCCAGAAGATCGTCTGCTCGTCGAAGGACCTCTGCGGGTCATGGGCGAAAGCAGATACCCCATTTCCTCCTGAATTCGTCTGTCGCTTCGCCGTTCGGACTGTTGGCAATCATCACCTCGTACTCCCGCCGATAGTCCGCGTTGCGGCGGAGACATTCCCAGGCGATGTCGGTGACTTCCGCGTTTTGTAGGCTCTTGTAGGAATCCGGCGACCGCCAGTCGAATTCAGGCATTGCTTCCGTCCCATTGCACACTGCTAACAACGATTGCGGCGCAATAGGTATGAACGAGGCGGTTGTAGGAAGCCCCTAGTTTGGCACCACGTGGTGCACCGGAATGACCGCCGATTAGCAAAAGAAAACAATTCTGCCCGCAAGACACCAGCCGGCAATTTTGTTCTATTTCGAGCCGGTGCCGCGTAAGAGGCGCCCTTGTTCCGTCACCCATTTGGCGCGCGCCAGATGACTCTGATATGCGCGCCGCGCACGATCCAGCTCTCGCTCTGGGTCCATATGCAAGACCACTCGAGCAACTTCGCGCCAGTCCGCCCCCTCGCCCTCCGCCTGCAGGAGGCGCATGTACGTAACGACATGCTGTTCGTCATAGGCAGTCAACAGCGGCTCGTTCGGCGCACTGTCAGCTACTTCTGGATCTAGGGATGGCTTCTGCATCATACCCGCTTTTAGAACGCCTATAAGCTACGCCATGGTTTGGTCGCAATCCAGACCTCCGCTTCCCGTTAGCATCCTGAATATTCGTTCGGTAGATTGGCGGCCGAGTTCGGTCGCGCACGTAGCGCCGCCACACGCGATAGCATGTTCGGGCACGAATAGGAACGATCGTTCCTAGAACGATCGTTCCGGCTCAGTTCCCATATCGCCATGGATCTCAAAGAGATCATGGCTGTGAATCTGCGTCGGAAACGCCACGATCTACAAATGACGCAGGAGGAGCTGGCCGAGCGCGCGGGTTTAAGCGCCCGTTACGTCGGCGCCATCGAGCGTGGCGATGTATCAGCAAGCGTCACCGTGCTCGGACAAATTGCTGAAGCATTGGGGGTCGAACCGGGGGACCTGCTCAAAAAGGCTGCGCGGCTTAGCAAATCGTAAGCCCCTTCAGGTCGACCGCGAAGCGCCCCGCCCGGCGAACCGGACGGGGCCTGGTGGGGCGCTCTTACTCGCCGGTCTTGCGCGGCCGCGACCAGAGCAGGGTGTAGCCTTCACCGCCTTCGTCGTCGAACAGGTTCGCGTAGATCGGCGCGTCGAATGAGGGGTCGTCGAGCTTGAGTGAGAGGTAATCGCGGCCCTCCTCGGAACGCTTCGACCAGGCTGCGCCGATCTCCGCGCGACCCACATAGATGCGGTGGCTGGGAGCGTTTTCGTTGGATCGGTTGGTCTCGACGACGATGCGGACGCCCTTGGCCTTCAGGCTCAGGGTCACGATCTCGCCCTGGAATTCGTTGCCGACCTTCTTGAAAGAACCGATGTTAGCCATCTCACTTCTCCTGTTGTGTTTCGAGCCCGCGACCACCGCGGCCTCGATGGCGATCTAGGGCCGAGGACGATCGGCGACGCACCCGCTGGGGCCGGAGCGCAGCGGAGGACGCCGTTGTGGCGACTTTCTTGCCTCGCGAGGAATGGGCGAAGCCCAGGGGAAGAAAGTCGCATCAACGACGTTGCGGCTCAGACGATCGAGGCGTAGCCGGTCTTCGGCCAGATCAAGCCATCAACGAGGTCACGTGTGTCTGCGTGCTGAACCACAATCTCTGGAGAAGCGCGGCTATGTCGGTTTTGCTGAACAAGAGGTCGGAACGATTCAGCGCAAAAAGAGAAACAATCTGCTGCAAAGGGCGTATCGTCTCCCAAAAAACGGAGTGGGCGACCGAGATGCGTTTTGATGGAGCCATTTGGAATGCAGGATGAGCACGGAAAAACCGGGAGAAGATCCGTGCAAAGTGGCGCGAACGAAATTCGGCGGCGGCAGTGCGTCGCACACGGTCGCGCTCGAGGCGCAGTCCAGGCTCAACGAGGTCAAGCGGAGACTCTACTGCTCTGCGTCGGAGTCCAGAGCTGTCGCTGCACTGCGCCAACCGACACGAAGGGCCAGGCCGGAGTGCATCAGACCAGCCGTCGGTTCCTGCTAGCGGAAATGCGGAGCACCCCAAAGCTGGCGGTGGAAAGAGCATTGATTTAGATCAACATGACGTTGAGCACGTCACCATCCAATTTGCGGAAATTGCATAGCGCAGGGGCGGTCTCGCTCTAATGTGGCAGGCTGTGGGATGTGTACCCGACCGTGAGACTTAGCCTACATCGCCGCCCAAAGACGAAATGCCTTTCTTTCGAGCAACATCCTTGGATGAAATTGGGAGGTTTGCGTCATGAAGATTCTCAAGACCGTTCTTTGTGGTGTGGCTTTGAGCGTGCTGACTGTTGCGTCCGCGTCCGGCCAGCAAACCACGGGTGTTCGGGGATCTCCGGATGCCACCACAACGATCGATGGTCGCTACCTGCCGCCGCCTCCCCAAAAATTCGAGGGCCAGATCAATCTCAACGCCCTTCAGTCCAAGCCGGGCTGGCCGGCGCGCGTCGTGCCGCCGAAAGGTGCTCCGAACGTGCTGCTGATCATGACCGACGACGTCGGCTTTGGTGCGCCATCGACTTTCGGCGGCGTCATTCCGACACCCGCGCTGGACCGGATCGCCGCAAACGGTCTCCGCTACAACAATTTCCACTCGACCGCATTGTGCTCGCCGACGCGGGCGGCGCTCATCACCGGGCGAAACCACCACTCGGTGGGCTTCGGCGTGATCTCCGAGATTGCGACGGGCTATCCCGGCTACAACAGCGTGATCGGCAAGGACAGCGCGACGATCGGCCGGATCCTGCTGGAGAACGGCTATCGCACGTCGTGGTTCGGCAAGAACCACAACACGCCAGTATATCAGACGAGCCTGGCGGGCCCGTTCGACCAGTGGCCGACGGGCATGGGATTCGAATACTTCTATGGCTTCATGGGCGGTGACACCGACCAGTGGACGCCGGGCAACTTGTTCCGGAACACGACCCACATCCAGCCGTACCTCGGAAAGCCTGACTGGAATCTGACCACAGCCATGGCTGACGACGCCATCCAGTGGATGAACGGGCTCAATGACGTCAATCCGGATATTCCGTTCTTCCTGTACTACGTTCCCGGAGGCACACACTCGCCGCACCATCCGACCCCCGATTGGGTCAAGAAGATCAGCGATATGCATCTGTTCGATAAGGGCTGGAATGCCGTACGCGAGCAGATCTTCGAAAACCAGAAGAAGCTTGGCGTGATTCCTGCGGATGCGAAGCTGACGCCCTGGCCCGACGACTTATTGAAGAGCTGGGACAAGCTGACGGATGTGGAGAAGAAGCTTTTCATCAAGCAAGCTGACGTTTATGCGGCCTACCTTGCCTATACCGATAATGAGATCGGCCGCGTGATCAAGTCGGTCGAGGACATGGGCAAACTTGATAATACGCTCATCATCTACGTCAGCGGCGACAATGGCGCTTCGGCTGAGGGGTCCGTTACCGGGACAGTCAATGAGGCTCTGACCTTCAACGGCATTGATCTGACTGCTGAACAGCAGATGCCATGGTATGACGCGTGGGGGTCGGCGCGAACCTATCCGCACTATGCGGTGGGATGGGCATGGGCGCTCTGCACGCCATACAAATGGACAAAGCAGATTCCATCGTTCTTCGGCGGCACGCGCCAGGGCATGGCGATCTCATGGCCGGCCAAAATCAAGGACAAGGGCGGCATCCGCTCCCAGTTCCATCATGTGATCGACATTGTGCCGACATTGCTCGAGGCCACCGGCATTCCGGCTCCGGTCATGGTCGATGGCGTCGGCCAGAAGCCGATCGAAGGCACGAGCATGGCCTATACCTTCGACAAGGCCAACGCGAACGCGCCCTCTACGCACCGAACGCAGTACTTCGAGATGCTCAGCGTGCAAGGGCTGTACAACGATGGCTGGATGCTGAGTGCGGTTCCGATCCGTGCCCCTTGGCAACTCGCCGGCGCGGCGGTCGCCGACCCTGCCACCGCGTTCAAGTTCGAACTCTACGACGTCCGCAACGACTGGACACAGTTCACCGATGTCGCGGCGAAATACCCGGTGAAGGTGCAAGAGATGCGGGACCTGATGTTCGGCGAATTCGCCAAGTATCAGGTGTTGCCGCTGGACGGCTCGGCTTCGACGCGCTTTGTCACGCCGCGTCCCAGCATGGCAGCCGGGCGCAACGTCTTCACCTATTCGGGTACGCCCATGAGCATGCCAAACGGCAACCAGCCGAGCCTGCTCAACACTTCCTTCACGATAACGGCCGAGGTCGACGTGCCGCAGAACGGGGCCGAGGGCGTGATCATTGGCGAGGGAGGACGGTTTGCAGGCTACGCGCTTTACCTGGTGAAGGGCAAACCAGTATTCACTCAGAACCTGCTGGACCTCGAACGGGTGCGCTGGGAAGGGACGGACGCCCTTGACCCCGGCAAGCACACGATCGTGTACGACTTCAACTATGACGGGCTGGGTATTGGAACCCTGGCTTTCAACAACGTGAGCGGCGTAGGTCGGGGCGGCATCGGGACCTTGAAGGTTGATGGCAAGATAGTGTCCACGAAACGGATGGAGCGGAGCATCCCCCTTGGCCTGCCGCTCGATCAGACATTCAATATCGGCACCAGCGGTGCCACGCCTGTCGACGACCGCGACTATAAGGTCCCGTTCCCGTTCACCGGCAAAATCAACAAGGTGACCCTCTCTGTCGATCCTCCTAAGCTGACGGCAGAAGATGAGAAGAAGCTGTTGGAGGCAAGTCGCGCCGCGCAGGCCGCTAAGTGATGCATCTGCTGACGCAGGCGGGCGCGTGCTAAGATTGGCGCGCCCGCACCACTGGTGAAGCTC
Source organism: Bradyrhizobium sp. 18BD (assembly GCF_054185225.1). NCBI lineage: Bacteria > Pseudomonadati > Pseudomonadota > Alphaproteobacteria > Hyphomicrobiales > Nitrobacteraceae > Bradyrhizobium > Bradyrhizobium sp. 18BD. The sequence continues at coordinate 325,706 of NZ_JAVAYL010000004.1, read as the reverse complement.
TCAAGGCGTTGGTCCAATTTCCGGTTTGGGTCACACTGCGAAGAACTCAGATTGAGCAAATCTGATCCGCTCTGGCTCAACGAGCGGACTTCCAACTGGCAAGGCGCAACTTCGCCGATGGGCCACTTCCGGACCAACCAGAGCGCGACCATGAGTGACCCGAAGTTGAAGGGGAAGTAGTCCCATCGCTAACAGCCCGCCGGTTATGATCCAGCGGGCTATCTTCATGATGCGTTCGCTTATGAGCAGCAACAATCGCGTTTGAGGACCGAATTCGTTGGAGCGATTGCCTTGTTTTGAGGATCGGTGCTAGATCGCCGACGAAGAGGAGCGCTCTCAAACAAACAAAAAGTCATTCGCCGTCATCAAGTGCGTGAAGTTTGCAAGCGTAACTTGATCAGCTCCCGCCATGATAATGGTGCTAGTTCCGCTTTGGGTGATGACAAGGTCATCGAATGACTGCACGCCCGCAACATCAATGAAAGCTATCTTGTCATGCTGGCATTGGCTGAAATCCCGGATGAGATTGTTGGCACCGACGGTCATCAGACCATTGTCCTTAAATACAAACGTATCGGCACCTCCCTGAGCATTGCCGCTCAGTTCACCATCTCCCCACATCTCATTGCTGACTGTGCCACCTTGCCCAGCCGTCCCCGCGTATAGGACATCGCTGCCGGCCTTGGCGCGACCTGAAATTTGCGCCGCATCGCCCCATAAGAAGTTGTCGACCCGGCCGCTACCAGCGGCGTGGCCCCCGAAGATAAGATCATCGCCTCCCTGGGTAGCCCCGCCCATGACCTGTGCGTCGCCATAGAGCTGGTTTACAACGTCCGTCAAGGACCTGTCGCCGCCACTAAGACTGTCATTACCTCCGCTGGCAGCGTCGAGCATCGTAACAGCATCGCCGACGGCGAAGTTCCTGCTCCCCTGCAACGTCGCAACGTCGTCGCCGCCTTGTGCATGACCGGACATTGTGGCGCCGGCGTCCCCGTAAAAAGACACTGCGGAGCCGCCCTCGTTTATGAAAGTATCGTTGCCACCCTTAGCAAAGCCCGAGATGTCACCGCCGGCATCGCCATAGAAGGTCTTTGACATGATCGCCCCACCGGAGCCCGTGAAACGGTCGTCGCCTCCCTCAACATGGCCGGACATGTTGCCTCCGGCATCACCGTAGAACACCTGCGTTGCGAACAAGGCCCCGTTGAAGGTGTCGTTGCCACCTTTGGTGTAGCCGGTCATGTCACCGCCGGCATCCCCGTAGAATGTGTTGCCTGAGTCCGTTCTGGCTGTGAATGTGTCATCGCCGCCCTGGGCGTGGCCGGACATGTTGCTGCCGCTGTCCCCAAAAAAGATATTTGTAGCCTGCCTGGAGCCCTGGAAGCTGTCATTGCCACCCTTGCTGTGGCCAGACATGTCGCAGCCAGCATCGCCGTAAAAGGTGTGGGTGCCACCCTGTACCGTCTGAGTTATGAAAGTGTCGTCGCCGCCCTGGGCGTGACCCGACATGTCGCCACCGGCATCGCCGAAGAACGTATTGATTTGCTGTCTGCCAGTTCCACTCAAGAAGGTGTCGTTGCCGCCCTTACTGTGGTCCGACATGTCCGCGCCAGCGTCGCCGTAGGCAGTGACACCAGCCGCAGGGAGTCCGTTGAATGTGTCGTCGCCGCCCTGCGCAAAATCGAAAATGCTGCCAACCACGTCGCCATAAAATATGTAATTGGAAAGTCCGACTTCATCGAAGGTGTCGTTCCCTCCCTTCGAAAAGTCAAACATGCTGCCACCAGCATCACCGATCAGGCTCGGTGCGCCAGGGTTGCCTATCAGGTTGTCGTCGGTGCCGAATTGACGGTTGACTAGGTCGCCCGGAGTAAGCGGAACTTGCTGCCTGCGCATCGGAAGTCCTCCTCGACTGCATCCAACACAATCTTAAGGTGTTTCCTCAGGCGGCGAGCCAGCTATAAATAGGTACATCTTTGAGCCACCCCGTCGTCAAGATCGAAGTCCTCAACCGGGATAAGGCGGTATGGGCGGGTAGGTCCGCTTGGGGTCAAAGGCTGCCCTCGGCAGCCAGCATGCCCTTGGTCGGGTCACCTGTCAGAAGCGGACACCCTCGCGCTCTGGGCTAACGTCAGCGACGGGCCAAAAGCGGTCCTGGTCCGCCGTTTATCAGCGTCCCGAAAGGGCCGCCCGAAGTTTCTCTAAGTGGTATGGAGGAAGCGTTTTAGCGGCGGCGATGAGTGTAGCCACTAACATCTCGTGTGGATCTGACGGGGTCGCACCAAAGTGTTTCTTGTGCACGTCGTTCGGAACGTTGATCCGCATCTTTGTGCTGGGTGCCTTACCGTACTTGGCTAGGTATCCGTAAAGGGCTGAGCTCAGTTGGGTGCCCAGCTCGGACTCGGGATCAACCGCCGTGAACCACTGCCGAAGCTGCGCTTCGGTCCGACGTCCATCGCGGTCCTCTGCTGTGTCGATATATCCAACAGCAGTCATTCCATCGTAGCCGACAAACTTCGATGGTCCGAACCTCCACTGTCCTTCCCCATCCTGGGTCACAAGCGGGCAGATCGGGAGACATCGCCGCCGGTCCGCTACGAGCCAACAGGCGACATTACACTAAAAGCGGCCGTTAACTGAGGACGGCTTGCGCGGCGGTGTATTGCCGAGGGGACTGGGGCCGTCGCGGAGAGATCGATACCTGTTGACGATGCGCTCAGAGATAGCGGGTCGATTCTGACTAACGCGCGCGGAAAGCCAGGCTGATGCCGAATGCCATCATAGCGATGCCGGTGAAGCGCTTCTGCCAAACAATGAGCGAGCGACGACGCGCAATCCATGCGCCCACGCTACCCGACGAAAGCGCAGCAGCAGCCAGCACGCCGAAGCCTGTCGCCTTCTGAATCGCACCAAGCAAGAGCAGTTGGGCTGTCACAGAGCCGCCGACGAATTGTGGAAGGAAAGCCAGCATGAAGATCAACGGACTTGGATTGGTCATGTTGGTAATGAGCCCTTCGCGCAGCGCAGAAAGGCGGCTCACGCCGGTTGCATCGAAGGCAGCGCGCTCCGGTCTCGCCACCAGCAGGCGGACGCCGAGCCAGATGAGATAGGCAGCGCCAGCGAACCGGATCACGTAATGCGCCCATGGCCATGCGCGCACCGCGGAGGCGATCCCCAGCGCGAGGAGAGGTAACTGTATCGCGCCAGCAACAAGGGTCATGCCAATCACGGTCCACAGCGCGACGCGACGGCCCTCTCCGATGCCTCGGCTCATGACCAGAAGAGTCTCCGGGCCAGGGACGAGTTGCATCGCAAGCACGGCGATCACGAAAGCAAACAGCGTAGCAGCCGTTGGCATGCGCTATCCTTCGGATGCGTGTGTGTAAAGCGCAGGAAGCGGCGAGCGGGAGCGCTGGTTCGCGATGCAGCCGAGCTGCCTTGCAAAGCAGCCGTGCCGCCGTCAACGCGCCGATGCCATTTGCGTCGCGGGATGGCACAAGCTCAACAATATCCACGCCAACGATTTGCGCCTTCCCCGAGACACCTTCAATGAGATCGATGACTTCCCCATACCCGAGCCCGCCGGGCTGCGGCAGGAGCACGGCGGGGATGACCGATGGATCAAGCCCGTCGCAATCGATCGTAATCACGCAGCGCGCGCCGTGCGGCACATAAGCAAGGGCAGCTTCGATGCCTTCGCGGCGAACCATCGCGGCTGTGATGATTTCCGCACCCCAGCGTCTCGCAGTTTCGAGGTCGTCCGCGCGCGACCCGCCGATGCCGCGTTGCCCTACCTGCACAATCCGCTTGACCCAAGCCATCTCGCTCGCGCGCCGCATCGGGCTCGAAAAGGTGTGGCGCAGGCCGTTACGCTCATCCCGCCAATCGAGATGAGCATCGACTTGCACGATGCTAATGGGCCCGAAGTCTCGGAAGGCTTCGAAGAACGGGATCGGAACGGAGTCATCCCCACCAAGGAGAATAGGCACTGCGCCGCTCCTAAGGATCGTCTGCGTGGCCTTCCGGATCACATCCCGGTTCTGTTCGGGATAACCGGCATCCACGCGGAGATCGCCGACATCCGCTAAGCGGAAGTCTGGCGATAGCAATGGTCCCTCCTGGTCGAAATCCCAGCGCGCAAGATCGCTCGCCGCGCCGCGCAGCGAATGTCGAATGGCTTGTGGCGCATCCGCAGCATGACTGGCCTCGCCGACGCGATGGGGGGTCGCTTCCGATGCGCCGACAATAACGGCATCAAATCCTGCCACGATTGTTTCGAGCTGGCAGGGAGCCGCGTTAAGGAATGTCCTGAGCAAAATGGGCACTCATTCTGATGACGGCAATGCGCCCGTTGGTCCGCGGTGCCGTACGCCTTTGAGCGCAAGGTGGCGCAAAAGACCTCACCGGTCTTGCCGCGGAACTCCGCATCGATCAGCAGACGAGACTCCGGCCACACTGAGCCTTATAAGTCCTGTTACAGTCCAAGATACCGACTGGTGCCGGCCGACGCTTCCGCCCAGCTAATGATCGATTTGCCCTATAGTTCCTTTGGGGCATCCGCGGTTTGCAAAGCCCCAATAGATACCGGACTGGGGCCAAGATTTCTCATTGAGGTCCGCTTGGGTCAAAATGCGACTTCAAACCCTGTTTTCAGGGCTGGTCCGGTCTACGCCGGATAGCGGACGCTGCGGTGCTTCGCGTGAAGGTCAGCAGCGGGCCAATTGCGGAAGTCGAAGTCTCAGGCTTCGGGCGTGTTTAGCGAAGGCCATCAGGGAGCTTTGCCGCATCACCGCAAACCAATTGATGTACCTTCGCTTCGACGATTTGAGCACGCTTCAGGTCCATGTTGGTTAGCACCTCGAAGACCTTGGCAGCGCAGTCAAATTGAAGCTCGAACAGATTGCTCTTGTTGAACGCTTCCCCGTCGATGATGTAGGCGGCGGCGTAGTGCGCAGGTTTCTTGCTTAAGTCAATCGCGAATTTGGTGCTATCGTCGGCGCTCATTATCTGCCAATTCGGTTTTACGAGCTTGCCCCGCCAGTTGACATAGCCGTAGCGCCAGTGAAGGGGCGATGTCGGTGGTGTCACATTGTCAGATGACTGAGCCCAGACGTTCGCTGGCAACGCCGCTAGAACCAACATGAGAACCTTAGTTCCGCGCTTCATTGAGCACCCTCGCATCGCAACACCACGCACAGCCGTTCATTATGACACCTACCAAGCTGAACAACCCATTGCGGCCGCTTTGGGTCAAAATGCGAAGCAGTCAGAGCGAGCAAATCAAGTCCGCTTCGCAGATGGGCCACAAACGGAAGTCGCCAAGGCTGACGCATCCGCGCAACTCTATATTAAGGATGAATGCCAGCGTCGCGTGTGGCCGCTCAGTGCGCGTTTAGTGTGCCTATCGTCGCGGCTCGTTAATCGCCGCTTGTCGATTCGTGCGCCGATCACGATTTCGTTGGATAGCTGCGCCATTGGATGAAGGTGTGTCATGTGGAACAGGATTGCCCTCGGATTTGTGGGTCTATTTTTCACATTCTCAGCGGGGATGCAGTTGCAGTTGTGGTGGGACAAAGGGCAGGTCCGCAGGTATTACTATAGACGTGAAGGCGCTTCGTACCTCGTGAATTATGATTTGGAGCCAATTACGTACGGCGCACTGGTCCTTACCTTCGTCCTTGGCCTTGTTGCAGGGCTTTGCATGGTGTGGGTGGCACTCGGCGGTAAGCTACCGTGGATGCGCTAGTCCGAAGTTATGCGGTTTTGACGTCAGGTCCGCTGTAGGTCTTGGCTGTGCGAAAACGCCAACACGCTCAATCGCGATAGAAGAAGTTATTCGTCCAAAACCGCTCTAGCCGCTCAACGCGCAAGGATTGAACTTCGAGGTGGAGCTGGGAAATATCATTCTTCGCCGCGTTTCGATTTTTGAGTTTTTACACAGCCACGGTCAATCGCGGCGATCTTCCCGCTGCTTGGACTGTCCGCTTTGCCCCTCGTGAGCCGACAGATGGAGGAAGGCCGCATTTCGTCGGTATGGGCCAGAAGCGGTCATTCCCGAACCGCGCTCTGCTCGAGAGCCGGCCATTTCCAAGCCCATGCGAACCAATGCATCTCTGGTCAGGACGCCGGGCCCTCGAAGGCCGCTCGCCACAGAACAGTGTCCGTGACGGGCACCGAAGCTTCATAGACCGGCCGGTTGAGGTCGAGAACAACCGATGACACCGACGCCCCCGGGCGTGCGAGCCGCCGACACGTCGCCGCGACCGATCTCAGAGGTGCTTCACCATCGGGCAAGCGCTCTCGCTCAGCGGCCGCACGGCTTTCTCAGCCGGCACTGTGGCAAGAACCTTGAGATAATCGAACGAGTATCTGGATTCCGAGGGCTTCTTCACCTGCAGCAGATAATAAGGCCGCATCACACGGCCGTCCTCGCGCACCGTGCCCTTGGTGTAGAAGTCGTCAATCGGCAGTTCCTTCATCTTGGCGACTACCTTTGTCGCATCGGTCGTGCCAGCTGCCGCCACCGCCTTGAGGTAATGCAACGTCGCGCCGTAGGTCCCTGCATGGATCATGCTTGGAGGCTTACCAACGTTGCGCACGAGGAAGCGCTTGGTCCAGGCGCGGGTCGCGTCGTCGAGGTCCCAGAAGAACGTCTCACTCGCAGTCAGGCCCTGCGCCGCTTCGAGGCCAAGCGCGTGGGTGTCGGGAAATTGTAGCAGAAGCGCAGCCACGCGCTGGTCGCCGCCGCGGCCCAAGCCGAATTCCGCGGCCTGTTTGATCGCGTTGATGGTATCGCCGCCAGCATTCGAGAGAGCGACGATTTTCGCCTTCGAGGCTTGCGCCTGCAGGAGAAAGGACGAGAAGTCGGCGGTATTGAGCGGATGGCGCACGGCCCCCACCACCTTGCCACCGGCGGCCGCGACGAATGCTGAGGTGTCGCGCTCGAGGGCATGCCCGAATGCGTAGTCGGCGGTGATGAAAAACCAGCTATCCCCACCCTGCTTCACCAGTGCCTGCCCGATCGTCGCGGCAAGGCCGTAGGTGTCGAAGCTCCAGTGCACGCCGTGCGGCGAACAGGCTTTTCCGGAGAGATCCGACGTGGCGGCGCCGGTGTTGATGTCAACCGCGTCGTGCGTGCGCGTCACCTCGCGCACAGCGAGCCCCACAGCCGAATTGGGAATGTCGAGGATGAGGTTGACGCCCTCGGTCTCGATCCACTGCCGCGCGATGTTTGCGCCGACGTCGGGCTTGTTTTGGTGGTCGGCGAAGATGACTTCGACCGGTCGGCCCAGCACCTTGCCGCCGTAGTCCTCGACCGCCATGTGCGCAGCGTGGACCGAGCCCATGCCGGTCAGATCCGCGTACAGTCCCGTCTGGTCGTTGAGGACACCGAGCTTAACCGGCTGCTGCGCGACCGCGGAGGCGGTCAGCCCCGCTCCCCACAACAGGAGCGCAGCGATAATGTTGCGACGCATGAAAACCCTCCCGTTGCCGTAGCGACCGCTGAACGCCGGTGGTCTTGGCATGATGGTACAGGGGAAGGGCATCACTGCAAAGCGGGGCGTTGGCATTTACTTCCGCGCCGCACATCAGCGCGGCATGGCAGCGACCGAGCGGGCATGTCCGGTGTGGGGCGGTCATGAGCGCCGTTTTGCCGGCCCAGGCGTCACTTCCGGTCTACCCTGAGCAGCAGACGTTGTGACCGGCCGTTAGCAGGTCTCTTGGCCACGAGCCGACATTCACTGTGCGAGAGGCCGACGTTGAGTGAAGCGGCCGTATGTTCGGCCGTTCCGCGCGAGCCGCGCTGTCGACGTTGGAAGGAAGGCCGCCAAGGCGGGCGGCCTCCTGGTCAGTTATTGCGGCACGCGGTCTGGGAGCTATTTCTCGACTTCGACGGCATACCTGCGCACGACCTTTACTGCCTTGTCACGCTGGGGAGCAAGGTCCGCCCAGGCTTTCGATTTGTAGAATGCCACCGCGTCATCTACGCTGTCCCATTCGGTGAGTGCTGCACTCTTGGGGGGTGCGCCCCCTCTATCTGAACAACCCTTCCGGCCGCGGTACGCAAGGCGCGACCATGAGCGTCTGCTATCAGATTGCGGGCCGTAGGCAGGTAAGCGGCCTGGGCCGAAGCATCGAGGATTTCATTTTCGCTGATGACGTAGGCTTTCAGCTTTGCCCCTTGAGCGTGGAGGCCCTGGACAGCAATGGCGCCGATTGCGATGCCTGCGAGCAATGTCATCGAATATTGTATTCTCACGACTTCCTCCCAGTTGCTTGCCGATGATCCGGCAGCCAATAGTACTGCTTTTTAAGACCGAGCAGTGAGCAATCTAGGACACCGGCTTCGGAATAGTCCGGCACTCGGCGTCTAACGCAACATGAAAGAGCTTCGTCCGCTTCGGGTCTTGGCCGTGTAAAAACGCCGGTCCCTGGGCGGTCGGGCGGAAGCCATGACGGGCTTGGTGTCAGGCCGCGATCGCAGCCATCAGCGGCTTGATCCCGACGATGTTCATGACCCGTGTCAGATTGTAGGCCAGGACGGAGAGCGCCATTTCGGCCGCCACTTTCGGAAGCGTTTTGGTCGGGAAGTGGTCGCTCCCATACGGGCCTTCATGGTGCCGAACGGATGTTCGACTGTTTCGCGACGCGCTGCAGCGTTCATCGCTGCCAACGGCTCGCGTGCCTCCGACGTCCAGCTTTCCCTCCCCCTCGAGGGCGCCGCCTGGTTAATAGCACCATCAGATCAGGGCGTTTCCAAAAGAAAACACGCATAGGATCGTCCCCGGCGCGCGCGCCCACGCTTGCATGGCCTTGTTGGCAGCCCGTAGAACCGACGGGCGCAGGATTTGAATTGCATCGCGAATGGATACACTGATCGGCTGACGGCCGATCCGGCCGCGCAGTCGAGCAACCCGCAGCGCGCGCACCATCGTTTCGGGATCGGGAAGGCCTCTTTTATCTTTCAAAAGGGTCCACGTCAGACGCTTGAGATCGAACGTCTCCTGGTCAATTTGAGGAAACGATCCGGATGCCGTGATGCTGGCATGGTCAGTCATGTCGTAGAAGACAAGACCATCGTCGATCGCCACCATATCGCCATGGCAGGCCAGATCGATAAAGAACAGTTGATCCACGCCCCAACTTATCGACCGATGGTTTCGCATCCGGCAGCCGGCTCTGACGACTTTGCTGTTGACCAGCAATGTCGAAGGGACAATTCCGAGCAGCCGTGTCTTGCCCGCCAAATAAAGATCCACCAGGCACCCCTGGCTGGAATATAGGTAGGTCTCGCTTCCTCGGCGGGACCTTATGCCTTCGTCCTGAACTAGATGGCATGTTGAGGTTATGAATGCCGCGTCTGGATAAGCCGTCGCTAGTTCAGCGAACCTCCGGAGTGCCTCTGGCACGAGCCAGTCGTCGTCATGCAACAATTTGATTTGGTGGCCGCGGCACGCAAGCATCGCGTTATTTGTATTGTCGACCTGACCACGGCCTCTTCGGTTTTCGATAACTTGGATGCGCGGCTCCTCGCGGGCGTACTCGCACAGGATATGCCAAGTCTCCCCCATCGGCCCTTCGTCATCGCTTATAACCAGTTCCCAATCGGAGAAGTCCTGCTGGAGCACACTTTCGACCGCACGGCGCGCCATGTCTGGACGGCGGAAGGTGGGTATGGCGACCGAAATGAGTGGCTGAAGTTCCGAGCCTCGAGTTCGGCTGCGCGGTTCGGCCTGCAACTTGTCCATTCGGAGCTCCTCAGTGATCGCGGCGGTGACGCTCGCGCGTGGAGGTCGTCCTCAGCACGGTCGGGGCGCAACTGATCCGAAGGCAACGTCGAACGTTCTCGCGCTGAGCAAGCTGCCTTCGCCGGACGCTGGGCACTGAGAGGCGCATAGTCATCGTCCATATGCATGACGCCGGCCGTTCGCCGCGATGTTGGAGCAGACACAACGGCGAGACGATTCACATATGCTAATGTCGATGCAACTTAGAACAAGGAAAACTCGGCAGAACGCGCGTTGGTTAGTGAAACCAATGAGTCGCCCGCCATCCCCTTTCGCGCTACTTTTAGCGGCCATGTTGGCACTATCCGACTATTTGAGCATTTTGCGATAGTCGCGAATGCGGTTCGGCTCTACCGGGAAGAGTCGGCATTCCCGCGTCCGCTGAGCTTCTCGTCTTGGAAATCGTGAAGCCAACGGAACGACGTTGAGCGCAGCTTAATGTCAGCTGGAGACATCAACTATGGAACATCTCGGAAAGGGCGAAATCCTCGCGCTCGCCGTTTTGGCAGTGCTCCTGGTTTTGATTGGCGTCGGGGCGGTTTCGATATGGAATGCAAAGGGAGTTCAGATCGGCAATTACGGCTGGATCGCGCTAGGCGTCGGCATGTTTTTCTCTGTGCTCGTCGGATGCGGACTAATGGTGCCGATTTTCCTTGGGGGCCGCGGCGGTCACGACGACAGATCTGATCCCTTTTGAAGGAAGATGGCCCCGGCCTGTGGGGGCTTTGAGGGGTGTAAGGCCGGGGCCGCTGGAGGGTGCTTGGTATCGGTTGCACCAAGCATTGGCGAGCCTACTCAGATCGAAGCTTTGTTCTGTTCGATTTCGCACAGTTCCATTGCATATTTTTCCCGGGCGTCATTCGGGGGGCTACTGAACCCAATCGCTAAGATGGGCGCCGGTCTCCGCGACCCTGGCTCGCCTCAGTACTGCGTCACGCTCCGGTCCCGCCGGCAACTGAGCGGCCTGCTCTTTGAGCTTGGCAGCCTGTTCGGCCATGCGTTCCTCGAGGGATCGGGTTTGCTGCACCCGACGGCGGCGCTGGGTCATGGAGAACCTCCTAGAGCCGCTAGCGACAACTCTTGACGCGCGCGACTCTTATTCGGTTCCACGAGTGAAACTAACCTTGGTCTTGGGAGTTGGCGGCGGCCGACACGCATAGCTCGATCGAGCCTTTCACTCTGGTTGCCTAGGTCCTTTCTCTCGCTCCAGCCGAGCAACCCGGCGGCGGCCGTCCCACAATTCAACAGCCGGGTGCGCTTCTAAGAGTTTCTCGGCTCGAGCTTGCGCGTCTTTATCTGTCGGGCAATCGATCTCGTAGACTGCACGAGCAGTGCCGGATAAATCGACCGCGTACGCAATATACCGCATCGCAGTCCTCAATTTGGAGAGTTGCTACAACGATTCATTCGGCGCTCGGTCGTTCCTACGGCTGTGTCTTATGGCATCTTATTGAAACGAGTTCATGCGCAGACGAGCCCCGTCGCGGGCGCCGCGCTCTCCTTGCGATAGGATCAAGCAACGCGTTTCTTATTGCTTTGGTCGTTCTGCATGGATGTGCAGTACGTACAGTGTGTTCTGAAACTCGTCCGCGACTTCCATGCGCCATGCCCGGTGGGGCGTCAGCTTTCCGTCAAGGCCTTGAAGAATTTGCCCAGCTGTAACCGTGGCCTCATGCCAAGCGGCGTGTTTGTCGGGAAACTCTCGACCTCGGTCGTCAGGTTCGTAGCGCTCGTGAGTGACGTGGAAGAAGTATCTCGGCATGCCTGAAAAATGCACGATTGGCGAAACTAGTTCCTTTTGAGGGGCTCAAACCTTGCGAGCTTGGTCGCTTCTTCCCAAAGCTCTACGGCGTGTCCATCTACAAGCAGCTTGGCCCGTTCCCGTGCAGCCGCCTCGTCCTCAGCCTCGATGTCCACCCTGAAAGCTATGTGTCCATCTTCGCCCATGAGGTAAGCGCGAAATCCTCGCATGTCCCAGATCCGAAATCCGCACCGTTCAGAAGCAGCGCGACTTCTACGGCAACCTAGCCCTTGAGCCGCGCCGATAGCCGACCAGCGCTCGCCACTCCATTGCGGCAATGATGAGTGCGATCGCCGCCGTCCCCACCCCGGTCATGATCAGCAGCATTTCCAGCATAAGGGGCCTCGCACCGTGACGAAGTTCCTAAGTGCCAAAGTGGACATTTGTTCCTAAAAACCGCGAGCGAACGGCTCCAGCCCTCGGCTAGGCTGGAGCCGTGTTGTTACTCGACTTCGGCCAAATACTGGGAGCCGGCCAGAAGCGGGATTGAAACGCAGAATGGCCGACAAACGTTCGGGCGCTCCGATTCACAATTCCGCACCTCCGCGACTATCTTCAAGCCGTCAGTAAGCGTGGCGTTTTGAGTATGCCCGGCCGCAGCTGGACACCTTCGATCGTGCCCCGCGGAGACGATCAGACGGTCTACCTCGTGAAGGACGATCTCGGCCGCAACGGCGCCGTTTGGCGCGAGGCCGAAGCGGAGACAACCGACCTCGAGACGGTCATCACCGACTTGATGTCCGGGGAGTACAAGGACCCGGTCCGGATCGTCGCCTTCAACATCGCCGAGCGTTGGTCTGAGGACGTGCCCGAAGACGTCGCTCGCGAGATCCGCCGACGGTTCGACCTGCAGTTTGCCGACGTGCCTTCAAGCCTGCAGGACTTCGTCGAGCGGCATGAGGGCCATCACCGGCAGCTGGCGTTGCGGCTGGTCTAGGCGAGACGGGATTAAAATAGCGATATGATCTTCCTCGACATCGACACAGATCAAGCTTCAGACCGGATGCAAAAGTTCCTGACCAAGCTGGTCGATGCGGAAGCACATTGCGGCACGCCGCAATTCGACAGCCTCATGGCTGAAGCCTACGCCCTTTACGAAAAGCTCTCCGACGAGGAGCGCCTGTGGTTCGACGAAAAGGCCGAGGAAATCGGCCGGCCGACGCCGCGACATAGATCGGTCGCATGCCCCCACCTTTCGAATACTGCCGCCCGGAGGCGCGCAAAGTCGTGCCGGCCGGCCCCGACTGGATCCACGAAGTAAAATATGACGGCTACCGAGGGCGCGTCGTCCGCGCTGGCCGCGACGTGAAGATCCTGTCCAAGAGCGGGCTCGACTGGACGTGGCGCTTCCCATGGATCGCTGAGACCGCTCTCAAGATGAAACAGCAACGCTTCATCATCGATGGCCAGATCTGCGTTCTCGATTTGCAGGGCATCTCAGACTTCGACGCCCTGCACTCCAACAAGCACAACGACGAGCCCCAGCTCTACGCCTTCGACCTGGTTGCTATCGAGGGTGATGATCTGCGCGAGTCGCCCCTGTTCGATCGCAAAGCGCGGCTCGGTAAGCTGCTGGCGCGCCGACCGGAAGGTATCTTCGTGGCACCGTTCGAACGCGCGAGATCGGGCCCGGCTTGTTCGAGGCCGCCTGCCGCATGGGCCTCGAGGACATGGTCTCGAAACACCGGGAGCGCCGCTATCGCCCGCGGACGTGCGACTGGGTGAAGGTCAAGAACCGGCAGCATCCAGCGTTTCAGCGAGTGATGGATTCCTTTTAGCCGTGAAGGTGGTTGATTAGTTCGACGGCATCGGAAAGGAGGTTTCACTAGCACGGCCCATGCGTTCTATGAGATACCAAACCATGATTATCCGACCTGCCGAACCCAGCGATCTGCCTACCCTCCGGGATATCTTTTTAAGGTCGCGACAAGCAGCATTCCATTGGGAGCCGTCTTATTCGTTTGGTCTTGGCGATTTCGACAGCCAAACCGAAGGCGAATTTCAGATGGTTGCGCTCAATCGCGAGCTGCCCGTGGGATTTATTTCTGTCTGGGAGCCCGACTACTTTATCCACCACCTGCATGTTGATCCCCGCTTCTCGCGTCGGGGGATTGGTCGCGCTCTTCTTTTTGCGTTGCCGGGTTGGAAGATTAATCGCTACCGGCTCAAGTGCGTGTCCACCAACGAGAAGGCACTCGCTTTTTATCGTGCAAACCATTTCCTACAAGTTGGCGAAGGCCATGCTAATGATCAGGATTACCTTCTGCTCGAGTCTCTTGGCGATCGATTGATGACTGATGACCGCTGACATTTCCGATTTCGAGAGTGGGAACGTTTCCTTATGTCTGCATGCGATTGTCCATACGAGAGCAGTGCGGTCCTCGCCACGTTAAGGCTGGCGGATGTTGCGAACTCGGTGGAGATTGCGGAGTTTGATGCGGCCAGTTTGGAGAGCCGAACTGTGACAAGATAGCTGCCCTAATTGCCGCCCTCAACCCGTACCTGTCAAAGCAATTTTAGATTGACCTAGATCAAACTTACCGCTGATACGGCGGCTGGACCGAAACAGAGTGCCGAGAGCCAGTCGGTCTGTCCTTCGTTGAAATGGAGTCCGTGAAGCTTGTTATCGTTATCCCTCGCACACGAGTTCGATCGAAATGAAAACGATGACTCTGAGCTTGTAATTGGTCTCGGCCATAGCCGCGGCCTTTGGAGAGACTCAACGCGCGGAGGCTGATTGTTCTCAAACTGACGCCGTTGAACATAAGTCTGGAAGATCGCTAACTAGACGTTTGTTGGCTTTGGATTTGCTACCTAAAATCATCTCGACATTGCAGAACGCGCGATTGGTCTCGGTTTATGCGAAACCGCAACAATCCACGGGTTTGGAACGCCACATCACAATGCCTGTTGACCTTCAGAAATGAAGTCGCACCCCCATTTTTCTTGGAGCGTCAGATGAGCAAACGCAAACCGGCGACAGCGCTGAAGCGCGCCCGCCATCCGAAATTGGCCGCGCGGGCCCAACGGAACAAGCAGGCCATTGTTCGAAGCCAGAAAGAGGATTTACTTCGCTCTGTTGCGGCAGTCCCGATTGAGCCGCCTCTTGGGCTTCATGATGATCCTAAAGAGCCTCGGGTGGATGCCTTACCCGATGACCTCAGTCAGAGAATGACGGGTAGCGATCCAATGAAAGGCTTTGCTTTAGCGATGGCAAACATGCAGGCGTATCAAGCGAAGCTTCTTGAGATTGCCGGGGCCAACGCGCAATTAGCTTTTGAATTCAGCCTCAGACTTGCGTCGATCAGGTCACCAACTGAATTTTTCGGCGTCATTACGGAGTTTACAAACAGGCGGTTCGATATGTTCGGGCAGCATTCGAAAGAACTGGCGGCATATCCGTTCTGGCGCATCAATCCGCCCCGCGAGGTCACGGCTCTGCCGGGATCATAACTGGCGGCAAAGGATGGACGCAAACTCGGATCACGCACGCGCCGATCACGGTTGGTTGCTGTCGGCTGGGAAGCGCGGCTCACAACGAGGGAGTGGAATCAGTGCCTGCCATCGGCGAATAGGTTGACACCATGCCCACAACTGAAACCGTGCTGCTGATCGTTTTGGCCGGACTTGTCGTTCTGATCCTCGCCAACATCGCGTTTCAGGTGGCAGCGGAGCGAAAGAATCCCCCGATCGGCGTCTTTACCGATTGCGACGGTGTGCGCCTTCACCATATCGAACGGGGCGATGCCGCCGCGCCTTGCGTGGTCCTGTTTCACGGAAATGGCACCATGGTTCAGGATCTCGTCCTGAGCGGTTTGGTCGACCGCCTGGCCCAGAACTATCGCGTCATTTGCTTCGACCGTCCAGGGTTTGGCTACAGCCAACGTCCGCGCACACGCATCTGGACGGCCACAACGCAAGCCGCCTTGTTCGCGAAGGCTCTTGATCAGCTTGGGGTGCGCAACCCCGTGGTGCTTGGCCACTCCTGGGGAACGCTGGTTGCGATCGCGCTGGCGCTGCGAAGCGGCTATGCCGTGAGTGGGCTGGTGCTTGTGTCCGGTTACTATTTTCCAACCGCTCGGACGGACTTTTGGCTCATGTCAGCTCCGGCACTGCCGCTGCTCGGCGATCTGATGCGCTACACTATCTCGCCGATCATATCGTGCGCCATTATGCCGAAGCTGATGCGCACCTTATTCGCGCCGCGCGCCATCCCGCCGGAATTCAAGAATGAATTTCCGATCTCGTTGGCTCTCCGACCCAAGCAATTGAGGGCAGCCGCCGAGGAGAGTGCGTTCCTTATTCCAGCTGCTGCGCAGTTGCGGCTTCAATATCGGGGTATCCGGTGTCCAGTTAGGATCGTGCATGGAAAGGCTGACCGGCTCATCGAGGCCGACCAGTCGCGCCGCCTCCACGCGGTGTTGCCCCGCTCCCTGCTTCATCTGGTCGAGGATGCCGGTCACATGGTTACCTATGCAGATGCGGCGGGAATAGCGGAGGCCGTGGCGGCGCTGGCACCCACCGCACCGGTGAGGACCGCGGGCCTTTGACCGTTCGCTGGGTCGCCGTTGTTCCCATTCAACGGACGGCGCTGGCCTTTTCCGACCCCAGTGGCCTAGTTTGAATTGCTCGGTGGCCTGTTTTGTTTTTCTGGCGCATAAAGATGCATGCCAGAATCTCATCACCGAACCTGCCAATGCGGAGCAGTCTACAACCGCACCGAGGCGATGGCCCCTTCGCGGGAGATCGCCAGCTTCGACTGCTCGGTTTGCGGCGCGACCATGGAATCGTGGAACACCGCTTGGGTACCGACATATCGGTTGATAGCTGGGCCCGACTGCCCCCAACCACCAACTAGCGGCAACGCTGCCGCATTAGCCAGCGATGGCAGAGTCCTTCGGCATTCGTTCACTCTCGTTGAGGTGACCTCAGACGACGCGCCGCCGACGAAGGAGATGTGGCTCGCCTTAGCCAAGCCCAGGCAGGCGTTGACGCTGGTCCTGGCCGCCGTTCCCGAGGGCTGGACGGCGGAAGTTTTCCCTGCGGTCCTTACGGAAAAGCAGCAAAGTGTTTTCGAGGAACTAAATCTCAGTCCGGGCGGCGTTTACAGGATCCACAGTAAGGCATCCTCGGTGGGCGGGGCGGCGTCTGCTATTTACTCCAGGCCGAACATGGCTCAAACGGGGTTCCCTTTTCGGCCGCCTTCCTACATAGTTCGGCATGGCAAAAATAAAAGTGAGCTTCAAACCAGTTCGTAAGTCCGAGGGCGAGTGGGCTATCATCGCCGAGTACCCGGGCGCAGAAGCGCGAGAGATTACTGGCTTCACAAGCAAAGCCGAAATTGACGAATGGATGAATGGGGAGCGCCGGATCGCTTGGCTCCGATCACAGGGTTACGCGAAGTGACTCGATGACCTCCTTCAGGTGTGCGTCCGGTGCTTTTGGCGTGGCTGAAGGTCTGGACTCACTTGTACTCTTCCACCCCCCAACCAAAGCGCCATTCTCGCGGAGATCAGTGAAGATAAGAAAGCTGATCTTCCGTAACGACGCGTTCAATGTTCTCGGACGTGCACTTGATGCGATATCTTACGCGTCCATCGGACTCGATCGGCATGCACTGTACGATCGTGTAGATCCTTGGCAGTTCAGTTGCGGCGCGTCCTTGGGGACCTTGAGCGTGGTGCCGAACCTCTTCATTTAGCTTATAGGCGTATGGCATATTTGCTTTCTCGACGTTTACGGCTCTATCGGCGGTCTTGCTAGTCTTCGAGAATGGATTTTGTAGCCTCGAATATCTGTTCCGCGGTGCCCTTAATCGTGCCCTTTGCCCACGCTTGGAACACTGTGACGTATGCGTTCTTGTAAGCTGCTTCGTCCGCTGAGAAGTAGACTTCGTCTGTCGCAGTATCCAAGACAAGCGCTCCTGTATCGATACAAATCTCCTCAATCAGGACCATGCGTTCTTCTTGCTCGGCCAGATGACGTTTTACTATGCTCATTGGATCTCCTGCTTGGCACTGAGGAATCACGTTCCCGATGCGGCTGGTGAACACGCTGACGTAGTCCACCGGGCACATGCGCTACAGTCAAGGAAGCCGCAGTGGCGCCCGCTTTTGCTTTTTACCGGCTTGAATGAAAAACCCCGCCCCGATAACTATCGGGAGCGGGGCAGGACCATAAGCTCTGCCAGTACATCCGTGGCCAGAGCGAGAGGTCTGTCGTGCTCTTAACTAAGCAGCACGAAGATTTTCGGCAGCGGACTTGCCCGTGCGACGGTCTGCGACGACGTCATAAGACAGCGTCTGACCTTCGCTCAGAGTACCCATACCAGCGCGTTCGACCGCGCTGATGTGAACAAAGACGTCGTTAGTGCCGTTTGATGGCTGGATGAAGCCGAAGCCCTTTTGGGTATTGAACCACTTCACTGTACCGGTGTTCATCAGGTTTTCCTTATACGCGCAGGACCTGGCGCGCGGAGTTGCGGCCAGCCGTCCGGTTAGTCGATTATGGAGAATGTCTGAAACGTGCGCGCCGTCAGGATCTGAGGCGAAAGCGGAACAGTTGTTCGGCCAGGATCGATACGTGAGACAATACACTAGCAGTTGACACACTTCAAGAATAAAGCCAGCGGCGCGTCAGCGGGGTAGTGCACCGATCGTCGGTAAGATCACGTCGACCCGGCGACTAGCGTCAGGACCTGCTCAGCAAGTAAAGAACCACGAAACGAAGCCCCGCCCCCATCGAAGCGGCGTCCTATAGCGAGCCCTGAGGTTCTCCTGCCGAACCGGAGAGAATGCGGTATGCCCGCTCGGCCTGCTCCCTCGTCAGATTGGCCGCCAAGTCAGTTCCGATCAGCGCCGGCCCCCGGCGACAACGATCGTAAACCATCCAACCAGTGCCGCCCATTCGAACGAGAAATCTGTTCGAGGGTAGTGCGCCGTCAATCATCTCGCCTCCCGTCCCGCCCGGAACAGCCCTGCCTAAACAAAGTTGCTCCTTCTGTAAGTCAGATATCGCCCTTGCTTGGTTCAACCATACGTTGCTTTATGCTTATTTGGAGGTTGCGTGCCGGCATGGCTTTGCGGCGCTGAAGCTACCGGCCCAGTCAAGAACCTAAAACGCCAGGGCTGGCCTGCTTCCGACCTGGCCTAGTTTGAAAGTCGCAGTGGCCTAGTTCGAACGAAACTGGCTTCGATGGTCCTATACATGAGACCGTCGGGAGCCTGCTGTGCCCCACCATGAACGAGCGCGTAGAACTCGCAAAGAAGATTCTGGATTGCCGCCACAAGTTGCGGCGACTTGGATGGGATACGGAACAAGCCGAACGCCTACGCGCTGAGATGGAACAGCTAGAGCGCAGGCTCCGCGAGATCGACGAGTGAGGCCGCCTCAAGTGGCTCACTCCCTTGACCCATCTCAAGCGGCGCACGTCGCCGCGCCCGATCGTCGAGCTATGACCGACCCCGGCAAGCAGACTAAGGGTAAGGAAGCCAAGCCGTCCCGAGTGGGCGAGGCGCTGGCGTCATCGAGGAGCACGCCAACGACCTCCGCGAGATCATCCGGAAGCTGCGCCGAAAGTTGAATTAAGGTGCCTCGATTAGAACCATTCCGCGTCGCGGCTATTACAAGCTCGGCACGGAGCTCCCATGTTCGACTTCAATCTATTCTCCAAGCTTGAATGGGCGGCGATGGTCGTGGCCTTCGCGGCCATAACAGCTCTCACACTCTACGGGCTTTTCGCATTTCTCGATCACCTGACACGGCCTCTGTGAACGACGCGTTCAGGCGAGGAGCTGCTTGGCACGTAGGAACCTCCCCTTCCGGTTCTGGGTTGGACTTCGCCAGCTCGCCGCCGAGCTGGCGGAGCGGCCCCGGCCCATACCCCCCGTAGCCCTGCGAGCCGGGGCCGTCTCTCCGGCCCCGTCGGTGCGGAGGGAAGTAAGTCGTCACAAGCCATCGGAGCACCAGGTGCCCAAAGAAAACGATCTGGAAGGCCGTCAGGACATGGGCGGCAAACATGGTGGACAAGTGGGCATGCCGAAGCCTGAGCGTCGGCCAGCGGCGCAGCACGGAATTGTGCGCGACGATCGTGGGCAAGAACAGCCCGCGGACAAAGATCGCGCACAACAACCTAGCCGAACGGACCGTGGTGGCGATCCACCTGGATGAAAGTGGCGCGCCAGCGTGAACCGCGGGCCTCATGTATACCGGCTCAGGCTCCGCGGCGGTGAATCATGAGCCCGTTGCTGCCTCGCCTACGCACCGGCTATCGCGGCGCCGACGTTCGACCTGACTTCGAGCGGGGCGACTTGCGGCTGGCGATCAGGAGGTATCGAAGCACGACATGACCAAAGGCTGGGGGCGGCCTTTGGATGATCCGATTTTGGCTGCCGGCCCCAAGTTAGTACTCCGCTGCACTGATGCCGCAATCGGCGCGATGCTATGTCGTCGCAGAACCGGGGAGTTTCTCGATGCGCAAAATCGCTGTCGCGGTCATGTTTGCCCTAATCGCACAGACCGCATTGGCGCAGGACGACCATGTTCCAATGTAAGGCGAACAGGCCAAGGACAAGACAGAGGCGCAGAAGGCGGACGACATTCGGGCTGAGCGCGCCTATCAACGCTCCCTCGGCAATGTTCCCGACCAGAAGGCAGTCGACCCGTGGGGAACTGCCCGCGGCGACGAAGCGTCGAAGAAGCCGGCCACGTGGGGCCAAACCGGCAGTAAAACACTCGTCCAAGGCCGAGAGCGGCAGTACCGCCAACTAGCGAATTTTCAAAAGGAGGCCCGCCAGCGGGCCGAAGAGGCCGCCAACTGAGGCGGCCTTACTTTGAATCGATCCTATGAACGTCGCCCGGACCGAGGTTTAATTCCTCGAACATCCTTTGCTGTTTATCCGTAAGGACCGCAGGGAAAACTTCCGCCGTCCAGCCCTCGGGAACGGCGGCCAGGACCAGCGTCAACGCCTGCCTGGGCTTGGCTAAGGCGAGCCACATCTCCTTCGTCGGCGGCGCCTCGTCTGAGGTCACCTCAACGAGAGTGAACGAATTGCCGAACGACTCCGCCATCGCTGACTGTCCACTTCGATCGCGCAAAGCGCACCTATAAAAATATCGGAACTAGGAAAGGTTCGGAAGTTCGCGCGTTTAGCGGGACTGGGGCAACGCCATGGAGGAGAAGCATGCGAACAGCAATTCTCGCGGTGATTGTAGTTGCCGGAAGCGCGATGACCTTCCCTGCAACGGCACAGGAGCAAAAGGCCGCGCCCAGTGGGCAAACCAAGGAGGAGATGCACGGTGATGTAGATACGCGGCTCAAGTCTAGCGAGCCCAACGAGCAGATGCAGCGTGATGCAGACAAAGGGGTCAAGACACGCAACTCCGGGGCGTCCGGATACGTGACCGATCAAGAGAAGCCGGCCGCTTCTGCGCATCCCCCGGGCCAACCGGGAAGTGAGCAGACCACCGGTTCGGGTAGCCAGACCGGCACACCGAAATAAGAAGCCGTTCGTGATGAGGCCGGCAACTGAGGCGGCCTCTTTTGATTGGAGGTTAGTGAGCGACTTCCCGACGAGAACCAAGTGAGACTTACTTACGTGGCTCGGTCGCCACTTTGGTTGATCCGTCCGGCGCCGCCTGCATTCCCGGTGGGCTTTGACCCTGCGGGCTTTCCGGCGGCGCGCCGCTCGATTTCGTATCCAGCGGTCCGGTCCAACCTTGTGGCTGCAAGTGACCTTTTTCTTCTGGTGCCGAGCGTCCAGTTGCAATGTCCTTGGGGTCGGTCTGTGCCGCCGCAAATCCGCAAGACAACGCCCAGCCAACCGCCGTTATCAGAATGATCCGCATTGCGAGACTCCGCTTGGCTGATCGAACCAACAGGCTGGTCCCGCTTCAGTTCCGAATCAATCTCGCGGCAAAGATGTCCGCCTTGGCGCGACGCAACTGTGTCCGCTATGGGTCGCACGCAGCGGTCGAAGCTAGGGCGGCCCCGGGTCCGCTCTACCGACGATACCCGACATCACAATGGAATCATCGTGCTTCGGCCAAGGGCCATGTGTGGACGGCTCCTGGTTGGCAAGGAGAATTTTCACTTTGCGGCGTTGGTCGGAGCGGCCATGTGTTCGGCCTGTTTGCGCGGTTCACGTGACCGCTGGCCATAATGCCCTCCGCGGATCAGGTCCCGATCAAAAGCACGCATTCGAAGATGCCATGGCCCATGTGGGTTGTCCTGATCGCCGGATCGACCGGCGCTGCATTAAGTGCTGTTCGCCCTTCCAACCGTTACGTCACACCGGCATGTCCGGCGTGATCTCGTTTACGCCGTGAGAGCGGCGGGTTCCTTGTAGCGTTCGTTCCAGGCCATCATCGCCCATGCCATCCTGGCAAGTTTGTTGGCGAGCGCGATGGCGGCGACCTTGGTAGCTCGCCGCGCCAGCAATGCGGTGAGCCAGGGCCGATGCCCCGTGCCATGGATCTTGGCATAGCGGATCACGGCGAGTGCGCCTGGCAGACTGCTGGGCGCCGTCGACCCACGCGATGAAGTCGGCGCGATATTTCTGTAGCTTGCCCTCGATCTCGGCCTTCATAACCGCTAGGTCGGAGGTCCGCATCGCCTTCGCAAATTCGTTCGCGCTCTTCTCGAACTGGTCGAGATAGGCGCGGTCACGACGGAGCATGAAATCCTTCTCGTGCCGGCGCATCATCAGCATGCCGGCGGCAAGTTTCGAATTGTCGACCTGGGTCAGCTTCGCCTCGATGTCGTGCACCGAGTCCCGCAGCGCGCCGCTTAGGCCCAGCTTTTCGTTAAGCCCAAGCTTGGTTTCATTCTGCTCCAGCGCGGAGAACTGCTTGCGATAATCACCGAAGCCCTGTGCAAGGGCGGCGACCTTGTCGGAGAGGGAAACAAAGCCGGCGGTCTTGACGGACGCGCCGAGCCGATCGATATCGCTGTTGATGTCCGCGGTGAGCGAGGCGTGACGCTTGGCCGACCCCTCGTCGCGCCTTAACAGGAAGTCCTTTTCGGCCCTGCGGGCATCCAACAGATCGCGTCCAAGCTTGTCGTTCAGCACCGACACCCTGTGAGCGTCTTCGGCGATGGTTCGCGACGCTTCCTGCGAAGCGCTTCCGCTCAGGTAGATGCCGCCGAACACGGCGAGGCCGAGGATGCCTACCATTCCGATGAGCAAGATCTTGTGGCTCAGTCGCAGCGAGAAGGTCGTCATGGCACATCCTGAAGTAGCTAAGAATACGTGTAAGTATTTGGTTGACTGATGAAATTTAGCCGGTTCCCGGAAATGGAACGTGAATTCGATACCCGAAAGCGGGAGTTCCCCGTATTTGTACAGGAGATCAAGACCGACCAAGCGACTGCGCGAGACACTCTCTCCATTGCAGCCCCTAAATGGTCATTAGAGTAGCGCGGAACGTTCGGACTCTTGTTATGGGGCGAGATTTGGACGCTCGCCTCGCACGCGAGCTCGAATCCGTTGGGCGCGTATGCCCCATGCTGCCGCCGGGGACCGCCAGAATACTCGGGATGATGAATCCGGACGCTTCAGGCCTCGTACACACGCATGAAAAGCCAGTAGCCGCCGAGCAGGGTGATCGCCGCGGATACGGCATAGACCAGTCTTGCCGCCCTGACCGGCTTGGCCGGATCGGCTGCGATCAGCCGGTCGAACAGGCTGAGCACCGGCAGCACGATCGCGACGATCGCGACCTGCCCGATCTCGACGCCGACATTGAAGGCCGCGAGCGCCGGCACGATCGCGTCTGTCGGCAGGCCGACCTCCCTTAGCGCGCCGGCGAAACCGAAGCCATGGATCAGTCCGAACAGGAAGGTCACGCGCCAGCGCCTGTCGATGTCGCGCGAAAAGAAATTCTCGACGGCCACGAACACGATCGAGGCGGCGATCGCCGGCTCGACGATGCGGCTCGGAATGACGACGACGTTTAGCGCCGACAGCGACAGGGTGATCGAATGGGCGACGGTGAAGGCGGTGACGATCTTGATGACGGGAATGAGCCGGCGTGCCCACAGCACGACCGCGATCAGGAAGGCGATGTGGTCATAGCCGAGAAAGATGTGCTCGATGCCGGTGAGGAGATAGCGCTGCATCGTCGACCACAGCGGCGGCGCCGACGCCGAGAGCGTGACGGCGATGTTGCCGGCATCGAGCAGCGCCTGCGCCTCGGACTTGTGCTGCGCGACCAGCACCACCTGCCGCGCGGTCGGATCCTTCTCGGTCAGCACAGTGGAGCGGTAGATGATGTCGCCCCTGACGGCGGTGCAGGCAAAACTGTTGCGGTAGATCACGCCGTCACCGTCGGCGATGATCACGGCCGTTCCTGCGGCGCAGCCACTGCCATCGGCGCTAGCGACGGCTAGATGCATCTTGAAATAGGCCAGGATCAACGCCGCAGCCGCATCGACCGCGGCCGGATCGACCGCATCTGCCGTCGCGTCATAAATCTTCGTGCCGACGAGGCGGTCGACATCACTGCCCTTGAGTGCGACCTCGACGGCCACCGTGCGGTCTGCAGCCAGCGCCACACGAGCCGTCGAGAGATTGACCTGATGCGCGCGCACCGACGCGCCAAGGCCGAGCAGGATCACGCCGAGCAGCAGGAGGCGGAGCAGGCTCATGATCCCGCTCCAACCGCGCGCAGCAGCTCCGTCAAGCGGCGCATCTCGAACTCAGCCACGGTGACCACCGCGCCATCGGGCACGAGGCGCGCATAGCGGTCGAGGCTGTCGGCGGACGCGCCGAATTCGAGCCTTGCCAACGGCGTAGACGCGTCGCGCGCAAAGACCAGCACGATCAGGCTCGGCAGGTTGAGCCCGTAGCGGGCCAGTTGCGACGGATCGGCGGTTCTAACATGCGTCTCGATCGCGCTCGCATCGAATGCGCGCAGCGCTGCGTCGATCATGCGGGCCTGCTTGGGATCGGCAACATGCACAACGTTGCCGGCCGCATGGTTGTGCTGGCCGAGATGACGGAACCAGTTGCCGTCAGCGTCGCGTTCGAAGCGGGTGAGCTTGCCGGCGAACAGGATCTCGAGCGCCCACACCTGCGCCATCGACACCGGCAGCAACAGGCTCCTGCCGCGGCTTGCCGCGTCCGGCCCGGCCGGCCCGCGCAGACGGCGCGCCATATCGAGCGTGACATGCCACTCATCGCCGACATGGCGCGGCATCAGATAGACCGTGGGACGCCCGGCGATCCGGACATAGTGAGACGTGCTCGCCGGGTTGAGCGTGCCCACGTTCATCGATGTCGCCGAGCCACCGGCCGTCTCGATCACGGCAACGGTTGCGGGCGGATCGAGACCAAATGCGGCAAAGCTCGCCGCGGTGAGCTCGCTTGCCGGAATTTCGCGTGCAGGCTCGCTGACGGTGACGAGCCGTAGCGCGGTTTCGAGATGCGATTTGAGCTCGGCCGGCACGGCGCCGTCCAGCCCCTCGATCGTCCACTCGCCGCCCTTGCGAACCAGGACGACACTGTCGCTGTCGGAACGGATTTCCACCCGTCGCGTATCCGCGGATGCGATGGTCACAAGACCCTTCGGCGCAAAAGTGACCTTGCTGCGCAGCTCCGGCCATTGTCCGCTGATGATCAGGACGGCCAGCAGTCCAGCGAGGCATGCAGCCAGCAGCGGCGTCAGCCATCGGGCCGTTACGCGCGCGGCCGCTCCGTCCGTCACCGTCGCCTCCACCACATTGCAACACCGAACAGTGCCGTGCTCAGCGGCAGCAGCACCTCGAGCACGATGAAGGTGTCGCGCATCTGGCTGCTGGTTAACACGATCTCCGGCAGCTTGAACGTCTGCGGTGCGACGCTCGGCGTCGTGTCGTCCTCGGCGAGCCAGCGCAGCATGGCGAGCGACAGTTCGCCATTGGAGACGTAAGGAAAATATTCGTTGCTCGCGACCTTGCTGGTGCCGGCCACGACCAGGCGGAAGCGCTTGTCCGGTGCCGCGCCCGGCCAGCTGCCTTCGAGCGCAACCGCGAGCGGCTGCGCGCTCCGCCGTGCGCTCGGCGCTTCGCCATCGGTTGCGGCCGGCGCTGCACTCGGCGAGCGCAGATAACTATCCTGGCTGCTAGCGGCCAGCACGATGAGACTGACCCCGGACGGCGGCTGCGCCACCGCGAGCGGCCGCGCTTGCGGAAACACGGTCAGCGCCAGAAGCTTCGTGATCGGATGCGGCGGATAATAGGGCACGGCGACCTTGTCCGCATCGGTGCGGAAATGATTGAGCGGATCGATGACGATGGCAGCCTCGCTCGATAGGCCCACGGGCTTGAGTAGCAACCGCTCAAAATCGCCGTCGACCTGCGAGAGCGGATCGATCAGCAACAATAACCGGCCGCCACCCCTCACATAATCGCCGAGCAGCGCTGCCTCGCGAGCGTCAAAAGCCGTGCGTGGACCGATATCGGCGACGACCGAGCAGTCGGACGGAATGGCGGACGCGGTCGCCGTGACCAGCTCGCGCATCTCGAAGCCGATCTGGTTCAGCGCCAGCAGCAGCCGATCGAGCGCCTCGGGCGCCGTCTCCAGCACATCGCCGGCGCCGGGCGTCTCGTGGCCCTTCAGGGTCTCGACATGGCTGAAGTGAAAGTGCGAGGGCAGCGGACGGAACGTCTCGCCGTGGCCGGTGACGAAGCAGACGGTCTCCACGCGCTTGCGCAGCACGCGGAGCGCCGCATAGCCGATGCGGGCGGGATCGATGACGTTTTCGACCAGAACCTTGCGGTCGTCGGCTTGCAACACCGCCGTATTATAGGCGCGCACACCGAGATCGCGGGCAAGGCCGGGCTCCTTGTCGAGGTCGATGGCGCGGAAGGCGAGCAGCGGGTGGTTGCGCGCGGCCGTCTGAACGAGGTCACGGACCGTGATCGCGTTGGCGTCACTCGGATTGTAGAAATAGGTCAGCGCAAGCGGCGCGGGCAGTTGCGCGATCACGTCGGTGAGCTGTTGCGGCGGCGTGTTGCGCCCTTCCCGGCTGACGTCGAAATGCACGTCGTGACGGTACAGCGCGACGTTGGCGCTGATCACGGCTGCGACCGCAGCAATAACGACCGACGCGTTAGCAAGCCAGGCCGACCAGCGCGCGCCACCGCCGCGCAAGGGAAGCCGGATCGCGAGCATGAAGAGCGCGAGCAAGGCTAGGGCGCAGGCGGCGAACAAGAGGCTGTTCGATGCGGTCTCGCCGAACCCTGCAAAGCCGAGCGCGCCGCAAACGATCGCGGCGGCCGCCAATGCGAGGAAACCAATGTTGGATCTCGCGGAGTCGCGCATCGCCTGCGCCCTCAGCGCCGCGCCAGCGCGCGGACCGTCAACAGCAGCGTCAGCAGAGTGACGCTGAGGAAGAAGCCCACGTCGGACAGATAAATCGAACCGACGGCAAAGGGACGGAAATGGACCGAGAGCGACAGGTTCACCACCAGCGTGTCGGCGGGACTCGGCAGCAGCCAGCCGAAATTGTCGATGATCCAGAGCAGCAGAAACACGCTGAGGGAGATCAGCGCGGCGATCACCTGGTTGGCCGTCAGCGCGGAGGCGAACAGCCCCGCGCCGACCAGCGCCGATCCGAACAGCAGCAAGCCGAAATAGCCGCTGTAGATCGGTCCGAAATCGGGGTCGCCGAACCAGGCGAGCGCAGCCGCGTAGGCCCCAGACAGCACCAACATGACTACGATCAGGCTCATCGCGGCCAGGAATTTTGCCAGCACGATCGCGACCTCCGAGACCGGCGCGGTCAACAGAACCTCCAGCGTCTTCATCTTCCGCTCCTCGGCGAACAGACGCATCGTGATCAGCGGAACGGTCAGCATGAACAGCACGAACATCTGGAAGAAGATGTGCACCATGCTGGGCTGGTGGCTGAGAAACAGGGTGAGCGTGAAGCTGTAGCCCATGATCAGCAGGAACACCGTTATCAGCACGTAGGCGATCGGCGAGGAGAACAGCGCCGTCGCTTCCTTCCCTAGCAGCACCGCAAAGCTTCTCATGCGGCCGCCTCCGGTCGCCGGGTGAGATCGAGGAACACCCGTTCGAGATCGGGCCGCAGCTCGGTCAGCTCGCGCAACGGGATTTGGGCTGCGACCAGGGCGGAGACCAAATCCTCCGCGAGCAACGGACGCCGCTCCGTCCTGATCTGAAAGCGTCCGGCGCTGCCCGGATCGGCGACAATCTCGCGAACGCCAGCGACGGTCTTTGTCGCACTGCGCACAGCATCTTCTGTCGCGTCTGCCGACAGTCGCAACGCGAGATCCTGCGCGGCGTCCTTCAGCGCATCGGACGTCAGAATCACGCCGTCGAGCAGGATCATCACGCGGGACGCCATCTTTTCGATTTCGGGCAGGATGTGCGAAGCCATCAGCACGGTGTGGCGTCCGGCCAGCGACTGGATCAAGTCGCGCACGGCGATCACCTGGTGCGGATCGAGACCGCTGGTCGGCTCGTCCAGCACGAGAACTTTTGGATCGCCCAGAAGCGCCTGCGCGATCGAGACACGCTGGCGGAAGCCGCGCGACAGTTTTCCGGTCGTGAGCCTCATGACACGGGTAAGGTCGAGCCGCTCGGCGGCCTCATCGACCGCCGCCCTCGCCCTCGGCCCGTGCAATCCCTTGATGCCGGCCATGAAATGCAGGAACTCGCCGACCCGCATATGGTCGTAGAGCGGCGCATCTTCCGGCACATAGCTGATCGCGCGGCGCACGCCGAGCGAATCTTCAAGGACATCGTGGCCCGCGACCTCGATCCGTCCAGAGGTCGGCACCAGATAGCCGGTAAGCATGCGGAAGATCGTGCTCTTGCCGGAACCGTTCGGCCCGAGCAGGCCGACGATCTCGCCGGGCGCGATCGCAAAGGACACGTCGGCAACGGCGCGCCGCGGCCCGTACCATTTTGTTACGCGCTCGGCGAGGACGACCGGAGAGACAGCCGACAGCATGGAAACTTTGCACACCCCTGTGGCAACCACCGCGTAAGACTATGCGCAAAATCCCGGGCGCGAAGGCCCGGGATGATGATGCGTGTTCGATGGCCCGAAGTCGCGACCAATCACTCGTAGAATTCGGGCGAATGCTTGTGCGCCTTGAACGTATCCGGGTCATGGGCATAGATGATGTCGGCACCCTCGGTGTCGCGAACCCGCTTCACCCAAGCGTAGGCATCGAGCATGCCGACCGGATCGTAGACGCTGCCGATGCTCGGCAGGATATTCTTGTCCAGATTCTCCTGGAGATAGACGGCGTCGCTGGTCAGCACCACCGTGCCGGTCTTCGGCAGGCGCACGACCAGAATCTGACTTCCGGGCGTATGCGACACGGTGCGGTGGATGAAGACGCTGTTGTCGCCGAACAGGTCGAGATCGCCGTCGAGCTCGATGCTCTTGTACTTGGAAGGCATTCCTCCGCCGACGCTGTTGCGCAGCATGGCGAAATCGTCGGTGATGAAGAAGGTCGCGTAGCCCGGCGCAGGCCAGAACGCGTTCCTCATCTCGTCGCGCTGGTACACGAAGGTCGAATCCAGGAACTTGCCGATGTTACCGGCGTGATCGACGTGGAAGTGGCCGAGGATGACATATTTGATGTCGGACGGCTTCACGTTGATCTTGGAAAGTTGCGCGTCGATGGCGATGTCGGGCGAACGGCCCGGATCAAGCGCCTTGACGAACGGGCCCCAATAGTCTGGATCCTTGATGATGCGGTCGTTGTTGCCGCAATCGAACAGAATGTCGCCCTTAGGGTGGCGGATCAGAAAGAAGCCGACAGGGATTTGGACCTTGCCGCTACTGCCGTTCTGAATGATCGACTTGTCGAGATTGAGCGCCCCCGAAGAGAAGACGTAGAGCTTCATCTCCTTGGGCGCTTCAGCGGCCAGCGCTGCTGCCGACATAAAAAAAAGTCCTGCGGCCAGCGAGCCAAGGACCTTTAACGCAATCACCCGCATGTCGCCCTCCCTGTTTTCGACGCACTTTTTTCAGCGGATTGCAGCACCCTACCATAGTCTAACGCGGCTGTGCAGACTCAATGGACGCAAGCGGGCGAATAAAATAAGGCTGCGCGGGGCTGACATTTTTGTGCGGTGCAGCTGATAACCCCTCCTGCTCAGGCGACCACGCCGTCCACGACTACCTTCAGAGCGTCGCGCACGTCGGCTTGTTTGAGCCGAACCTGCAAGCCACGTTGACCGCCATTGATATAGACCTGCTCCTGCCCAAGCGCGCTCTGCTCGACCACGCTGCCCGAAAGGGCTGACCCCACCGATCCTGAAACCGGCAACGTGTTCCGCCTCAGGCGGCATCATCATCTGCGCCGACTCGCCACCGCGGCCAGCGGCGAGCTTCTTCATCGAGAACTCCTGGTCGGATGGGACGGTGCTGGACCGGCTTCCTGTCAACCGCCTTAGCATTTTCAGTACGCGCAGGATCCTCGCCGAGTGCTGCAGTCCGATGCTCTCGGTGTCGGGATCGTAGCCGTCGGTGTGAACGGCGAAGGCAACGCCGGCGACCGCAAGCGGGTGCGTTTGCGCGGGGTGGCGTTGGAAATGCGCGATATCTAGCACCGTCGTTGTGGGGAGCGAAGCGAGGACGATGTGGATTTAGCGGCCAATCAGGTCCCGGCAATGTCCTATCACTT
Organism: Bradyrhizobium sp. 18BD; assembly: GCF_054185225.1. NCBI lineage: Bacteria > Pseudomonadati > Pseudomonadota > Alphaproteobacteria > Hyphomicrobiales > Nitrobacteraceae > Bradyrhizobium > Bradyrhizobium sp. 18BD. The sequence continues at coordinate 295,468 of NZ_JAVAYL010000004.1, read as the reverse complement.
CGCCTGGCCGCGCAACATCGGTGCTCGCGCCGATACATCGGCTTACTACGGCCGCCCTTTTCAACGGAATCGACCAATAGCTGACATCCAGACCGCGCCGGAGGGGCTCAAGGGTCCTAATCGCCGGTTGGCGTAATGCGAAACTCAACAACCTCTGGCAAGCCCCGCAAATGACTGGCGAGTCGTTCGGCATTGCTCCTGTCGCGGCTTTTGATCGTCATCCGGTACTCGAATTGCTGCGCGCCCTCGCTGAGGCGGTATGAAAGGTTCGCGATGGTAAACCCGTGAGCGCCGATCAACTTGTGGATCTCGCTTTCGCCCATAACATTGTCGCGGGCGAAGCGCAGCATGTGGTGGGCGTAGAACTCACTCGGCAGTCGAGCCTCGATGACTCTGAATAACGCGAGCACCGTGAGGGTCGCTCCAAACGGGGATGCCGAGCCGCTTCGCCTTGTCGGCGAGGTTGTCCTGGATTCCCGTACCCGGGAAGTGCATGACGCCGATCGGCAGGAGTTCAAGCATGGCGTCGTTGCGCTTGAACGGCGCTGCCTTGGCATGTTTCGTCCAATCAGGCTTGAAGGCGATCTGAGGTACCTTGCGGATGGTCGCCCACTTGGAGGCGATCAGTTCGGCCCCTTTCGGCGAGCCGCCGTGGAGCAGGACCATGTCGGGATGCTTGGCATGAACCTTGTCGAGACGATCCCAGATGAGGTGGTGGTCGTTGAAGTCGAGCCCTCCGGTAAGCACGATCTTCGGCCCAGCGGGCAGCATGACCTCGGTCTCGGCGCGGCGCTTGGCCGCGATGAAGTCGCGGGAGTCGATCATCGCCGCGGTCAGCGTACGATGGTTCACCAGTGATCCCGATCGGGGGCGCCAGAGGGAGCCGGTGTGCGTCTCAAAGCGCTCTATGGCCTGGTCACGGAAGATCTCCAGGCAGTTGCGGCGCTCGATCAGGGTGATGCCTTCCGCCGTGATGCGTTCGAGTTCGACGGATCGAATTTCGGAACCGTCCTGCTCGCGCTGACTCTTCTGTTGCGCCTGTTCGTTGTCGTCGAGTTGGCGACCGATGCGGTCGACGGCACGATGGAACAGGTTGACAGTCGACCAGAGCAGATCGTGGAGGTCCGGCTCGAGCCGCGTGTCGCTCAACGTGGCGACCAGGGCATCGAAGATGTCAGCGACGGCACCGGTAATGATCCTGCCCTCGGGAATCGGCCGTGGATCGGGCTGGTCGTCGAAGGGGCGGTAACCGAAGAGCTGCAATTCGGTAAGAACGTGTTCAGTCGCAGATGCGGCGTGCTGGGGTTCGATGTCATCGTGGTCGGTCATGGAGGCGATCCTTTGTCGGATCGGCCGCGACCATCGCGGCCTTCGTGGCGATCACTCAGACGGCAGGCGGAACGAGCCAGAACCCGGAGCAGAGCGGAGGGCCGAGGCGCAGCGGAGGATGGCGGAGGCCGGGTATTTTGCTTCGCGATGCAAAGCGCGCTCGCCAGATGGCTAATGTGTCTTCTTGTCGCCGGCGCGCGGCGGAAAATAGCCGGACGCAGCCATTGCCGGCCCGAGCCGCTTGCCGTCCGATCGCCCTCTAGAAGGCCGTGGTCGCGTCCTCTTCCGGCAGTGGCCGCACCGCAACCGACCTGTCGACGCCCATCGAATTGCCTGGGCTATTCCGCGGTTGCCATCGACGAATGCAGGAAACGGACGACGTCCTCCGGTACGAGTTGAAGTAGCAACGCTGCTCGGAGGGCCTCGATGCCGAAGATGTGAAGATCTTCGTTGAAATCGCCCAGCCGGGGCGACAATGCGATCGCTTCAATGCCGGCGGCTTCTGCGCGCTGGGTGAGATTGGCCTGTACGGCATCTCCGGCGGCATCTGCGTCACGGGCGATATAGAGTCGGCGTAGACCAGACGGCAGCAACATGGCTGCGAGGTGATTAGCCGAAAGCGCGGCGGCCATGGGCAAGGTCGGCAGTGCGTAACGCAGTGACAGCATGGTCTCGATCCCCTCGCCGGCAGCGAGCACGTCGTCCACCACGCCGAAACGAACAGCGTTGCCGAGCAAATCGCCCAAGGCGCGTCGTGGCGTGTCGATCGGGGCCTTGCCGAGCCGCACGCGATCAAAGCCGCCTGGATCGAGCCAGGTGCGATGCACGCCGGATATCCGTCCCTCGAGGTCCGTGACAGAGGCTATCATCGCCGGCCAGGTTTCGGTCGACGAATGCTCGTCCGGTCGATAGTAGCAACGCGGGTGGAAGCGCAAGCTGCCACCATGGTGGATGCAAGTAATTCCGCGACGCTGCAAGTACGCCTCGGCTAATGTCCCTTCAATCGGGCTGGATATCGCAAAGAGCCGACGAGCGGCTTCCTGCGATCCGGCCGGCGCGACTGAACGAATGGGTTTCGGCGCCAGTTGCTGCTCTGAACGAGGTAGCCTCAGAAATCGCCTCGCCTCATCGGCAACCTCGCGAAAGTCTCGCAAGGCCAGACTTTCGCGGATGATGTCGAGGAGATCGCCATGTTCTCCGGTCGCGGCATCGGTCCATTTCCCAGCGGGTCCCTTTGGCGATTCCTGGAGCCGTACAAACAACGAGCGGCCCGGCGTATTGTGGACGTCGCCGACCACCCAGTATCGCCCCGCGCGCTTGCCGTGGGAGAGATAGTGTCGGCACACCGCCTCCGCGTCGCGCGCGAGTCGGCGTGCCAGTTCGGAAGCATCGCGGGACATCAGGCGGCCTCCCGCTCGCCGATGCGCGCTACCGGATACGTGTCGAGCACTTTCGACAGGACCTCCACACCGCTCGCGTCCGTGGGCACGAACATGCGCAGCTTCCAGGAGATGATCTCCCCAAAGAGGCCGTAAGCACGGAGGCGATCGCGCATCGTGTCGTTGAAACCTGACAGCTCGATGCGGTATGCGCCCATTACCCGGACACGGCGAAGCTGGTGCCCCTCCGCGAGATCGAGGACGGTTCGTCCCTCCATCAGCGCGGCAAAGGCAGCGTCTGGCGTCAGCGAAGGCGCGTCCGTCGCAAGGACGCTTGCGAGCCACGCGGCAGAAACCTTCCGTCCGATGATGCGTTCGCCCGCATCGGTCTGAATCCGATAGACACGGGTCGATTCGTTCGGCAGCCGCTTCCAGATCGGGAGCAGCAGTCCCGCAACGACGTGGATCGTGCTTTCCGTGAATTCAGGCACCTCGGCAAGCTCCGCCAGCCAGGCCGCGGCAAAACGTTCGCGATCCGCCTCAACCCAATGGCTCTCCACCATCATGTTCAGGGCGACCTGGTGCTGCTCCATAGGCCGGATCAGGCGGACGCGGCGCTCGATCTCCCCGTCGTCGAGCATGATGCTCGGGGCCGGAACCTGCACGGCGGCCCGGCCGGAGCGCTCGTTGATCAGCGGGACACCATGATTGGAAAGACGAGCAAAAGCGTCATCCAAACTCACAGGATGATTGCGCTGACGCTGGGCAATCGTGAGCAGACGGGTCTCGGCGCGAGTGCCGGGATGGACGTAGATCGTCCGCCGGTCGGTGACGACAAAGCGCTCAGCGCGGAGCGTCTCCAGTCCGACGTCGTATGTGCCGGAGGCGACAGCGCCCTCGATCCGAGCGGTCAAAAGCTGCTCGAAGGCGGTGAACAGGACATTCTGTAGCTCGATGGTGAGCGCCAACAACCTGTTCAGGAACGTCGTGATCGGCGGCAGCTCGTCCCTGAGCCCATTCGCATCCATGAGCTTCAGACCGGTCGCATCCTCGAACCTCTCCAGTGCGCAGCCGTCGACCTTGCCTCGCGCGAGCAGCGTGTAGAGCTGACGCAACGCATCATGTCCGTACTGGCTTTCGAGATTGTCCTCGGGCCGGAACAGGCCCTGCCCTCCGGTCTGACGCTGGCCGCGCGTAATGGCCCCTAACGTGTCGAGCCGGCGGGCAATGGTGCTGAGAAAGCGCTTTTCGGCCTTCACGTCGGTCGCAATCGGACGAAACAACGGCGGCTGCGCTTGATTGGTCCGGTTTGTGCGGCCGAGGCCCTGGATCGCGGCATCGGCCTTCCAGCCGGGCTCGAGCAGGTAGTGGACGCGCAAGCGGCGATTCCGGGCCGACAGTTCGGCATGGTAACTCCTCCCCGTGCCGCCCGCGTCGGAGAACACGAGGATGCGCTTGACATCGTCCATGAAAGCGGAGGTCTCGGTGAGGTTTGCCGAACCGGCTCGATTTTCGACCACCAGCCGGTCGCCCTTGCGAACGATGCGGCGCGAGCGGCCCGTCACCTCGGCGACCAGTTCGGTGCCGAAGCGCTGGATGACCTGATCCAGTGCCCCCGGTACCGGCGGTAGTGATGCAAGCTTCTCGATGAGGCGGTCGCGTCGTGCGACGGCTTCCCGGCTCTCGACCGGCTGGCCGTCGCGATAGACAGGCCGGGAGCAGAGGTTACCTTCAGAGTCGGTAAAGGGCTCGTAGAGCTGGACCGGAAAGGAGTGGGCGAGATAGTCGAGGACATACTCGCGCGGCGTGATGTCGACCTGGACGTCGCCCCACTCTTCAGTCGGGATCTCAGCGAGCCGGCGCTCCATCAGCGCTTCGCCCGTCGACACGATCTGGATGACTGCCGCGTGTCCAGCCTCAAGATCGTGCTCGATCGAACGGATCAGCGACGAGGTCTTCATCGAAGTCAGGAGGTGGCCGAAGAAGCGCTGCTTCGCGCTTTCGAAGGCGGAGCGTGCCGCTGATTTGGCCTGTCCGTTCAGCGTTCCCGTTGCGCCAGTGATGTTGGCGGCCCGCATCGCCGCATCGAGGTTATTATGGATGACGCTGAACGCACCGGCATAGGCGTCGTAGATGCGAACCTGCTCCGGCGTCAGCTGGTGCTCAACGAGATCGTACTCGACGCCCTCGTAAGACAGCGAGCGGGCTGCGTAGAGACCGAGCGCCTTGAGGTCGCGCGCCAACACCTCCATGGCCGCGACGCCGCCCTCGTCTATCGCCTCGACGAACTCCGCACGCGTAGCGAACGGGAAGTCAGCGCCGCCCCAAAGGCCGAGGCGCTGGGCATAGGCGAGGTTATGGACCGTGGTGGCGCCCGTCGCCGACACATAAACCACGCGAGCATTCGGCAAAGCGTGCTGAAGCCGCAGGCCCGCACGCCCCTGCTGGGAGGCCGCCTGGTCACCGCGCTCGCCCTTGCCTCCGACCGCATTCTGCATGGCGTGGCTCTCGTCGAAGACGATCACTCCGTCGAAGTCGGAGCCCAACCATTCGACGATCTGCCTGACACGCGAAAGCTTCTCGCCGCGCTCGTCGGTCCGTAGCGTGGCGTAGGTGGTAAAAAGGACGCCTTCCGCGAGCCGGATCGGCGTGCCCTGCCGGAAGCGCGAGAGTGGCGTAACAAGCAGCCGCTCCATGCCCAGCGCGGACCAGTCGCGCTGCGCATCCTCGATCAGCTTGTCGGACTTGCTGATCCAGACGGCACGGCGACGGCCCTTGAGCCAGTTGTCGAGCAGTATCCCTGCGACCTGCCGCCCCTTGCCAGCGCCGGTGCCATCGCCCAAGAACCAGCCGCGGCGAAAGCGGACGGCATTCTCTGCGTCGTCGCGCGCAGCGGCCACGACATCAAAGGTCGTGTCGACCGTCCAGGAGCCTGCCAGGAATTCGGAATGCGCCTCGCCGGCATAGATGACGCTCTCGAGCTGGGCATCCGACAGAACTCCGTCGTCCATGACATTGGCCGGCAGGTGCGGACGATAGGATGGCTTCGGTGGCGCAACGGACGCCATCGCGGCAGACTGCACGAGCTTGGTCGGATGTGCGCATGATCCGGGAATGCAGATCGACTGTAGTCCGTATTCCTCATAAATCGCATCGGTCAGCCGGGCGCCTTCCGGCGGCGACCATTCGACCGTCTCGTACGTAAGTTCGACGCCTTCTGGCGCTGCGCCTATCGAAGAAGACGATGAGCGCGGTGCAACAGCGCTGGTCGATCGCGACATCTCTGGCCACCGGATAGGGGCGATCTCCGATGGCGTGGCGACAGGCGGCCTTGTAGGCACATGCTTGGTCACCCAATCAAGCAAGGTAGCGACGTCGGCCGCCATGCCCGGCGAGGCAGGAAAAGCCGTCGGATCGGCAGCGGGCAGCTTGTCGATCACAAGCAGCCGTGTGTCGATTTGTGTTCCGTGCTTCGCGTAGACGGCGCCGTCGATCGCCGCAGAAAACACTACCTGCCCGCGTTCCTGGAGCCGCACAAAGGCTTCTCGCCATGCTGGGTTATCCGGTGCGAAGCTGGCGCCAGTGATAGCGACGAGGCGTCCACCGTCGCAAAGACGTGCGAGCGCTGAAGCGATGTGACGGAGAGCCGCATCCGCCATCCGTCGATCGACATTCGCCAGTGCCGAGAATGGCGGGTTCATCAGGACGACGCTCGGCGCGACACTCACGTCGAGGTGGTCATCGATCTGAGCAGCATCGAACCGCGTGACGTTAACGCCCGCGAATAGATGCTTGAGCAACCCCGCCCGGATCTCGGCCAGCTCGTTCAACATCAAGGCGGCCCCGGCGAGTTCTGCAAAGACGGCGAGCAAGCCGGTCCCCGCGGAGGGCTCCAGAACGCGATCGACCGATGTAATGCCAGCTGCGGTGCATGCGACGAGTCCCAGCTGAATGGGCGTCGAGAACTGCTGAAGCGCCTGACTATCCTCGGAGCGCCGCGTATGGGTCGGCAGACAGTTCGCGACTTTCGCCAGCATCGGCAGCATGGCAGCCGTCGAGCCAGCCCTGGCCCGTATGGCCGGTCCGAACTTGCGAAGAAACAGAACGGTTGCCGCCTCGCAGACGTCATAGGCGGTCTTCCAGTTCCAGGCGCCGGCCGCGTCGGAGGCGCCGAAGGCAGCCTCCATGGCGCTACGCAGAACAGCGGCATCGATGCGCCGGCCGCGTTCGAGCTCGGTCAGCAGCTGTCGCGCGGCCCTGACAGCGGCGGAAGTGAGACTTGCAGCGGCACGCATCGAGAGCGGCGCGGCGGCAGCGCCGCCGGCGAGAGATTCGGTCATGGCAGGATTTCTTTCGGAGAGCAGGAAGGGGTCGAACCGCCAAGCGCTCTCCTCTGACCTCGGCGGCTCAAACCCTTCCCGGCCCGGCTCTCCCTCTCAAGCCTCGCCCATAAGAATGGGGACCGGCGCTGTGCGCCGGTCCCCGAGCAACCGCAGGACAGCCGGAGCCACCCCGCTCCATAATGTCACTCAGCCGCGTCGAGCTGTTGCGGATCGTCGTCGCCGCCGTTCTCCTGATCCTCCTCATCGGCGAGGAATTCGGGCAGCGGGCCTGCTTCGCCCTCCTGCCCCACTGGCGCTGCATCGGGATCGACGAGACGCAGTGGCTCCGGCAACCAGCCTGAGCCATCCAGAAGGCGCTCGGCCTCCTTGGCCATGTCGGCCTTCTTCAGATGGTCGATCAGTTGCGCCGACGACTCGCCCTTGGCTTCCCGCACCGCCTCCAGAATTCGCGGCTTGGTGACCCGGCCGAGATAGTTGTCGACGGTCGGCCGCCACCCAGCCTGCACCATGTCAAGCCCGACCGCGCGCGCCAGCACATCAGCCTGGTCAAGACGCGTGCGGACACCGTGGGCGGAGACACGGCCCTGATTGTAGCGGTTGGCCGGTTCATAGACGGCGTTGACCGCGAATGACGCGCAGTGGGCGAACAGCGATGCCTGTGCACCACCATCGAGAGCCGTCAACGCATCCCAGAGATCATTCTCGCTCTTCGGCAACCGTGCCTTCCAGGCCTCATGCCGCGCCTCGACAGCCTTGGCGGAGACGCTTTCTCTCAGCCCTGGAGCTTGAGCTGGAAAGTTCGGCGTGCGCAGGCTGATCTCAAGACAGCTCCCGGACGACGCAAACCGATAAAAGGCCGTCAGCACGAAGTTATGCAGCACTGCCTGGAACGCGACCGCTGGACTTTCTGCCAGCGCATTGCGCAACGCGAGCGTGCGATGCGCCGTCAGCTCGGTGATCAGCCGATCCGGCAGAGGCTTGGCCGCGTCCTCATCATCTTCTTCGGCATCAGCAGCGCCACCTGCGACTGCGATGATCGTGCGCTGGACCGAAATGCTAGGCTCCTGCCCTTCGGTCGACGACGGGTCGGCGGGCTGCGCGATATCAGGATCGGTTGCCGGCACGTCGTCCTCTGGCCGGACATAACCCCGGTCCACGGAGAGGCGTCCCTCAGAATCGATGCTGATGAAGACACCAGCTCGGGCGATCTCCGTCGGTTCGTAAAGCATCGGCCGGTTTTCGAATGCCGCCAGTGCCGACTCGATTTCGCCGAGACGCTCGTCGACCTCGTCGGGCAACTCGTCGGCATCCTGGTAATCGGTTTCAAGCTTGGCCTGCTCGGCATTCAGGGCATCGATGGTGGCCTGCTCCTCAGGCGAGAGCTCGACAGGCTTGCCTTCGATTTCTCGCAGGCCTTGAGTGTGACCGTAGGAGAACTCTACAGCGACGGAGATCCACTTCCAGCCTTCGGCAGCAATCGTTTCAGCTTCGGCTTTGAGCTTTTCGGTCACGAGGCGATCGAGCAACACGACGTCCTGAAGCCAGCCGCCGTCGTCGTGCTCGAACAGATCGCGCAGAACGCCGCCACCCGCGTGCTGATAGGCATCGAGGCCGACAAATTGGGCCCGACGATCAGACCCGCGTACGGTATTCTCGGTGAGCATGCGGCGGATCTGGTATGGCTCGTCATAACCGGAACGGCTGACGTTCTCCCAGACTTGCTCCTGGCGGGCGTGATCCGCCGTGACTGAGAACGCCATGAGCTGCTCGAGCGTCATGCCATCTTCGGCATAGACCTCATGCAGCTTCGGCGAGACCGACGCCAAGCGCAGGCGCTGCTTGACAATGGCAGGGTTCACGAAATGGCGCGCGGCGATGTCCTCCTCGCTCATGCCGAGATCGCGGAGTGTCTGGAAGGCCCGAAACTGATCAAGCGGATGCAGGCCGACCCGCTCATCGTTCTCCGCTACCGAATCGTCCTCAGCGATGCCCCCTTCACGAACGACGCACGGCACCGCCTGCGTCTTCGACATCCGCTTCTGTTTCACCAGAAGCTCGAGGGCGCGATAGCGCCTTCCGCCCGCCGGCACCTCGAACATGCCGGTCTCGTTGCCATCTGCGTCAACGACGGCCCGGACGCTCAGACTTTGCAGAAGAGTACGCTGCGCGATGCTCTCGGCTAGCTGCCCGATCGAGACACCGGCCTTGACGCGGCGAACGTTCGACTGGCTGAGCACGAGCTTGTTGAACGGAATGTCCCGGGAAGGCGACAGCGTGATCTTTTGTACGGCTTTCATCATTTTGGCTCTCCACGACGGGCGGCCGTGAGACTCTCTCTCGGCTTCCAACCCGTCGCGCACAGCCTCCCCTCCTCTCACTCTGGCGCGGCCACCAGGCCAACCATCACGCCGCCTCGTGATCGGCGACAACCGAATCCAGCGACGTGGGCTCGATGGACTCGGGAATGAAGCCGAGCAAATAATCCGCCGCCTTGCTCGCCTGTGAGGCGGCACGCACGATGGCCCGATTGTCTTCGCGCAGGACTTCGAGCCAGGAGCCGATATAGTCGGCATGACGCACGGTCGGCACGATACCGAGCGACGCGCAGCTAAACGCAGACGATATCTCCGCGATGAGCTCTTCGAAGGCATACTTCTTGGTACCGTAGCTGCCTGACATGTCACGGTTGAGACGTGATGTGTGGCCGGTGGCGTGCGCCAATTCATGCAGGGCCGTCCGATGCCAGTTGATCGGCTCGAAATAGGCTTGCGGTGGCGGCACCTGCACATAATCTTCTGCCGGCGCATAGAAGGCATGGTTGCCGCCGATGCGGAAGTCGATCCCCGTCGCCTTGATGAGCTTTTCGACTCGTGGTTCGATCAGGCCTGGCGGCGGAGGCGGCGCCGTCGTTGCGATCTCCGCAGGCAGGTCGTCGCATTGATCAATGTTGAAAACCGTGAAGCGCTTGAGGAATGGAATGGCCTGCGCGTCTTCGCCAGTCTCCGCAGCGCGCCGCTTTTCGTCATTCGGCACGAAACGGTCGGCGTATACGACTGTGGTACCGCGCTCTCCCTTGCGAACGTGACCGCCAAGCGAGAGCGCCTGGCGGAAGGTGAGCCAACTTTGACGGGTAAATCCGCGTTCGATCACGGCGCCCCAGAGGATGAGGATGTTAACACCACTGTATTGCCGGTTGGTCGACGCATTTTTCGGCATCGCCAGCGGCGCCTTCGCCGCGGCCGTACCCCAGGGCTGAACCCAGGGGACGCGACCGGACTCAAGCTCGGAAATGATCCTGTCGGTGATTTCGGTATAGAGGTTCGCCCGGTCCTGGCCGGCGCGCGCGCAAGCATTAGGGTTTGACATCGCGGGTCTCCGCGACGGGCACCGCGAGCCTCTCTCGCAGCTTGTAACCCGTCACGGAAAAACCAGCCTGCACTCTTACTCTCAGCCTCTTCGCAATCTGCCTGGGGCCCAGGCCCGATCAGGCGTGCGCCCAAGGGCGCATCGCCTCAACAGAAAATGGCACCCGGAGAGCGTGAGCATAGCGACCCGAAGGGGCAGGCGGGTCCGAGTGCAGCGACGAGACCGGTTCAATAGCGGCACCCGGGAACGGGGCAGTGATAGAGATCGCCGCTGGCGAGCCCCTTTCCCGAGTGCCCCCGGCGAGGAGCACCAAAGCTCTAGCGCGAGGGATCGAAGCCTCAAGGCCGAGACGCTGCGCGGCTCGGTTCACGAGAGCCCGGTGCGGCCTTGGCCGCACGCGCCTAAACCTGAGCGAACGTGATGCAGGCAATGATACGAGAACCGCCCGCCATTTTCACAGGAGTCTCGCAATTATGGAAAAGAGGCCTGTGGGCGGAGCGAAATCGAAGACCACTCGCGGGACGCAGCAAAATAGCCACCCGCAGGAGGGTCAGCATAGCGCCGACGCGTAGCGGCGGGACCCGGGACCGAGTCGCGAGACCGGTTAAAAAGGCACCCGAACTCGGGGCAGTGATAGCGACGGCGGAATGCAATGACGGCGGGACCCGAGAGCGAGTGCCTCCGGCGAGCGACCCACTATTCTATTCTGCGCGAGGGATCGACGCCGCACGGCCGAGACGCAAAGCGGCTCGGCTCACGAGAGCCCAGTGGGGCGAAAGCTGCACGCGCGCAAACGGAGGAATTCCGCTGAGAAAGCGGAATTTTAGTCGAGAAGTTCGCGCAGACGTTTTTTGTTCCGTGCCTTTTTTGCGTGCACGCTCTGCGGCGATCGACGCGAGGCGGAACCCCCTAACGACGAGTGGCGTTGGCCCTTGTCACAACCAGGGAGCTCAGCAACTACACCCGAGGTCCAAACTAATTCAAGCGGTCCGGTAATCTCCACTTCCTGCAGCGTTGGTTGTTCACCGGACTCGCGAATTTTCGAGAGAAGCGATGAACAGCGATGATAGCATCCCGAGCAGCCTTTCTGTGATCACTGCGGCCCATTGGAAGCAGATCGTCAATAGTGCCGCAGACACGGCCATCATCAGCACGGATCCGCATGGTTTAGTCACCAGCTGGAATAGCGGCGCCAGTCGGCTTCTCGGTTGGACCGAAGCAGAAATGCTTGGACATTCTTTGGCACGCATCTTTCCCGGAGACGGTGGACCAGCGCCTTTGCTGGAAGAAATGCAGGATGCGATTGCGCACGGTCGAGGCGGTGGTGAGGAGGGCTGGCGCCTGCGAAAAGATGGCAGCCGCTTTTGGGCCGTCGGCGAGCTGGCGCCGATTAAGGACGGAGGAGCGATCGTAGGCTTCGTCAAGATCCTACGTGACCGGACCGGCCAACGGCAGGCCGAGGAGATCATTCGCGAAGAGCGCCGCGCCCTCGAAATCCTCAACCGGGCGAGCTCTGCCCTTGCAGTAGAACCGGATCTGCAACGCTTGGTGCAGATTGTCACCGACGCCGGTGTCGAGCTGAGCGGTGCCGAGTTCGGCGCCTTCTTCTACAATGTGATGAACGAAGCGGGCGAAAGCTACATGCTTTATACGCTGTCCGGCGCTCCGCTGGAGGCCTTCTCCAAATTCCCGATGCCGCGCAACACCGCTGTGTTCGCACCCACCTTTGGCGGCGAGGGCATCGTCCGCTCGGACGATATCACCAAAGATCCCCGCTATGGAAAAAACACCCCGCGCAGCGGCATGCCTGAAGGTCATCTGCCGGTCCGTAGCTATCTGGCAGTCCCCGTTGTGTCCCGGACAGGAGAGGTTTTTGGCGGACTTTTCTTCGGTCATGCGAAGATCGGCGTGTTCACTGAGCGCTCGGAGCGCGGTCTTTCGGGGCTCGCAGCCGAAGCGGCGGTTGCGATCGACAATGTACGCCTCGTTCAGGCATCGCGGCGTGAAATCGCGGAACGCAAGCGTGCGCAGGAAGCGCTTGTCCAGCTTAATGCCACGCTGGAAAAACAGGTGCTTGAGCGCACTGAACAGCTACGCAAGAATGAGGAGGCGTTGCGGCAGTCACAGAAGATGGAGGCCGTCGGCCAATTGACGGGCGGGGTCGCGCACGACTTCAACAACCTCCTGCAAGTCATCATCGGCAATCTTGATACACTACAGCGCAGCATGCCCCAGGAGTCCCCGCGTGTACAGCGCGCCTTGCGTCATGCGATGAATGGCGCGCAACGTGCCGCCTCATTGACCCAGCGGCTGCTCGCGTTCTCGCGCCGGCAGCCTCTCGATCCCAAGCCGCTCGATGTCAACCTTCTGGTGAACGGCGTCTCCGAGATGATCCATCGCACGCTCGGCGAGGCCATCTCGGTCGAGACCGTGCTCGGAGCTGGCTTGTGGCGTGTGGAAGCCGATCCCGGCGAGCTCGAGGCCGCAATCCTCAATCTTGCCGTCAACGCCCGGGATGCCATGCCGAAGGGGGGTCGATTGACGATCGAAACGAGCAACGCGCATATCGATGACGCCTATGTCGCGGCTCATAGCGAGGTGGTCGCCGGCCAGTATGTCGTGATCTCTGTCACCGATACCGGCGCCGGCATGGACCCGGAGACGGTTGCGCAAGCTTTCGAGCCTTTCTTCACCACCAAGCCGGTTGGCAAGGGCACCGGTCTTGGTCTCAGCCAAGTCTACGGCTTCGTCAAGCAGTCGGCCGGTCACGTCAAGATCTATTCCGAGGTCGCTCAAGGTACCACCGTCAAGCTCTATCTTCCCCGCCTGGCTGCCGATGCCACCACCGAGATGACTCCCGAGGAAGTGCTAAATCCTGAGGCTGCACAGGAAGAGACAATTCTGGTTGTCGAGGATGACGACGATGTAAGGGCTTACACGGCCGACATTCTGCGCGAGCTCGGTTATCGCGTGCTGGAGGCCCATGATGGGCCGGCCGCACTGCGTCTACTGGATCGCGAGCCGCGCGTCGATCTCCTGTTCACGGATGTTGTTCTTCCGGGCGGGATGACCGGTGCCCAGGTCGCCGCCCAGTCAAGGGCGCTTCGACCGTCGCTAAAGATCCTGTTTACAACCGGTTACGCACGGAATGCGATCATTCACCATGGCCGTCTCGACAAGGGCGTGCAGCTGATCGTCAAGCCCTTCAGTTTCGCCGACCTTGCCGCAAAGGTGCGCGACGTGTTGGACCAAGCGGACGCTTGATCACAGGCGGTTGACCAACTTGATCTTCCTACAGGGTCAGCCACCAAATTGAAGTGACGGTCGACAACGACGCCGTCACGAAACCGCCGTTCGCCGTCGCGGTCCCAAGTCCCGCGATCGACGCCGCGACCGTATGAACGCGACTAGGGCCCTCTATCAGGTTTGCGCGCGAGGTGCGCGGCTTAGAAGAGAGGCCTATGGGCGGAGCGAAGCGGAGACCGCTACCGGTCGCAAGACCCGGCAAACAGGCACCCGCAGGAGGGTCAGCATAGCGCCGACGCGTAGCGGCGGGACCCGGGACCGAGTGCAGTCGCGAGACCGGTTAAGAAGGCACCCGACCCGAAGGGCAGTGATAGCGACGCCGGCATGCAATGACGGCGGGCCCGAGGGCGAGTGCCTCCGGCGAGCGGCTCAATGCGGATTTACGTCTCCTTGGTATCAATTTTGCTTTTGTGATATCGTCTCACTCGTGCGCATGTCTATGCACGGCGTGGGCATGTTCACTGAGAGCCAATTCTTACAGAGGACGACATGGCCAAGAAAGCGAAGAAGGCAAAGAAGACCGCGAAGGCAGCTACCAAGAAGGTGGCAAAGAAGACTTCAAAGAAAAAGAAGTAGTCGTATCGGCTACTGATCTATTGCCGCCTCCGGGTCGCAACCCGGATGAATAGCGAGACCTTCCCAAAGGATATGAAGCGTCCTTTGCAGCCGTTCGGTATCGCGGCACGCTAAGATAAGGCCGGACCTTTATGCAGGTGGCTGCTGCATAAAGGTCCGGTTTTCGTTTCTGCCCCGCGAGGGGCGTGGCCTGCTCGTGCGCGAGGGATCGAAGCCGCAAGGCCGAGACGCTGCGCGGCTCGGTTCACGAAAGCCCGGTGCGGCGACAGCCGCACGCGCAAAACGGACTAGGAGCAACCACCTGAACTCGGACGTCTGAAGTATCGGAAAACGGTTTCTTCAGTTCGTTTTGCCCGCCCTGGCACCTGGCCGGCTGGAAAATTCGGCCTTCGAAAAGCCACGAGATCCCACGATCCGGAATCCCAGTCGTGTGTTAGCGATGGGGAACGTCTGCGGGACTAAACGATTCGTCTCAGCGTGGGAGAACCTTTCAATGCTGATGACCAAGCAGAGACGGCCGGCGATCCGCACCCTGCGCGGTTGGGCGATCAACGTGCTGAACGAAGCGGGCGCCATCTGCGAGTGCGAGGACCACGGCTGGATGCAGGACCGCGCCGATCCGCATGCGCGAGAGCGGGCCTTCGACATCGCCCGTCGAGATCCGCCAGCAGGCATCTCCCCCAAGCTGCGGAGGCCGCGATTCGCGACGTGCTGGACTCGATCGGTGATACCTGCCCTGAATGCCCCTCTGGCTAGAAGGTCGGCCGCTATCGTAGGACGCTAGCCCGCCTTTCCTACTCAGCGGCCCAGCCGTTTCTCCACACGCTTGCGCGCGTTACCGACCTTTTTGACGGCCTTTTTCACCGCCGGCGCCGACTTTCCGGTCTTCTTCGCCTCGTACTGCACTTCGTAATCCTGCCCGCCGGCCACCCGCGCCCGGTCTTGTTTTCGTCCGCGCGCCGTCTTGCTCTTCTTCGCTACCGCCATCGGTGCCTCCTGTTGTGACATCGAAGCAACGCGACAGAGATTCGCAGGTTCCAGAACGATTCGAACTGTGCCAATTTGAATCGGCTGTAGCGTGGAGTTCTTCAGTGGCGTTTCAGCGTAAAAAGCCGGCGGATATCGGCGTCAAGGCGTCTCTCCCCGGCTTCATCGAACCGGCCCTGGCGTCTTCGATCGAGAAGGTGCCGTCCGGAGACCGCTGGATTCACGAAATCAAGTTCGACGGCTATCGTGTTCAGGTCCATCTGGCCAACGAGACGGCGAAGATCTTCACCCGGCGCGGTCACGACTGGACGTATCGCTTCAGGAAGGTCGCTCATGACGCCTGGCGGATCAAGGCAAACTCGGCGGTGGTGGACGGCGAGATCGTGGTACCGGCTGCCGACGGCACGACCGACTTCTCGGTCCTGCAGAACGAGCTCAAGGGCAAATCGAAGAGTATTGTGCTTGTAGCGTTCGATCTGCTCTATCTGGACGGCCGCGACATCCGGAAGCTAC
Organism: Bradyrhizobium sp. 18BD; assembly: GCF_054185225.1. NCBI lineage: Bacteria > Pseudomonadati > Pseudomonadota > Alphaproteobacteria > Hyphomicrobiales > Nitrobacteraceae > Bradyrhizobium > Bradyrhizobium sp. 18BD. Next base: position 279,669 of record NZ_JAVAYL010000004.1, on the reverse strand, counting down.
CGCTCTTTCAGCGCAAAGCCGAACTCAAGAAGATCGTAGGCGGCACCGACATCCAGTTCAGCGAAAGCTTCGAGATCGACGGCCGCGAGATGTTTGCGCACGCCTGCAGGCTTGGCCTCGAAGGTGTCGTCTCGAAGGTACGGGGTAGCGCCTATCCGGCGGGACGCACGAATGACTGGGTCAAGAAGACCTGCGTGCAGCGTGAGACGCTGACCATTGCCGGCTATGCCATCGATGAAGGCAAGTGGGATGGCATTTACCTCGGCCGCCGGAAAGGCGACGATCTGGTCTATGCCGGGAAGGTGGACCATGGGTTCGACAAGGCATCAGCTACCGACCTTCAGAAGCGTCTGAGGCCGCTGATCCGCAAGACGCAGCCTTATGCAAAGCGGATTGCGCATAAAGGAATCTGGGTCGAGCCCAAGCTGCTGGCGGAGATAGAGTACCGTGCGAAATCAGCGGAGGGGAAAATCCGCCATCCCTTCTTCAGGGGGCTTCGGGAGGATCTATAATGGATGCTTTTGACCGCTTCTGGGAGTGGGCGAAAAAGCCGCTCGATAGTCCGCTGACGATCACCGCGGAGCTCCATCGAGCGGTGATGGAGCTGTCTCCGGAGGACAGGCGGGACCGCGCAAAGGTCAATGAGGCCGCAGCGCGGGCGGTTTCCGACCGATAGTTTACAAGAGATCGCCCAGTCTGAGCACGTCCGCTCGAGACGCACCATTCAACATTGACCGGCTTGAATTGGACAGTGTCCGAATTCGCGAAACGGAGTATGATCCGGTCATCACCGGCAATGGCACTCTGCCCGCGGGCACCGGTGGCTGAGAGACCGATCGCGCTCCCGCCTGCAGCGGGAGCGACCAATGTCTCGTGATTCCGAACGTCTCATCCTTGCCCGGCGCCATGTTGCCGGAGGACGCCAGATCGTCGAAAGGCAGAAAACGTTGGTCAGCAATGGCGGTGCAAACACCGCGGAAGCCCTGAAGCTCCTGGCTCTCTTCGAAGCAACGCAAAACATCTTCGAGGATGATCTGGAGCGCATCTTGCGGGAAGAGCGCAATGGCTAAGACTGGAGACCTGGCAGTTTAGATTTTCCGATCTCGGCGGCAAAGCAGGCGTTAATGCTAAGAATCGAGACGGTCACACTTCGAGACCTAACCTCGGGCGCGTCGTAACGAGGCTTCCAACCGGGCCTGCTCCCTCTCCCAACGCGCTTCCTCGTCCCGCGCGCTTTCCTCAAGAACCCCGAGCTCTTGTCGGATGTCAGCGGCTTTTTCGTCGTGCTTTCGACGGGCAGCGTCCAAGGCACCTTGCGCCTTATCGACGGCGTGCTGCCGTCGCTCGCGCTCCTTCTGCCGGGCGGCCTCTTCCTTGGCACGTTCGCGCTCCCGCCGCATCTGCGCCTTCTCGAAAGCAAGTGCGGCCTTCCGGTCGGCCGCATCGTCGTTGGCCCGCTTGGAAGGCTTCCGCGGTTGATGGCGGGCTGTCTTTTTTGAGCTGCCGCCGGCAAGGTCGGTAGGTAACTCGGCATGCTCCCTGAATGGCCCGTTGGAGCCGACGGGTCTCTTCAGGACGACGCCCGGCGCAGCCATGGTCGCCTCGATGACGTCCGGATCATCGCTTTCCTTCGCCGCGCCCTGGTGGAAGAGATTGCTGTCGGCGCCCCAGGCTTCGAGAGCCGCTTTCATGGAGGGAGCGGCGATCGCCAGATCGAAGAAGCCCAGCGAGGTCTGATAGGTCTTCAGTTTTCTGGCCATCGGTCTGATCCGCGCTCGCCCGGTCGATCGTCGACGTCTCGCACGCCACGATGCCTGCGGAACACGACGTGGTCCCGAAGCGTTCCCTAATCCTTGAAGGACGTCCATGCATTTCGCAACGTGCTCTTAAGGATTGGCCTCGAATGAGCCGGACGTCGACCCTGCCCAAGCGCCTGCAGCCGATGCTCGCTACGCTCACTGATGCGCCGTTCGACGACCCCGGCTGGGTTTTCGAGGACAAGTACGACGGCTTTCGGATGATCGCGGAAATCCGACGGGGCAAGGTTTCGCTCTACAGCCGCAACGGCAAGATCATCAGCCGCAGCTATATCGAAGTCGCCAAAGCGCTGGAGGGCGTGAAAGGCAACGCCGTGATCGACGGCGAACTCGTCGCGATCGGAAAGGACGGCGTCTCGCATTTCCAACTGCTTCAGAACGCGCTGCGCCATGAAGCGAAGCTCCTGTATTGCGCTTTCGATCTCATGTTTCAGAACGCAGTTGACTTGCGCAAACAGCCTCTTCTCGAGCGCAAGGAGCGGCTGAAAGCGATCCTGCCGAGCCACCGCCTGATCGCCTTCAGCCGTCACCGCAAAGCGAGCGGCACGAAATTCTTCGCCGAGGCCGAGCGGAAGGGTCTGGAAGGCGTCATGGCGAAGCGCGCCGACAGCGCGTATGCGTCCGGAAGCCGGACGGCGGATTGGCTGAAGATCAAGACAGCAAACCGGCAGGAAGTCGTGATCGCGGGCTTCACAGCGCCCAAGCGCACCCGGCCGTTCTTCGGCGCCCTGGTCCTCGCCGTGCGGGAAGTCGACACATGGCGCTATATCGGACATGTCGGCACTGGCTTCAGCCACAAGGTCCTGGAAGACCTCTATGCCAAGCTCGTGAAGCTGACGACGCCTAAATCACCCTTCCCTGCCAAAGTGAAGGACGAGGCCGCCACGACCTGGGTCAGGCCCTCGTTGGTTGCCGAGGTCAAATTTGCGGAGTGGACGAGCAAGGGCGAATTGCGCCAGCCCGTCTACCTCGGGCTCAGGTCCGACAAGCGGGCGAAGGACGTCGTGCGTGAGCGAGAACGTCCGCGCAAGTAGAGCTTCCCTTCGGCGTAACCCGGCAAACGGAACGATTGCCGCACTCGCCTCCTCCGGTGTGAATTCCCTCCGCGGTGGCACTCAGTCGCCTCCAAGGTCGTGGATTTCCGGTCGCATGCCGTCGGGCGTGAGTTCGAGCGTCGCAAACGTGATCGGCAGCTTGAAACGCCGGGGTCCCGCGCTGCCAGGATTCAGATAGAGAACGCCACCGACCGTGTCGATCTTCGGCACGTGGGAATGCCCGGAGACGATGATGTCGATGCCAGCGCCGGGTCCGGCCTTCAGCGTCTTCAAGTCGTGCAGAACGTAGATCGATTTTCCCGCCAGGCGCACAAGGTTCGTGTCGGGGTAGTCGCGAGCCCACTCGCCACCGTCCACGTTTCCACGAATGGCCGTGACGGGCGCGATCCGGCGAAGCGCGTCGACGATCTCGGGGCGCCCAATGTCGCCGGCATGGATGATGTGATCGACGCCCGCCAGGCCTCGTTCCGCCTCGGGCCTCAACAGGCCGTGCGTGTCCGAAATGATTCCGATCCTGAACATCATTTGCCGGTGCTCTCAATCGCGATCGCCAATAGACGATCGAGAAACTCTACCTGAGCGGACAGCATCTTGGTCCGCGCGAGCTCGATATCAAACCATTCCGCGCGGTCGACTTCGGGAAAGCTCTGCCGTCGACGGCTTCGGGGCGGCCATTCGATATCGAAGGTATTGCTGGTCAGCGCTGCCGGATCAAAGTGGCCCTCGCCGGCGAATGCGCTGACGCGCTTCCCTCCTCGCTGTCGGACTTCCCCCAGCGCCTGGAGTGGACCAATCGAAGCGCTCGGGCCGAGTTCTTCGGCAAACTCGCGTCGCGCGACGTTCTCCGGAGCATCATTGGCATCGATTTCGCCCTTTGGAATGGACCAGGCGCCATCATCCTTGTTACGCCAGAACGGACCGCCGGGGTGAACGAGCAGAACCTCGAGCCCACGAGCGCCCTTGCGGTATGCGAGAATCCCCGCGCTCGAGGTCGATCTCCTGGAAGTTTTTTTCACCGCAGCCATATCGCTCCTACTTTGCAGAGCAATCGAGCGCCGGCGAGCCGTCCCGCCATACCGGACCGCGCTCGCCGAGCGCCTGCTTAGCCTCGTCCACGTCCCATGCACCGTTACTTCGGCCTCGCGGTCGGCGGCCTTCCTGGCGCGCGCACCGACCCACCTGATCGCCAATAGACGACCGACGAGATGATCTCGGGTGACCTAGTTAAGATGGGATTTGCCATTCTCCAGAGTCTGCCGCGGGCATCGAAGTTGGGCCGTCCGGCGTCAACGGATGCTTCACGGCACCTAAGCCGACTTCCGCTGCGGCTTCTTCGCCGCGGTCTCCTTCGCCGGCTTCTTGCCTGCGATCGGCATTAGCATTTCCTTCTGCCCGGCCGCCGCCTTGCGCGGCTTTTTTCCTGATTTCTTGGGGGCCTCTGTCGCGGACGCCCCCTCTCTTCCGATGCTCTTGCGCAGCGCATCCATCAGGTCCACCACGTTCTCGCCGCGGGGACGCGCTTTCGCGGTGATTGGTTTGCCGGCGCGCTTCTGGTTGATCAAATCAATGAGCGCAGTCTCGTACTGGTCTTCGAACTTGTCCGGCTCAAAATGGCCCGCCTTCTGATTGACGATGTGTTTGGCGAGGTCGAGCATGTCCTTGGTGACTTTGACATCCTGGATATCCTCGAAATACTCATCCGCGGCACGGACTTCGTACGGGTAGCGCAGCAATGTCCCCATCAATCCCTTGTCGAGTGGCTCGAGCGCGATGATGTGCTCGCGATTGGTCAGCACTACGCGACCGATGGCGACCTTGTTCATCTCGCGGATGGTCTCTCGAATAACGGCGAAGGCATCGTGCCCAACTTTACCGTCGGGACGCAGATAGTAGGGGCGAATGAGATATCGTGGATCGATCTCGCTGCGGTCGACAAACTCGTCAATCTCGATGGTTCGCGTCGATTCCAGCGCGACGTTCTCAAGCTCCTCCTTGGTCACCTCGATGAAGGTATCGGTGTCTACCTTGTATCCCTTGACGATGTCCTCGTTGTCGACCTCCTCGCCGGTGTCGGCGTCGACCTTGGCGTACTTGATGCGGTGGCCGGTCTTTCGGTTCAGCTGGTTGAATGAGACTTTTTCGGATTCCGAGGTGGCCGGATAGAGCGCGACCGGACAGGTGACGAGGGAAAGACGCAGGAAGCCCTTCCAGTTAGCGCGCGGGGCCATGCCGGGGGAACTCCGATACTGATACCGGATTCAAGACGAACGACAGGGCTTGGTTCCGACATCGCGACCCGTCCCCACAGGAGGATTTTTCTCAGCGTCGGCCTAGTCGGACTCGACATTTGTTCTTCTTATGTTCTAATGACGCGAGACGAGCTCTGCAATCTGGAGGAAGACCTCCGGCATGTACTGGCGCAGTTCGAGGCTGGTACGGCGCAGAGGCACGACGTGCTCTCGTCACTGGCCAATATCCACCGCGTGATGTGCATACGCCGCCTTGACTTCTAAGACCACGTTCATTTCTCCGGCCGAGGCCTCAGGCGTTGGAGCGCGTGGGAATGCACCGCTGCTTGCAATGCTACTCGTTTAGCTGTGTAGTTCCCGGCACGGTACTGCTCTGAGGCAGGCGGGTCATGACCAATGCATTGGTCGTGCGCAAGGGGACGAACTTGGCAAGGCGCCTGCGGACGCAGCGTGCCGCGCAATATGTCCGGATGTCGCGGGACCTCCAGCGGTACTCTATTAAGAACCAGCTCGCGGCGATTGCCGCTTATGCGGAAGCGAACGGCCTCACGATCGTCCGGACCTACGAGGATGCAGGCCGGAGCGGTCTGAGGATCAAAGGCCGGCCAGGTCTCATCGAACTGATCGAAGATGTTCAATCAGGCCAGGCCGACTTCGATCAAATCCTCGTCTATGACGTTAGCCGGTGGGGACGCTTCCAGGACACCGACGAGAGCGCCTACTACGAGTACCTCTGCAAGATGAACGGTGTCCGCGTCGAATATTGCGCCGAGATCTTCAAGAACGACGGCAGCTTTCTGTCCGGCATGGCCAAGTACATGAAGCGAGGCATGGCCGCTGAATGGAGCCGGGAACTCGGGGTCAAGGTACACACAGGACATTGTCGGATCGCAAGCCTTGGTTACCGCGTCGGCGGTCCCGTCGGCTATGGTCTGCGCCGGATGATGGTCGATGAAAGCGAGCATCCGAAAGTTCAGCTCGAGAAGGGCCAGTATAAGGCCCTGCAATCGGATCGTGTTCGACTGCGGCAAGGCTCGGCCGAAGAGGCCGCCGTCATTTATTGCATTTTCGATCAGTTCGTCAACGCAAGACAATCGTATAGCGAGATACGGCGCGCGCTGAACGACGCCAACATCGCCAACCATAACGGCAGACCCTGGACCGATCGGATGATCCCGACAATCCTCGCCAACGAGAACTATATCGGAAAGACCGTCTACAATCGAACGTCGCGACGCCTTGGCCAGAGACTTGTCAAGAATCCTGCTCATGCCTGGGTCCACGGCGCCGCTGCGATTGAACCCATCGTTGATCCAGATATCTTCGCGCGCGCTCAAAAACTGCTCGCCGAGCGACGCGTCGAGATTCCGGAAGACGAGATGCTGATGCGCCTTCGCGTCGTGCTTCGCCGGCGAGGAAAGCTCAATTCCAACATCATCAACTCGACGCTCGGGCTCAACCACGTCTCGTCCTACGTCAAGCATTTCGGCTCGTTGCGGAAGGCATATTCGCTGATCGGATATGTCTCACCGCGGGATTGCGACTGGTTGGATACGTACGATCACTGGGCCCGCGAGCAGGCGAGACATGCGAACGAACTTGCCGAAGTTCTGAGAGCCGATCTTGGTCTTGAACCCGAGCTTGCTCAGGATAACATAGCCCTTGATGTTGCCGGTACGCGCCTGGTTTCATTTCTTGTTGCGCGACAGCTCGCCACGCGAGGACCGGATCACGCGCCGCAGTGGAAGGCCTACCGCAGACAAATCTCCTCCGGCATGCTCGCGGTAATGCGGCTGGATGCAACGAACAAAGCGATCGAGGATTACGTGCTGTTGCCTCCCAAATTGCGGGCAGGCCGATACATCTGGCTTTCATCGGGCTCCCTCACCCGGCATCACGGAATTCATTGCCCGGGGATGAGCGAATTGATTGCTGTGATCAAGGCCAGATTGGCGGCGTCCAACCATGCCGCGCCAACCATGTCAGCCCCGCGGAACAAGCCAGGGAAAAGACGCCGCCCCAAAGCCAGGAGCGGCCGCGGGCGGCGCTAATTGATCGCAAGTACAAATAGGCTCCAAGCAGTTTGCCGTAGTTCTTTCCTAAAATCGCCATTCAACCGGGCGATTTTGGATAGCTCGGACGTATCAACTTCATTCGACATGGGCTGGCTTCCGGGTTGAACCAGCGCCCTATGAACCACTGTTTTGCCCGACGGAACAAGCGATATTTCGGTAAATCAAAATATTTTTCCCCCTCCATCCTAGTAGGCTATGTACCCGTAAACCCGGCGGCGTGACGCGACTAAAGCAATGTCCGCTGTGTCCAGACAGCGGCCAAGTACGCGTGGCAGCGTATTAAGTCGTGATGGGCCACGAGCCGACATGTTCGCTGTCGCGCTACCATTGGGTGCTCCTGGCAAAGCCACTGGTCGCTCTTCAAGGTAAGAAAGCGCGAAGTCGTGCAGCTTCGTGCCTGCGGGACCGGCTACGTCACGCACCTACTCTGCGCGTGGCAGAGACTATCCGTCCGCGTTTTCTCGCGCCGTAGCTCGGTCATCGCGAAGTGCAACGAACGTTTAGGCCGGCGTACGATCGACCATCTTGCATCATGACGTATTCCGCAGCCGAGGTTCGGTACACTGCCGCGGTTGATCAACCCTCGCATGTCCGCGACGGTGGGCGCCCGTCAGGGAAAAGGACTTTCGATAGTTTCTCGGAAATTCGACCGTCGCCCCGCGCCAAGGTACCACGCTGCGTCGCCACGACCGTAGCGAGCGCATCGACTGTTTTTGCGTCGCTGCCATTGAAGTTCCACTGACTTCCTGCCTTGGCAGCAGCATCATAAGCGGCCGCGGCCTGATCAAAATCGTCCTTATTGATTTTACGGCATGTTCGCCTCTCGGGACCGCGCAGCGCAGTCCAGGATACTTCGTAGAAGCGCCGTTGCGGCCGTCCTTCGCGGTCGTCGTAAGACAAGGCAATCGAATACCGTAAACTGTAGTTACAGAAGTGAAAGCCGGCCTTTGCGAGGACCTGGCTGTTGGGCAGCAACGTAGCCGCGCTTCTTATGCCGTTCACCTGGTTGGAAGTTCGAATAAGGCCATCGGATGAACGGCCGCTAAGCTCGACGGCCAGCGCCTCGGCCAGACTAACAGGATCATCCGGATTGCAACCGTTGCCGCGCGGCGGCCCGTGGATCCACAACCAGGCCAGGGCGACGTAGTTGATAACCAAATTCTCCTCAGGTGCTCCGTTGTTCACCACCCAAATGTCGTCGCCTTTGAACGTCACCGCGAATAACGGCTCGGATGGAGGCAGCGCAGAGCCCTTCTGTATGCCGCTCGCGCCACCATCCGGCTGTCTGTTGCTCATGATCTCTCGATACAACTCGAGCCAGAGACTGTTCTTTTTCTCGGTCGCGAGATTCCTGTCCTGCATGATGCTTTGGCAGGAAACCCACGCCATGTATTGGTCGATCTTGGCCTTGTCTACATTGTTATATTTTTGCTGCAATTCCTTCTTGCTGGTGTCCACGGCGCCTTTCAACTCGGCATTTCCAAGCAGCTTCGTGAACAACTGAGCTTTGCCCTGAACGTCCCCCTTGATGCTCTTCTCGATGTCTGGTGGGAATTGGGGCTGTTCGCCACAGTTCACCGCCTGAGCCAATGCGGTTGTAGGCAACAAAGAAAGAAGCGTCGCGACGAAGCCAATGGCAATCCGGCGCATACTCGCAACTCCTCATTGAGGATCATACTTCAAGTTGTGTACCTGATTTCGATCGCCCGGCCAAGATGGTATGAAAGGTCTGGTTCAGCCAGGGACAACCTCGCAACACTTGTTTGGGACATCAATATCGCGCACCTAAACCGACCGGGCACGGACTAAAATCGGTAAACGCGGTCTCTTATTCCTCGCCGTCTGATTTAGGTCGAGTCTCACATCATGCCGAAGTTAGCACCCGACTTGCCTAACCGCCCAGCGCCGTGTGCGCCCAACAACGGATCAATTCTCCCAGAACCTCTTTAGGGCCGCGGTAAAAGCTCGGAAATTTACTGACGGCCAGCATACTTCTGAGTTGTCGCGGACGAGCCAATAGAGATCATTGGCGCAGGCCAGCTTCGATTCCTCGGCATTAATTATCCAGTTGTAGCAAGCAACGAACATATCGCCGTAGTCGCCGGTGGCCACGCATTTCAGGATCAGCGTGTCGGAGCTTCTGGAAGAAGAAGGCGACATCATGACGCTCTTCAGTAGAGTGTTCTCGACCAGAACGTTGTTGCAAATCATCTGTGTTCTCGTCGCTGTTGTCGCAATGAAGTTGTTGAGCGCTCACTATGACTTCAGCTGGGCCGCCGACCAGAAGAACACCATGGAAGTCGGAGCAGACTTCGACCACGATGAAGCTGCAACCAGGCCGTTATGAGCGGCAGACCGTCAATAACCTTCGTTGATTGTGCTGCATTTTCGTTTGAAAAGCGAAGCAGCATCAGCACTTAAGCCGCTACTCGATCAATCATGTCGTACCAAATGTAGTACTGCCGTTGGTTCGGAGCTCGACGAGCAAACACTGTCGCGCCTCAGCGTCTAGGGGCGAAGAAATTGGGAAGATGAGGACCTTTCCTTTCATTCGCTTTGGCATCCAATTGTACCACGGATTTTTGACAACCATTTTCCTCCGGCACGGCCAATTGCATGATGTGGGCGATGATCACGTTTTCCGATGCGCTCTTTGACGGCGTAGCAAGTTACGCAAAGGAGGCGCGTGAGGTTGTCGCCTGTGCCGGAATCGCAGGCCGAGAACGGGCGACGCGACCGGCCACGCCGGTGGAGCCCGCAAACGATAAGGGACTTAAGTGATGAACGAGTTCGGGCAGAAGGGAAAGGTACCGCTCTCGGAACGTCTGTCGGTGTCACCAGAGGAGGCAAGCGCCCTCACCGGGATCGGGCTGACCTCGATTCGCGAGGCGATCAGCAGCGGCGATCTCAAGGCGAAGAAGCACGGGAGGCGTACGATCATCCTGCCCGACGATTTGAGAGTATGGCTGAAAACGCTGCCGGATGCCCGCAAGTCGATTGAAGTAAGCCCCGCTTAACGTCTGCCGGAATGACGTACTAGCGAATTTACCGTTCTTCGACATCGAATACGAGCATCCTGTGAAGTGCGATCTTTGGGTTGGTCGCTTGAACTGGCCGACTGGCTCTATGCATGTTCGAGCTGGCTTTGCATTGCCGCTTTTTACCAGACGGGAGCGGCCATGCGCCGCCTTATTCCTTGGCCCAATCCAGCCATTGCCGGCTTGCAGCAAGTCCGTGTCGGTCATTTTGGCCTTGGGCAAGTGGGTCGCCTTCCGGCACAGCCTCAACTAAGCCGAGCATGAACTCGACCACGTTCAGCCCTTATTAAGCTGGCCGTCCATCGATGGGCGTGTCGAGCACTTTGGCAGCGTCGCGTGGCCGCAGCGCACTGCACACATTCCGCTGGTTGCGATGACCGCTGAGAAGGGGCTGCGGTCACCGGCGGGGCGAGTGGCGAGGTCTCGGACATGTTCGCGTTTGCGATTTGATTGAACAAGGAAGCGGTATCTGCGCCCTCTTGGCCGAGCTGGACCAGTTCGACTATGCGAACGCGTGTCGCAGGGACGCGGCGCAGAAGCGGTAAGCAAGCGGACCCAGCAAAATGAAAAAGGCCCTCTAAAATGGGCACTTCGTTGATTGCGTCACGGACAAAGCATTCGTGACGGGTTGCATTGTCTAAAATCAACGACTTAGACGCGCGCTAATACCGGTAATAAATCGGCAAGCGACCGGAGGACGAAAACTTGAAACCTCTATTTTTATAGAGTTTCAACGTATTCCGTCACGGATCATGTACCCGGCGCCGCGGATCGTGTGCAGCAGCGGCCGCTCGAATCCCTTGTCGATCTTGGAGCGCAGCCGCGAGATGTGCACGTCGATCACGTTGGTTTGCGGATCGAAATGATAGTCCCAGACGTTCTCCAGCAGCATGGTGCGCGTCACCACCTGGCCGGCATGCTTCATGAGGTATTCGAGCAGACGGAATTCGCGCGGCTGCAGCGTCAGCTCGTCCTTGCCGCGGGCGACGCGGTGAGAGAGCCGGTCGAGCTCGAGATCGCCGACGCGATAAAGCGTGTCCTCGGCCGGGCCGCCGCGGCGGCGCGACAGCACCTCGACCCGGGCCAGCAGCTCGGCAAACGAATAGGGCTTTGGCAGATAGTCGTCGCCGCCGGCACGCAGGCCCTTGATGCGATCGTCGACCTGTCCGAGCGCGGAGAGAATCAGTACCGGCGTAGAATCGTCCTTGGCGCGCAGCGCCCCGATCAGCGACAGGCCGTCGCGCTTGGGCAGCATGCGGTCGACCACCAGCACGTCGTACTCGCCGTTCTCGGCCATGGCGAGGCCTTCCTCGCCGTCGGCGGCGTGGTCGGCAATATGCCCGACTTCGCGGAACGCCTTCACGAGGTAGTCGGCGGATTCGCGGTCGTCTTCGATGATGAGGAGGCGCATCGTGCGTTCGGCGGCGGTCAAGGAGGTCAACCCTTCTCTAAACATGGCGCGAGCGGCTATCGCATGCAAGCCAAGCGAACGAGACTGAGGTAGGCAAAAAGGGCGGGCGGTGAAGCTGGGGGGACCTCACCGCCCTATGCCTTCCGACGGAGGGGGGCGTAATTCCACCGGAAGGTAGGCTGGGGAAGCCATCGTTACGCAGCTCCCCCGAAGGGCGTCGGCGGCGGGGGCGACTGATGCCGGCGACACCCCTCATTTCGTAAGCCTCCTGTGCGTTAACCCTTCGCCTTAACCCTTGGCGATGGGGATGGCGACGAAGCGCGACTGGCCGCCGCTCTTCACGCGCATCAGGACGCTGTTCTTGTTGTCGGTCCGCGCCGCGTTGATGGCGTCGCGGACTTCGCCGGCGGTGGCCACGCTCTTGCCGCCGACTTCGAGGATCACATCGCCTTCCTTGAAGCCGCGTTCGGCCGCGGCGCTCTTCGGATCGACTTCAGTGACGACGACGCCTTCCTTGCCAGCACCGGCCACCGAGTTGGCGGGGGCAACGGTCATGCCGAGCTTCGGCACGTCGGTGCCCTTGCTGGCGCCCTTGCCGCTGTCATTGTCGGTATCGGCCTTGGCCTCGACCGTGTTCGGCAGCTGACCGAGGGTGATGTTCACGACCTTGTCCTGGCCCTTGTGCAGCACGTTGAGCTTCACGGTCGCGCCGGGCGCCATGCCGCCGATGGTGCGGGCGAGCTCACGGGCGTCCTTGACGGATTCGCCGTTGACCGCGGTGATGACGTCGCCGGACTCGATGCCGGCCTTGGCGGCCGGACCACTCGCCTGCGGCTCCGCAACCAGCGCGCCTTCGGCCTTCTTCATGCCGAGGCTGTCGGCGATATCCGACGTCACCGGCTGAATCTGCACGCCGATCCAGCCGCGGCTGACCGAGCCCTTGTCCTTGAGCTGCGCCACCACGCTCTTCACGGTGCTGGCGGGAATCGAGAACGCGATGCCGACGCTGCCGCCGGAAGGCGAGTAGATCGCGGTGTTGACGCCCATCACCTCGCCATTGGTGTCGAAGGCCGGACCGCCGGAATTGCCCTTGTTCACGGGCGCGTCGATCTGGATGAAATCGTCATAGGGGCCGTTGCCGATGTCGCGGCCGCTGGCCGAGACGATGCCCGCAGTGACCGTGCCGCCGAGGCCGAAGGGATTGCCGACCGCGAGCACCCAGTCGCCGATCCGCGGCTTGCTGTCCGCGAGCTTGGCGAACGGGAAGTTCGAGCTGCCCTCGACCTTGATCAAAGCAAGGTCGGTGCGCTGGTCGGTGCCGATCACCTTGGCGGTGTAGGTCTTGCCGTCGTCGGTCGTGACCTCGACCTTGTCGGCGCCGTCGACCACGTGGTTGTTGGTCACAGCAAAGCCGTCGGCCGAGATGAAGAAGCCGGAGCCCTGGCCCTGCACGACGCGGCCGCGACCGCCACCCTTCAGACCGGGGACGCCATCCGGACCGCCGAAGCGGCGGAAGAAGCGCTCCATCGGAGAGCCCGGCTGGAACGGCGAGGCGGAATCATCGCCATCATCGTTGCTCGCGGTCTTCTCCTTGATGTTGACCTTCACCGAGATCACCGAGGGTTTCACGCGCTCGACGATGTCGGCGAAACCGATCGGACGCTCGACCTTGCGGACCTCATTGTTGACCTGCGCATGCGCCGGGCTCGAAAACAGGTCGGCCGGCGACATCGACGGGCCGAGGCCGTAGACGGCGACGCCAAGGCCGGCGACGACCGAAGCCATCAGCGCGATCCTGCGGGCCGAGAACACCGACCGGCGCTGCTGCCGGTAGGACGGAAGGTTCGAGAGGTCGATACGATCGTTCATGCAGAGATCTCCAGGGCCTTGAAATCCATTTGGTGCCGGCTGCCAGCACCTTACGGACCTGAAGATGGGGGCTCCCGCCTTACCGTGCGCTGGCGGCGGGGTTAAACTTTTGTAATGAAGGGGTGAGCTGGATGCGGCGGTTTAGCGCAGGCCGAAAATCATGGTCCGACAGGAACTTAACCGGGTTCCCGGAACCGACCCCAGACCGCGTTTTTGGGCCACCTTAGCTGGCCCTGACGCTGATGATGAACTCGTCGACTTCACGCTTCAGGGTCGCGGCCTGCTGTGACAGATCAACGGCGGAATCGCGGGCCTCGGCCGCCATGCGGCCGGTCTCGGCGGAGGTCGAGGTGATCTGCACGATGTGATTGGAGACGTCCAGCGTGCCCTGTGCGGCGTCCTGCGCGCTGCGTGTGATGTCCTGCGTCGCGTTGCGCTGCTGGGCGGTGTCGACCTCGATGCCCGACATGATCGACGAGATCTCCGACAGCGTCTTCGAGATGCCGTCGATCGCGCCGCGCGTCTCCGCGGTGATGCCCTGGATGCTGGCGACGTGCGAAGTGATCTCCTCGGTCGCCTTGCTGGTCTGGTGCGCGAGGCTCTTCACCTCGGACGCGACCACCGCAAAGCCCTTGCCGGCCTCGCCTGCCCGCGCCGCCTCGATGGTGGCGTTGAGCGCCAGAAGGTTGGTCTGCGATGCGATCGCCTGCACGAGCTGGACGACCTCGCCGATCTTGTCGGCGGCGTCCGACAGCGTGTGGATGGTGTCGCGGCTCTTCTCGGCTTGCATCGCTGCACCTTCGGCGCGCTGGGTCGCATCGGTGACGCGGCGGCTGATCGTGCCGATCGAATTGGTCATCTCCTCGGCCGAGCCCGCAACCGTCTGCACGCTGGTAGAGGCCTGGCTTGCCGCGCTCGCGACCGCATTGGCCTTGGTGCTGGTGTCGTTGGCCGTCCGCGACAGCGTTTCCGCGTTGCTCTTCAGATGCACGGCCGACGACGCCACGCTGTCGACCACGCTGGCGACGAGATCGTTGAAACGCTTGATCCGGTCGTCGAGGAACTTTGAGCGCTCGGCCTGGTGCTGCGCTTCATGTAATTGCTGCTCGGTGAGGTGGCGCCGCTCGACGCCGGTGGTCTTGAACACCTCCAGCGCACCGGCAAGCAGGCCGATCTCGTTGGTGCCGCCGAGGCCCGGGACAGGCGTCTCGAACTTCTGGTCGGCGACCTCGCGCATGGCATGCACGATCGCTGCCAGCGGATTGAGGATGCCGTTGCGCACCGCGAACCAGGTGGTGATGCAGATCGCGACAGCGACCACGGCGATCACGCCGCACGCCATCAGGAAATAGGAGAAGGCGGTCTGCGCCTGCTGATAGATCAGCATCGCATGGTCGCGCGCGGGGCCGCTCAGCGCGGCGAAGTCCGACGACAGGCTGGTGATCTCGTTGTTGAGATAAAGCACCGCCACGAAGCCGGTGCTGCCGCCGATGCCCAGCAGGAATAATAATGCAGCGACGACGGCGCCGACCAGGAAGCGGATCGTCAGATTGCTGTTCGCGAACATCGGATGACTCAAAGTCTGGAATCAAATCTCGCGACAAGCTTCCAGACAAAGGTCAACAGAGCATGAAACAGGCTGCGCGAGACGGCCTATGTATCAATACGTAGGCTAGGACGATTTCGCTTCGTCCGACATCAGCGCGGCGAGCCGCGCTTCTTCCTCGGGCGTGAGCGGCGGCGCGGGTATATCTGCACCGCTCTTCGCGCGCCGACGGATTTGCAGCCACAGCGCCAGGCCGCCGCCGATCAGCAACACCGGCGCGAGCAGCCACAACAACATGGTTTGCCGCTCGAAGCGCGGCTTGAGCAGCACGAACTCGCCATAGCGCGCGACGAGGAAATCGAGCACCTGCGAATTGCTGTCGCCGGCCGCAATGCGCTCGCGCACCAGCAGCCGCAGATCGCGCGCCAGCGGTGCATCAGAATCGTCGATCGACTGGTTCTGGCAGACCATGCAGCGCAGCTCGCGCGACAGATCGCGCGCGCGCGCCTCCTTGGCGGGATCGGACATGATCTCGTCGGGCTGCACGGCGTGCGCCGCCGGCAAAGCCAGCAGCATCAGCGCAAAGATCGTGACCATCATCCGCCGCATCGGATCATTCCGCCGGCTGGAGGCGCTGCTTGGCCCGCGCCGGCTTCGGCGCGCCGACCCGCAGGCGACGATCGGACAGCGACAGCACGCCGCCGAACGCCATCAGCACCGGTCCCCACCAGATCATGAGCACCAGCGGCTTATAATAGATGCGCACCGCGATGGCGCCCTCGGCGGTGGCGTCACCGAGCGAGACGTAGAGCTGGCTCGCGCCGCGGGTCAGCAGCGCGGCCTCGGTGGTCGAGGAGCCGCGCGTGGTAAAGCTGCGCTTCGACGGCGTCATGACGCTGATCTTCTCGCCATCGCGGCTGACGTCGAATTCGGCAATCATCTCGCGGAAGTTCGGGCCTTGGCGCGAGAACAGGCCGTCCAGCTTGAGATCGTAGCCGGCGACATGAGCGACGTCGTTCTGCTTCATCGTCGCGATATATTCGCTGTTCCAGGTGGTCTCGCAGACGATGCCGATCAGCGCGACGCCGAGGCCGGCATGCGCGAAGGCGGTGCCCCAGGCCGAGCGCGGCAGACCGCGCGCCCGGTGCAGCGCTGTGGAGAAGGGCAGCCGCACGAGACCGGTACGCTCGACGATATCAGTGACGGCGCCGGCGATGACGAAGATGCCGAGCCCGATCGCAAGCGGCGCCAGCGTGGCGCCGCCGCTCGTCCAGCCCCAGACGATGGCGACCGCAACGAGCCCGGCCACACCGGCCGCGAGCAGGCGCTGCGTCACGCCGAGCAGATCGCCGCGCTTCCAGGCCAGCATCGGGCCGAACGGCACAGCAAGCAGCAGCAGCGTGAACAGCGGCACGAAGGTGAGGTTGTAGAAGGGCGCGCCGACCGACATCTTGAAATCGGCCAGCACTTCCATCGCCAGCGGGTACAGCGTGCCGAACAGCACGACCGCGCAGGCGACCGTCAGCAGCAGGTTGTTCAGCACCAGCGCGCCTTCGCGCGAGATCGGGGCGAACAGGCCGCCCTGCTTCAACGAGGTCGCACGGCCCGCGAACAGCGACAGGCTGCCGCCGATGAACAGGCAGAGGATCAGGAGAATGAACACGCCGCGGGTCGGATCGGTGGCGAAGGCGTGCACCGAGGTGATGACGCCCGAACGCACCAGGAAGGTGCCGAGCAGCGACAGCGAGAAGGTCAGGATCGACAACAGGATGGTCCAGACCTTCAGCGCATTGCGCTTCTCCATCACCAGCGCGGAATGCAGCAGCGCGGTGCCGGCGAGCCACGGCATCAATGAGGCGTTCTCGACCGGATCCCAGAACCACCAGCCGCCCCAACCGAGCTCGTAATAGGCCCAGTAAGAGCCCATCGCGATGCCCAGCGTCAGGAATATCCAGGCGACCAGCGTCCACGGCCGCACCCAGCGCGCCCAGGCCGCATCGATCCGTCCCTCCATCAGCGCCGCGATGGCGAAGGAGAACGAGATCGAGAAACCGACATAGCCGAGATAAAGCATCGGCGGATGCACGGCGAGGCCGATGTCCTGCAGCACCGGATTGAGATCGCGCCCCTCGATCGGCGGATTGAGGATGCGCAGGAACGGATTCGAGGTCATCAGGATGAAGAGATAGAACGCGCTGGCGATCCAGGCCTGCACGGCCAGCACATGGGCGCGCAGCGACAGCGGCAGATTGTTGCCGAAGGCGGCGACCAGTCCGCCGAACAGCGCCAGGATCGACACCCACAGCAGCATCGAGCCTTCATGGTTTCCCCACACGCCGGTGATCTTGTAGATCAGCGGCTTCATCGAGTGGGAATTCTCGTAGACATTGGCGACGGAGAAGTCCGAGTTCACGTGCAACGTCACCAGCGCGATGAACGAGGCGCCGACGAACAGCAACTGCGCCAGCGCGGTGGAACGCGCCACGTTCATCAGTGCGGCATCCTGCAGACGTGCGCCGATCAGCGGCACGATGGACTGGATCAGTGCCAAAGCGAGCGCCAGCACCAGCGCGTAATGTCCGGATTCTGCGATCACCGCACGGCTCCCTGCGGATTGCCCTGCGCTGTCGTGGCGGCAGGCTTTGCATCACCAGAGGGCTTGGCACCACCAGCGGCTTGCGCGCCGTAATCGTCCTTCCAATGTCCCTGCTTCTTCAGGGCATCGGCGACGTCCTTGGGCATGTAGGTCTCATCGTGCTTGGCGAGCACGGTGTCGGCCTTGAACACGCCATTGGCGTCGAGCGCGCCTTCGGCGACGACGCCCTGCCCTTCGCGGAACAGGTCGGGCAAAATGCCCTTGTAGGCGACCGGCAGCTTTGCGCCGCCATCGGCGACCTCGAAGGTCACGGCGAGGTTGTCGCCGCGCTGGAGCGAGCCGGGCTGCACCAGGCCGCCGAGCCGAAACCGCTTGCCCGGCGCAACGTGCTTCTCGGCAACCATGGTCGGGGTCGAGAAGAACACGATGGAGTCGCGCAATGCGTTGAGCACCAGCGCGGCCGCGAGCGCGAGCACGGCGAGCGAGCCGCCGATGATGGTCATACGTCGCTGCTTGCGCGTCATGGCGTATCCGTTCCCTGCTCGTCCCGCCGCGAAATCATCATCCGTCGAGCCCGAGCGTCTTGAGACCTTCGTTGAGCTGCTTCAGCCGCGCGGCATCGTTGGCGACCGCCTGGCGGGCATCGCTCGATGCGCCGACCGCCTTGTCGCGATCGCCCATCACGAGATAGGCGCGCACCAGGCGCAGCCAGCCGTCGACGTCGTCGCCGTTCTGCTTGAGGCGCGTGGCGAGACGCTCGACCATGCCGCGAACCATCGCGTTGCGATCGCCCTCGTTCATGTCCCTGGACGCTGCGATGGTCTCGTCCGACAGCGCCGGCATCGTGACGCTGCCGCCGCCGACCCGCGCCAGCGAGGACTGCACCAGGGAACGCCACGGCGCATCCGCCGGCGCCTTCGTCAGCAGCGCGCGCCAGATGTTGGCGGCGTCGTCCTTGCGGCCGTCCTGCTCGGCGGCAAGCCCGAGGAAGTAGTTCGCCTTGGGATCATCGGCGTTGAGCGCATGCGCCCGCTCGAACTCGCCCTTGGCCTCGGCGGTCACGACGCCGCCGGCCGCGGCCGAAATCGCTTCGCCGAGATCGGACCTGCGCTCGGCGCTTTCGCCGTTATAGGTGAGCGAATTGCGATAGGCGCGCACCGCATCGTCGAAGCGGCCGAGCCGCTCCAGCACCGGCGCGAGCACGTTCCAGCCGCGCCCATCGGTCGGATTCTTTTCCAGGTGCTGCTCGACCTGCACGACGAGGTTTTCGAGCGATTGCGCCATGCCGGAGCCGGCGCCGCGCTCGCGCTGCGCCAGAGGAAAATCGCGCAGCAGGGGCGACCCTAGCGGCATGTAGACGCCGATCGCAACCAGCGGCAGGCCGACGAGCGCCAGCACGGCGGCCGCGCGGCGCCATTTGAGGCTCGATTTCGGCTCCGATGCGGGCTCGCTGCCGGCGGCAGCGAGCAGCCTGCGGCTGATCTCGACACGCGCAGCCTCGGCTTCGGGTGCGGCGATCAGTCCTGCGGCGAGATCGCGCTCGATCTCGGCCAGTTGGTCCTTGTAGACCGCGACCTCACTGCCTTGAACTTGCGCCCGTCCGCTGCGGCCGAGCGGCAGGAGCACGGCGAAAATCGCCGCGACCGTCATCAGCGCGAACACGAACCATAGCGTCATCTGGCAAGCTTCCGGCAGCGCGCGAACCGCGCCTGTAGGTGGCTTTACACCACGGCCGGACGATGCGGCAATTGACAATTGTCAATTCGGCGCGACCGCTCACAGTCCCGAAACGGTGAAAATCCAACGGCTTAGCGGATCTCGAAATCCGCGCTGCGGGCGGCGTCCTCGCCGTGCCCGTTGAACGCCCTGAGGAAGTATGTTCCGGGCTCGATGGCCTCGGGCAATCTGATGCGCACCGCCCCGACCGGAACCGGAGATGCAACCCTGGTGACGGTCTCGGGCAGCTGCCGGCCGCTTGCCTTCTCGACCAGCACGACCTTCGCGCCGATCATCAGCCGTTGATACTTGGCAACAATGACCCGGTTTTCAATTTCGATGGAGCTGATAATGGGTTTCATGCGCCCACAGATAGAAATTCCAAAAACTTGCACGGCGACCGTAGGGCTCGCCACCGGCAGCGTCAACCTGAAATTGTGATCACGAAAATATGCGACTGAATCAGCTTGCGCGCGACGATTTGCGCTCGCCCGTGACGGCGTTGTCCGCGGCACGGCTCATCAGCGAGGCGTAATCGTCGCCGAACAGCACCTGGCAGAAGCGGATTGCGGCCTGCATCTGCTGTTGCCGGTAGATACGGACTTTGTGATCGGCGGCGCGCAGCGACTGCACCAGCTGTTCGGTCGAGCGTTCGACATATTGCTGGAGGTCGGAATAGGTGCGCAGCGTCACCTCGTTGATCGCAAGCTCGCTGGCGTAGTTGCGGCAGGTCGCGACGAAATCGATCAGCGCCGCGGTTTCCTCGACCTCGGTGCTGTCGACCTGCGCGCCCGGCGGAATGTCCTTCTCGGCGCGCTGGCGCAGGATGCGGCGCACGCGGCCGGGAACGCTGTCGATCTCGGATTGCAGCGCATTGGAGATGTCGGCCCGGATCGAGGTCAGCTGCTTGCCCCAGGCGGAATCGTTGCGCAGGTCGAGTTCCGTGCGCAGGCCGCGGACGCCATCATGCAGCGATTTGAGATTGTCGGCGACGGTCTCGAAATGACCGCGCTTGATGTCCATGCGCAGGATCGCGGCAACGCAGGACAGATCGTGCAGCGCGATCGTGACGGCCACGCCATAGGGCGTCGCCGCCACGCGGATCTCGTCGTCGGAGGCGGCAATCTTGATCGCGAGCCGAATGATCTGCCAACGCGCGGTCATGCGCTGCACGACGATCGACAGCGCGAAGGGCAGCATCTGCGGCGTCTGCAGAACGGGAATGTTGAGCGCCTGCGTCACCGAGGCGATCTGGGGCTCGCCGAAGGCGCGCAGGAAGCGCGGCAGCTTCTCGTTCAGGGTGGCGAGGGCTTCGCGGACCTGGAGCACGGCCCCGATCGAATAGAGGTCCTCGATCACGCTGGGCGGGCCGACGCGGGCGAGCGCCCGCGTCTTGTCGCCGCCGCCGGGGCCTGTCAGCGCGAAGATGGCATCGGCGGCCACCGCCTGGAGTTTTTGCGCAAGCGCCTCGACCTGACCGGCACTGTCCGCCGGCATGCGCGCCAGCGCCGCTTCGAATTCAATGACCTTGTCCGGGGCACCGTCACGGCCGAGCCATTGCCAGATCGGCTGAAGCGAGGCGCGCCGGATCTGCCCGACCCGCATCGGGGCGCCCACCTCGACCAGGAACGGTTCCAGCACCTGGAACAGCAGCCGGGACAAATCATCCGTGCGCGGCGGCGGGGCTTCTTCGGCTTCGGCCTTGCGCACGATCTTGCGCAGCTGCTCGAGCACGAGGGTAGCCACGGCCGTGTCCTGGCCGCGTTCGAGCGCGCGCTCGAACTCCCGCATCAGCAGCGCCTGCGACTGCGGCGGGAGCTGCGCGAGATATTCCCTCAGCCGCTCGATCGATGTCTGGCTCATGCGCCCGGGTAATGCACGGTAAGGTGGCAGACGTAGGATGCGTCCGGGCGCGATCATAGGTCGCGGCGCCTTAAGAAGCCGTTGAGGACGTTGCCTGGTATGCCTGCGTTTTGCTCCGGACCGACGCCCGGCAGACCGAACAACCCCTTGGGAACAGAGGATTATATTCCGGGGAGCACCAGTTCGGCCCGCAGGCCCCCGATCGGGGCACCACCGAGCGAGAGGCTGCCACCATAGAGTGCGGCCAGGTCGGTCACGATCGACAGGCCAAGCCCCGAGCCGGGCTTGGACTCATCCAGCCGCTGGCCGCGCCGGGAGACCTGGGCGCGCTCGGCCTCCGACAGGCCGCGGCCGTCGTCGTCGACGAGGATCCGCAGCCGCGGGCCCGCGCCAGCCTGCTGCGGCGCCTCCACCAGGACCTCGATGAAGACGCGCGAGGCCGCCCATTTGCAGGCATTGTCGACGAGATTGCCGACCATCTCCTCCAGATCCTGCCGTTCGCCCCGGAATTTCGCCGACGGATCGGCCTTGGCCTCGACCATGATGCCGCGGTCGCGGTGGATCTTCTCCATGGTCCGCCGCAGCGCCTCGATGGCGGGCGCGACCTCCGTCACGGTCGCGACGATCGAGACCCGCGCCGCAATCCGCGCGCGCTCCAGATGATGGGCGAGCTGGTCGCGCATCACGTCCGCCTGCTCCATCACCTTGGCCGCGAACGGCTCGGCAGCGTGGCTGCCGGCCTCGTTCACGATCACCGAGAGCGGCGTCTTGATCGCATGGGCGAGATTGCCGACATGGGTGCGCGCGCGCTCGACGATCTCGCGATTGGCGTCGATCAGCGCGTTGGTCTCGCGCGCCAGCGGCGCGATCTCGACCGGGAATTCGCCTTCGAGCCGCTCCGCCCGCCCCGAGCGGATATCGGCAATCGACTCCGAGATGCGCTTGAGCGGCGCGAGGCCGAAGCGGACCTGGAACACCGTGGTCAGCAGCAGCACGATGCCGAGCGCGGTGAAGGTGCCGCCGAGATAGTAATCGAAGCTGCGCGTCTCGTCGAAAATCTCGGTGTCGTCGCCGGCGACGCTGACGAGGAATTTGCCGTCGGCGCCAAGGTCGACCGGACGCTCCACCATGCGCAGATTCTGCCCCTCGGGCCCGTCGACATAGGCAAGCCGGATGCCGGCCGCGGTGAGCTCGGTGCCCTGCTCCTCCAGCTTCGGCAGCTTCTTGTCCCAGAGCGAGCGCGAGGAGCGCACCTCCGGCTTCTCAGTGTCGGTGCGTGTGATCTGCCAGTACCAGCCGGACAGCGGCAGGTCGAACAGCGGCTCGCCGAGCGACTGGAACTGGCGGTCCGGCGGCTCGTCGGGGGTCGCGACCTCCGCGATCAGGGTGCGCAGATAGAGATTGAGCCGGCGGTCGAAGGCGCGCTCGGTGGCGTTCTTGTAGACCGACGACAGCACCACGCCGGTGATGGCCAGGATCACCACGAGCCAGGCCGTCGCCGACAGGAACAGGCGGTTGGCAAGCGAGCTGGCGGGCATCGGAATGATCCCGGGGGCACGAGGTGGCATGGCGTCGGCGGTCATAACCGGACCAAGGCCCCTGTTCGGCCGCCCGTCAAGCCCGACAGGCCCTCAAGCGCCCGGCGCGGGCGGCGGGGTCAGGAGGTAGCCGAGGCCGCGGACGGTCTGGATGATGTCGACGTCGAGCTTCTTGCGGATGCGGCCGACGAAGACCTCGATCGTGTTGGAGTCGCGGTCGAAGTCCTGGTCGTAGAGATGCTCGACTAGCTCGGTGCGTGACACGACGCGTCCGGAATGGTGCATCAGGTAGGCCAGAAGCCGATATTCGTGCGAGGTCATCTTGACGGGATTGCCGGAGACGCTGACCCGCCCGGTGCGGGTGTCGAGGGTGACCGGACCGCAACTCAGTTCGCTCTGGGCATGGCCGGTCGAGCGGCGCAGCAGCGCGCGGATGCGTGCCAGCACCTCCTCGAGATGGAATGGTTTTGCGACATAGTCGTCGGCGCCGGCATCGAACCCCTGCACCTTGTCGCTCCAGCGGTCGCGCGCGGTGAGGATCAAGACCGGCATGGTGCGGCCGTTGCGGCGCCAGGCCTCCAGCACCGAGATGCCGTCCTTCTTCGGCAGGCCGATGTCGAGCACCACGGCATCGTAGGGCTCATTGTCGCCGAGATAGTGTCCCTCCTCGCCGTCGAAGGCGCGGTCGACGACGTATCCGGCGTCCGTCAGCGACTTGGTGAGCTGGCGATTGAGATCGGGGTCGTCCTCAACAACAAGCAGGCGCACGCTTCTCTCCAGAAATAGGCTGCACGAACACCGCTACAGATGAGCAATTCCGGCGTGAACTGAATATGAACGCCGGGAACCGGCCTTCGTTACTTTTTGGTCATTTACGATTTGTCGGCCGCCAAACGCGACTGCGCCGCCAGGCCAGCGGACGAGCCGGCGGCGTGGCGGGCGCAGTGTGCCGCGTACCGCGGCGAGTCGGAAGGTCCGCCCTTCCGGTCAATTCGGCCGTCAGGTCCGGAAGAACACGAACCAGATGACGGCGAGGATCAGAATCGCAAGCCCGGTCGAGATGGCGAGGAGAGCTGCCACCGACGGCCCAGGTTCGCCCTGGCGCGCCTCGGTTGCGGTCTCGACGATCTGATCGTGCTCTCGCGTGGCTGCCATGTTGCCCTCAATCCTTGCGTGTCGCCTCCGATGACCGCGACCTCCTCGCGGCCTTGTGTCCTGAGCCAACGCCCGATCCGATTTGATGTTCCGGTTTTCGCCCACCGGATCGGGCCGAACCGCACGGTCAGCGACTGGTTAACGCAGTTGCAAGAATCCGCACCGAGCCGTGTATGATTCGGTGTTCCCCGATGGTATTATCGTCAGCTGTCCCCGTTGCGTTTGGAGTAGCCCATGGCCCCCCGCGCCAATTGGAAGGGTTTTCTGCGTCTGTCGCTCGTGACCTGCCCGGTCGCGCTGTATCCGGCCACTTCGGATACGGAGAAGGTTTCGTTCAACCAGATCAACCGCAAGACCGGCCACCGGATCAAGTATCTCAAGGTCGACGCCGAGACCGGTGACGAGGTGACCTCCGAGGACATCGTCAAGGGCTACAAGGTCGACACCGACACCTACATCGAGGTCACCAAGGACGAGCTCGACGACATCGCGCTCGATTCCACGCACACGATCGAGATCGACGAGTTCGTGCCGAAGGCCGACATCGACAACCGCTATCTGATCCGCCCCTATTACCTCGTGCCCGACGGCAAGGTCGGCCACGACGCCTATGCGGTGATCCGCGAGACCATCCGCAGCATGGACAAGGTCGCGATCGGCCGCGTGGTGCTGACCAACCGCGAGCACATCATCGCGCTGGAGCCGCTCGAGAGCGGCCTGATGGGCACGCTGCTGCGCTACCCTTACGAGGTCCGCAGCGAGAGCGAATATTTCGACGACATCCAGGACGTGAAGCTGACCAAGGACATGCTCGACCTGGCAAAACACATCGTCGAGAAGAAGTCAGGCGCGTTCGAGCCCGAGCTGTTCGAGGATCATTACGAGACCGCGCTGATCGACCTCATCAACAAGAAGCGCTCGGGCGCGCCGATCGCCGCGAAGTCCACGCCGAAGACCGGCGGTAACGTCATCAACCTGATGGACGCGCTGAAGAAGAGCCTCGCCAGCGAGAAGGACGCCGCCCCCGTGGCGAAGGTCGCCAAGGAAACCGCTAAGGAGACCGTCAAGGGCAAGAAGCCGAAGAAACGCGTCGAGGGTCAGCGCGAGATGCTGCTGCCGATCTCCGGCAAGGGCGGCAAGGATGCCGCGGCGAAAGCGGCTCCGAAGAAGGCGGACAAGCCTGTGCGCGCCCCGGCGCGAGCGAAGAAGGCCGGCTAGCAGCACACGCTGTTCGATCGCTCCGTGATCTCTCCCCTCGCCGATCGGCCGGCCTGAGATGCCCTGGTCGGCGGCATTCGACGATCCCATCTCCTTGCGCGACGGGCGCAAGCTGCGAACGCTGCAACAGGCGGCCGATCACATCATGCAACTGCCCGAGGACGCGCAGCACGCGAGCCATTGGCAGACCGCAATCGAAACCCTGATCAATGCGGCCGAGACCGGCGGCGGCTGGATGATGTTCGCCCGCATCGCGATGTTGCGTGCACTCAACACGGACATCGCTCGCAAATAGGCCGTGCGCGGCATCAGCGTTGCGGGATCTGACTGTCCTTCGCCGCCCCATAGCCTCAACAATTCGTTAAGCCACAGCGTTGTTTTCGGCGTCCCTCCCGGCAGCACGTAATCTTACGGAAGACAAAATTAACCGTCGATTCCCATTGCCTGAAACAAGATCGCGCCGTCGATTGAACCCAGGGGTTGCACGCCGTGCAGCAGCTTGACGCCAGGAAAAACTATATCGGCCTTGTCAGCGACACGGCCGATGACAAGCGTCTCGCCGACAGCGCGGCGCGGGCCGAGCCGCGCGTCATGAGCTATCTGGTCGGGCGCCTCGCCGCCGTGCTGCAACGGCCAGACAAGGCCAAAGGCGCAATCAAGCCCTGAGCAGGCCACCCGTTAAATCCGGCTCAATTGGGTGACGAAACCTTAAGTCAACAAATGGCAGCATATAAGAGCTGAGGCGGGACCATACTGCCCGCACTTTGGCGCGTGCACGCCGCGAAATGTTAGTGAATCAATTTACCAATCCGAAAACGGCACCAGCCTACGTTGGACGGATGAACAGGAGTTGACGATGGCCTTGCTCAGGTCCTTCCTCGCCGATGAACGTGCAGCCACCGCTATCGAATATGCCCTGATCGCCGCCGGCATTGCGCTCGCGATCGTCACCATCGTGAACAACACGGGCAGCGCCCTGCTGAACAACAAGTTCAACTCGATCGACGCGGCCACAAAGTAAGGGGCATAGCCGGCCGGTCTGCGGGGATCGCAGACCATGACGTGTGGTCGTAGCCCGGATGGAGCGGCTTGTCCGCCGTAGCTCGAAGAGCGAAGGCGGAAGCGAAATCCGGGAAGCCACGCCCGCGGATGCAACTCCCCCGGATTGCGCTGCGCTTCATCCGGGCTACGGCACCCCAATTCCCGCCTCCGCCAAGTTTGATCATCCCGCGAGTCCTGGCACTTTCAACACAGCATGGCGCGAACAGTCATGCTATCGTTCGTTGAATCAAACCTGCTCAGAGGATGCGGATGAGACGCGCGACGCTCCTGGCTCTCGGCCTCATGGTTGTTGGCCTCTGGCCGCTGGACTGCGCGAGTGCACAGACCGCGCCGCCGGTTTCGCTTGCTCCGCCCAAGGCATCGCCGCCGCGCGCGAACGCCAAGAACGCCCCGGCAGCATCGGCACCGGCGCCCGGCGCACTTCCGCAAGCGCCGAATCCTGCCGCCGACTATGACGGTTTCAGCGTCGGCGGCGAAGTCAATGACACGCCGGATCAGGCGGCGCGCCCCACGACGTCACGCGCAGCAAAGGGCGCCAAGTCCGATCCGGATCCGAAAGGCAACGCGGCTCAGCAATTGATCGATCAGGAAGACGAGGCGTTGAAGCGCAAATTGTCCATCTGCAAGAACTGCAAATAGGACTGCGCTCGCAACGAACTCAGACTGTAACGCGGCTACGGACGTTCTCATCCCTTGCGACGGGTCCATCGTTCCTGTGGCTCATCGGCCCATATGGTGCCAAGGCCAAGCATCGTGATCCAGGTCTCGGCCAGCTTGCCGCATTCAATGCGATAGGCTTGCATACCGGCACGGCTGTGCGTTTCGCCGGTCGTGGAATCAGACCAGACAAATGCAAAGCGGAACCAGGCGCGATCGGCCGTAAAGGAATGATCGTAGACCACGATCCTGATTCCGGGGCGGTCCTTATGAACCGCCTGCAATTCCGTCGTGTATTCGTCGCGGGTCACGGTCCGGTCGCCCTTCTCGTCGTGCCGGATGTAATGCGATGTGACGCAGTCCGGGATCAGACCATACTGCCCTTCGTGCCAGACCCGCTCCCAACGATCGAAGAGTTCGCGCACACGATCGGTCATGTCACCTCCGAAAATTCAAGCGGGCCCGGGACTTCTGCGCTACGCTGCAAAACTCTTGCCGAAATCCGGATCTCGCAAAACTCCGAAGGCCGAGCAACTCGAACATCCGTGGGCGCCCGGATGAACCGCGTGACACCGTCCTGCATGCCTGCCCCGCCGCTTACGCGTCGGGCTGTCCTTTACGGTTCTCCAATTTCCTGATCCTCTCTCCCCAACCAGCCGGATCAACCGGCCTTGCCAGGGAGAGAGACGCCATGAAGCTCGGCACCGCCATTGCGGAAATCATGCGGCGCGAGGGGATCGAGATCCTCTGCGGCTACCCGGTCAACCATCTGATCGAGCACGCGGCGAAGGCCGAGATCCGGCCCGTGATGGTGCGGCAGGAGCGCGTCGGCGTGCACATGGCGGATGCAATCTCGCGGGTGACGTCGGGGCGCACGATCGGCGCGTTCTGCATGCAGCATGGCCCCGGCGCCGAGAATGCGATGGGCGGTGTCGCGCAGTGCTTTGGCGAATCCGTGCCTGTGCTGGTGCTGCCGATGGGCTATCAGCGCAGGCTCGCGCATATCGAGCCGAACTTCAATTCCAGCGGGGCGATGAAGCCGTTCTCGAAATCGTCCGAACCGATCATTTTGGCGGCCGAGGTCACCAACATCTTCCGCCGCGCCTTTACAAAACTGAAGAACGGCCGCGGCGGGCCGGTCATCGTGGAAATTCCCTCCGACATGTGGAACGAGGAGGTGCCGGAGCCGCTGAACTACACGCCAGTGCTGCGCACGCGCTATGGCGCCGATCCTGACCATGTGAAGGAAGCCGCCAGCCTGCTCGTCAACGCCAAGCGGCCGGTGATCTATGCCGGCCAGGGCGTGCATTACGCACAGGCCTGGCCGCAATTGAAGCGGCTGGCCGAGCGGCTCGCGATTCCCGTCACCACCAGTCTCGGGGGCAAATCGTCGTTTCCGGAGACGCATCCGCTCTCGCTCGGCTCGGGCGGCCTCGCAGTGCCGCGCGCGGTGCCGAAATTCCTCGCTGAGGCCGATGTCATCTTCGGCATCGGCTGCTCCTTCACCGAGACCAGCTTTGGCATCGCGATGCCGAAGGGCACGACCATCATCCACTCCACGCTTGATCCCAATCATCTCAACAAGGATGTGGAAGCGAAGATCGGCCTCGTGGGCGATGCCGGCCTCGTGCTCGATGCGCTGTTGGAGGAGATCGGCAAGACCGTCACGAAGGATCGCGACGCGTCCGCGGTCGCCGCCGAGATCGCTGCCTCGCACAAGGAGTGGCTGGCAAAGTGGATGCCGAAGCTGACCAGCAATGACGCACCCTTGAGCCCCTATCGCGTGCTGTGGGACCTGCAGCACACCGTCGACATCAAGAACACCATCATCACACATGATGCCGGCAGCCCGCGCGACCAGCTCTCGCCGTTCTGGAAGGCGGTGGAACCGCTGTCCTATCTCGGCTGGGGCAAGACGACGCAGCTCGGCTACGGCCTTGGACTGGCGATGGGTGCCAAGCTGGCAAAGCCCGACAAGCTCTGCATCAATGTCTGGGGCGATGCGGCCATTGGCTTTACAGGGATGGATTTCGAGACTGCGGTGCGCGAGCGCATCCCGATCATGTCGATCCTGCTGAACAATTTCTCGATGGCGATCGAGCTCAAGGTGATGCCGATCTCGACCGAGAAATATCGCTCGACCGACATCTCCGGCGACTATGCCGCGATGGCACGCGCGTTCGGCGGCTATGGCGAACGCGTGACCAGGCCCGAGGACATCACTCCCGCGATCAGGCGCGGCATCCAGAAGACGCAGGAGGGCGTGCCGGTGCTGCTGGAGTTCATCACCAGCAAGGAGACCGAGGTGTCGCGGCCGGGCACCTGAGGCAGCCGCAGGACGGCGGACGCTGGCTCCGGCCGCAGAAGATGTGATAATCCGGCCGGGTGCCGCGTATGTCGCGGCATTCAGCCGGAATGCGAATGATCACTCCCTCGAACGATGCTGCCGGGATCGACGAGCTCAAGCGGCAATTGCAGTCGGCCGCGGCCGAGAACGCGCGGCTGCGCGATCGCGAGAATGCGAGTGCGGAGATCCTGCGCACCATTGCGGCCTCCCCGTCCGATGCCCGGCCGGTATTCGCTGCGATCGCCTCCAGCTCGAAACGCCTGCTCGGCGGATTCTCCGCCACCGTGCTCCAGTTCATCGGCGATGAATTGCACCTCGTCGCATTCACGCCGACCAGCCCGGAAGCCGACGAAGGCCTGAAGGCGTCGTTCCCGCGCCGGATCGAGGATTTTCCGACCTTTGCCCTCGTGCGCGGCGGCGAGACGATCCAGTTTCCCGATAGCGAAGCCGACGACGTCCCAGAGCTGAACCGCAATCTTGCACGGCTGCGCGGTTTCCGCAGCGTGCTGTTCATGCCGCTGATGAACCGGGACAAAGCGGTCGGCATGATCAGCGTCACGCGCGCCGAGACCGGCGCGTTCGCGCCCGATCTCGTGCAGTTGCTCCAGACCTTTGCCGACCAGGCCGTGATCGCGATCGAGAATGCGCGCCTGTTCAACGAGACGCGGGAGACGCTGGAGCGCCAGACCGCCACCGCCGACATCCTGAAAGTGATGGCGGCCTCCCCGTCCGACGTGCAGCCGGTGTTTGACGCCATCGCCGCCAATGCCAACCGGCTCATCAGCGGCTTCTCCACCGCGGTGCTGCGCTACATCGACGGCGCGGCGCATCTTGTCGCATTCACGCGGGGCGATCCCGAGGGCGATCGCGTGCTGCAGGCATCGTTCCCGGTGCCGTTCGCGCAGTTCCCGGCCTACCAGCTCACGGCCAACGGTGAATCGGCGCAGCTCCCCGATACCGAGCTCGAGCCGGCCGCACGCGACATCGCACGCGCGCGCGGCTTTCGCAGCATGCTGTTCACGCCGCTGATGAGCGAGGGCGAAGCCAAGGGCGTCATCATCGCGACGCGGCGGACGACCGGCAATTTCGGTGCGCATCATGTCCGGTTGCTGCAGACGTTCGCGGACCAGGCGGTGATCGCGGTCAAGAATGTCAGCCTGTTCAACGCCACCAGGGAGGCACTGGAGCGGCAGACCGCGACCGCCGATATCCTCAAGGTGATCGCCGCTTCGCCCGCGGACGTCTCGCCGGTATTCCAGGCGATCTCCGACAGTGCCAAGGCGCTGGTCGGCGGACATTCCTCCACCGTCACCCGCGTCATCAACGGCATGCTGCATCTGGCGGCCTTCACGACCGACAATGAAGCCGGCAACGCGGAGCTGTTCAGCACGTTCCCGGCGCCGCTGGCCTCGTCGGGCATTCACAGCCGGGTCGCGACCAGCGGCGAATACGCATTCCGCAGAGACATGCAGAACGAGCCTGACCTGACGGACGCCATGCGCGAGCTGGCGCGGACGCGCGGCTATCGCAGCATCCTCGTGATCCCGATGCTGCGCGACGGCGTAGCGATCGGCACCATCGGCGTGACGCGGCCGGAGGCCGGTCCTTTTCCGGACAAGGCGATCAGCCTGCTCAAGACCTTTGCCGACCAGGCCGTCATCGCCATCGAGAACACGCGCCTGTTCAACGAGGTCCAGGACCGCACGCGAGAGCTCGCGAAGTCGCTCGACGATTTGCGGGCCGCGCAGGACCGGCTGATCCAGACCGAAAAGCTGGCCTCGCTCGGCCAACTCACCGCCGGCATCGCGCACGAGATCAAGAACCCGCTCAACTTCGTCAACAATTTCGCCTCGCTCTCCGCCGAGTTGACCGACGAGCTCAACGAGGTGCTGGCGCCCGCTCCGCTCGCGGGCGACGTCCGCAAGGAAGTCGACGAGCTGACCGACCTCTTGAAGGACAATCTCGGCAAGGTCGTGCAGCACGGCAAGCGCGCCGATTCCATCGTCAAGAACATGCTGCTTCATTCGCGCGAGGGCGGCGGCGAGCACCGGCTGAGCGACATCAACGCGCTGGTCGAGGAAAGCCTCAGCCTCGCCTATCACGGCGCGCGTGCCGAGAAGCCGCAGTTCGACGTGACGCTGAAGCACGAGCTCGATCCTGCGGCCGGACAAGCCGAAGTGTTTCCGCAGGAGATCACGCGGGTGCTGCTGAACCTGATCTCGAACGGGTTTTATGCCGTGACCAAGCGCCAGGCGGAGAAGGGTGCAGGCAATTACGAGCCGATCGTGACAGCCACGACGCGCGATCGCGGCGACAGCATCGAGATCCGCATCCGTGACAACGGCACCGGCATCCCTGACGAGGTGAAGGCGAAGATGTTCAATCCGTTCTTCACCACCAAGCCGGCCGGCGAGGGCACCGGCCTCGGGCTGTCGATGAGCCACGACATCGTGGTGAAGCAGCACGGTGGCCGGATCGATGTTGCGACCGAGCCGGGCAAGTTCACGGAGTTCAAGATCTTGCTGCCGCGGAAAAGTGGGTTTTCAGACAACAGCGGGGGATAGCGTTGCCGTCAGGAGCTTTCCAGAAACTGGTGTGGCTCATCCGGCGGCAAATGCTGTCGCTGTCCGGCGTCGGCCTCATGCTCGGCGCCCTGTTCTTCGCCGCGTCGCTGACGCCGACGCTGATCCCGCGGAGCTATCTCACGCAAGGCGCCCTCGCCGGCGCCTGTTTTGCGATCGGCTACCTCGCCGGAAACCTCTGGCGCTGGCTGTGGCACTATCTCGAACTGCCCGAACCGTCGGCGCAGCTGCGATCCGGCGCGAATGCGCTGGTCGCGGCCGGCTGCCTGATCGTCGTCATCGTCTATCTGTGGCGGGCCGCCGGATGGCAGAACTCGATCCGCGCCGTGATGAAGATGCCGCCGGTCGAGACCGCGCATCCGCTCAAGGTCTCTGCCATCGCCTTACTCACGTTCGTGGTGCTGCTAGCGCTGGGGCGGCTGTTCCTGCTCGTCTCGCGGTTTCTCGCCGTCCGCGCGAAGCGTATCATTCCGCGAAAGGTCGCCAATGTCCTTGGCGTCGTGATTGCCGGCCTGCTGTTCTGGTCGATCGCCAGCAACGTCCTGATCCGCACGGCGTTCAACGCGCTCGATTCGTCCTTCCGCGAATTCGACGCCTTGTT
The DNA here is from genome assembly GCF_054185225.1 of Bradyrhizobium sp. 18BD. Lineage (NCBI taxonomy): Bacteria > Pseudomonadati > Pseudomonadota > Alphaproteobacteria > Hyphomicrobiales > Nitrobacteraceae > Bradyrhizobium > Bradyrhizobium sp. 18BD. The sequence goes on along the minus strand of NZ_JAVAYL010000004.1, from coordinate 247,274 downwards.
CGAGCCCGAACGGCCACAACCGGCCAACCCCGAGAAGACGGGAGGCGCGGCATCGCTGGTGAAATGGAAGGAGCTCGGGCGCACGGGACGCCGGTTCATCGCCTCCGGTCCGACCGCAGCCGAGATCAGCGCCGTCACCGGACAGGCCGCGCAGGAGCCCGTGCGTGTCTATGTCGGCCTCGCCGGGGCCGACACCGCGCAAGCGCGCGCCCGGCTTGCGCTCGACGAGCTCAAGCGGCAGCACGGTTTTGAGCGCTCCACACTCATCGTCGTCACGCCGACCGGCACCGGTTGGATCGATCCCGCCGCCATGGACACCATCGAATATCTCCGCCATGGCGACGTCGCCAGCGTCGCGATGCAGTACTCCTATCTCAACAGTCCGCTGTCGCTGCTGTTTCAGCCCGAATACGGCGAGGAAGCGGCACGTGTACTGTTCGCTGAAATCTACGGCTACTGGACGACGCTGCCGAAGGACCGGCGGCCGAAACTGTACCTGCATGGGCTCAGCCTCGGCGCCAGGAACTCGGAAAAATCCGCGGAGCTGTTCGAGACGATCGGCGATCCCATTGCAGGCGCGCTGTGGAGCGGCCCCCCGTTCGCAAGCCACATCTGGCGCTGGATCACCGCGAACCGCAATCCGGGCTCGCCGGCCTGGCTGCCCGAATTCCGCGACGGCCGCTTCGTGCGCTTCATGAACCAGAATGGACCGACGGTGCCGGCAGATGCGCCCTGGGGTCCGATGCGCGTCGTCTATCTGCAATATGCCAGCGACGCGATCACGTTCTTCGACTACCGCGACGCCTATCAGGCGCCCGCCTGGATGAGCGCTCCGCGCGGCCCCGACGTCTCACCCGAGTTGCGATGGTATCCCGTCGTCACGATGCTGCAGCTGGCTCTCGACATGGCGGTCGCCAACGGCACGCCGATGGGCTTTGGTCATGTCTACGCGCCCGAGCACTATGTCGATGCCTGGGTCGCCGTCACCGATGTCCATGACTGGTCCGCCGACGCGCTGGCGCAGCTCAAGGCGCATCTTGCGGCACGGGCGCGAAAGGCGCCCCAGGGCAATGTCACAGAGGATCCTTACGCCGACCGGGGCGGCTAAAGCGCCATGAGATTAGGATAGATCGTCATCGCGCTTTAGATCGTTGTTTGAGCATGACCTTTTCGGAAAACCGCTGCGCACTTTTCCGGATCATGCTTTAACGCCCTACTCCGCCATCTCGACGTGCTTGGCGACGGTGGGACCGGCCAGCGGCCGCTCCTCCATCAAGATCAGGCACAGCGCAGCGGTGGTCATCAGCGCGGTGGCGGCGCCGAAGACGTAGCGGAAGGCGTGGCGCATGTCGTCGGCGGGAATTGAAACCGCTCCGGCAACGTGATGCTCGCCGGCCAGCGGAACGTCGGTGCCGAGCGCGATCAGCAGGATCGCTGCGAAAGCCGCGACCGTGAACGAAGACATCAGCGAGCGGAAGAAGTTCATCGCGCCGGTGATGGTGCCGACTTGCGGACGTGCGACCGAGTTCTGCAGCGAGACCACGCAGACCGGGAACGTCGTGCCGAGACCGAGCGCGAACGCAGCCATCAGCGTCAGGAGGCCCCATAGCGGGAGGGTCGTCAGCGTGAGGCCAAGACCGCAGAAAGCGGCCCAGGAGGTGCCGACGATGGCGACACGCTTGTAATGCTTGGCGCGGGCCATGGTGCGGCCGGCCACGGCCGCTCCCACGGTCGAGACCGCCGCGAGCGGGATCAGCGCAAGTCCCGCCTCGCTGGCGCTGAGGTGATAGACCGTCTCATAATAGAGCGGCAACTGCACCGTGAGGCCGGTGATCGCACCGAGCCCGCAGCCGCCGGCCGTCAGCGCGAACGGCGCAACCGAGCCCGTCAACAGCTTCAGCGGCAGGAACGGCTCGTCGGCGCGGCGCGCGTGCCAGACGAAGGTGACCGCGAGCGCGACGGCCGCGCCGATCATCGACAGCACGGTCGGCGACAGCCACGGATAGCGCGTGCCGCCCCAGGTCAGCACCAGCATGAAGACGACGGCGGAGGCCATCAGCAGCACGCCGCCGAGCCAGTCGACCTTGCGCTTGCGGTGGAACACCGGGATCTTCTTCATCTTCGGCAGCAGCAGCGCGATCGCGGCGGCCGCGAGCGGCAGGTTGATCCAGAAGATCATGGACCAGTGCAGATGCTCGGCGAACACACCGCCGATCACGGGGCCCAAAATGCCGCCGACCATCCAGACGCTGGAGAAATAAGCCTGGTACTGCCCGCGCTCGCGCGGGCTCACGACGTCGGAGATCACGGTCTGCACGACGGGCATGATGCCGCCGCCACCGAGGCCCTGCAGGCCGCGGGCGAGGATCAGCATCGGCATGTTCGGCGCGATCGCGCACAGGATCGAGCCCGCGACGAACAGGCTGAGTGAGGTGATGATCATGGCCTTGCGGCCATAGATGTCGCTCAGCGTGCCGAACACCGGTGCGACCGCGGTCGAGGCAAGCAGATAGGCGGTGATGACCCAGGACAGATTCGAGACGTCCTGGAACTGGCGTCCGATGGTGGGGAGCGCGGTGGCGACGATGGTCTGGTCGAGGGCGGCCAGGAACATCGTCAGCATCAGGCTGATGACGATGGTCCGCACCTCGTCCTGCGACAGCGGCGCCGGCGGTGCGAGCGAAGGAGCGTCATCGACGCTCAAGACCTCGCTGGGAAGTCGGGACAGCTCTTCGGCAATATCGTCAGGCAACGCCTGGACGTCGGCAGTGCCCTGCCGTTCGAACTTGTTCATCTCGATCGGAAGCCGTGGAGCGGCGCAACGCCGCGAAGGATTCGTTCTATGCAGCCCAATGTAGACAGCAAAGTTCTTCCCAGGCAGGCACCGCGGCGCATGGGTGCATCCCGCCCCCGGGCGTCTCCCGAAGACGTGATCCCGGAATCGCGGCGGATCAGTCCTTCGGGCGTCGCTTCAGGCGCGCCCGTTTCGGCAGCACGGCCGGCCATTGCACGATGTGGTCTTCGAGATCCTCGTCCGGGATCTCCTCCTCGCTGCCCTCGACCCGGCCGCGCACGGAGACGCCGGCCTCATGCACGGTGTTGGAATCGCCCGAGACCAGCGGATGCCACCAATAGAGGTCGCGGCCTTCCGCAACGAGCTTGTAGCCGCAGCTCGGCGGCAGCCAGTTCAGGGTGCGGACATTGGCCGGGGTCAGGCGGACGCAGTCCGGAACCTTGTCGGAGCGATTCGGGTAGTCCTTACAGGCGCATGTTCCGGCATCGAGCAGCTTGCAGCCGACATGGGTGAAATAGATCTGGCCGGTATCCTCGTCCTCGAGCTTGTTCAGGCAGCAGCGGCCGCAGCCGTCGCACAGGCTTTCCCACTCCGCCGACGACATCTCTTCCAACGTCTTGGTTTTCCAGAAGAATCCTTCCTGGCCTGAAGGTCGTTTGGGAGCTGCGGTCATGCGTCTCAACAAGGTTCGAAAGAGCTACGGCTGACCCCATCTAGGGCGCGCGGGCATCAGGCTGCAAGCAACGCCCCCGTGTGGCCCGTAATGTACCGGGGTCAATTAGGCCTGTTGTTCAAAATAGCGAGCCTGACCATTGGTTTATAGCCCCTGCTCGGCTAGAAGGAACAGCAAGTCCCCTCGGACGCGAACCGGGCGCCTTGGGTTTGCCGCAACATTCCCGCAAGACGTCCCGATGCCGCCCCGGCCGGGTGCTTGAACGCTGTCGAAGCGAGCCGCAAGGGTTCTAGGTGGTTCAGAACACACCATCCAATTGGAAGAGCCGTGTCCGGAATTTCTTTCTGGACCTCGACGCGCGCATCGACTCCTCGCTGTTCTCCTCGGCCAAGGGCATTCGCGAGCTCTACGAGCGCTACTCGACCTTCATGGACCGGTTCTATGTCGGCCGCTGGAAGCGCTGGGTGTTCATCGAGCCGCTGTCGGAGGCTGCGACCCTCGGCCTCGGCGGCCTGGTGCTGATGCTGACGCTCGCCATCCCCGCCTTCCGCGAGACCGCGGACGAGGACTGGCTGAAGAAGTCCGACCTCGCGGTGTCGTTCCTCGACCGCTACGGCAACCCGATCGGCAGCCGCGGCATCAAGCATAACGACTCGATCCCGCTGGAAGATTTTCCGGACGTCCTGATCAAGGCGACGCTCGCGACCGAAGACCGCCGCTTCTACGAACATTTCGGCATCGACATCGCCGGCACCGCGCGCGCGCTCGTCACCAACGCGCAAGCCGGCGGCGTCCGCCAGGGCGGCTCCTCGATCACGCAGCAGCTCGCGAAGAACCTGTTCCTGAGCAACGAGCGCACCATCGAGCGCAAGGTCAACGAGGCCTTCCTCGCGGTCTGGCTGGAATGGCGCCTGACCAAGAACGAGATTTTGAAGCTCTATCTCGACCGCGCCTATATGGGCGGCGGCACCTTCGGCGTCGACGGCGCCGCGCACTTCTACTTCAACAAGTCCGCGCGCGACGTGACGCTGGCGGAAGCGGCGATGCTCGCCGGCCTGTTCAAGGCGCCGACCAAATACGCGCCGCACATCAACCTGCCCGCCGCGCGTGCCCGCGCCAACGTCGTGCTGGACAACCTCGTCGATGCCGGCTTCATGACCGAGGGCCAGGTGTTCGGCGCCCGCCGCAACCCGGCCTTCGCCGTCGACCGCCGCGACGAGGCCTCGCCAAACTACTATCTCGACTACGCCTTCGACGAGATGCGCAAGCTGGTCGACACCTTCCCGAAGTCGTACACCGAGCGCGTCTTCGTCGTTCGTCTCGCGATCGACACCAATGTGCAGAAGGCCGCGGAAGACGCGATCGAGAACCAGCTCCGCCAGTTCGGCCGCGACTATCACGCCACCCAGGCCGCGACCGTCGTCTCCGATCTCGACGGCGGCATCCGCGCCATGGTCGGCGGCCGTGATTATGGCGCCAGCCAGTTCAATCGCGCGACCGACGCCTATCGCCAGCCTGGATCGTCGTTCAAGCCTTACGTCTACACCACGGCGCTGCTGAACGGCTTCACGCCGAACTCGATCGTGGTCGACGGACCGGTCTGCATCGGCAATTGGTGTCCGCAGAACTATGGCCATTCCTATTCCGGCTCCGTGACGCTGACGCAGGCGATCACGCGCTCGATCAACGTCGTGCCGGTCAAGCTGTCGATCGCGATCGGCCAGAAGGAACAGCCGAAGGCGCCGAACCCGGCCAAGATCGGCCGCGCCAAGATCGTCGAGGTGGCGCGCCGCTTCGGCCTCAAGGCGCCGCTGCCCGACACGCCGTCGCTGCCGATCGGCTCGGACGAAGTCACCGTGCTCGAGCACGCCGTGGCGTATGCGACCTTTCCCAACCGAGGCAAGTCGGTGACGCCGCATTCGGTGCTCGAAGTGCGCACCGGCGCCGGCGATCTGGTCTGGCGCTGGGACCGCGACGGCCCGAAACCGAAGCAGGCAATTCCGCCGAACATCGCCGCCGACATGGCCGGCATGATGAGCCACGTCGTCAGCGAAGGCACCGCGCGACGCGCCGCGCTCGACGGCATTCCGACCGCGGGCAAGACCGGCACGACCAATGCTTATCGTGACGCCTGGTTCGTCGGCTACACCGGCAACTTCACCTGCGCGGTGTGGTACGGCAACGACGACTATTCGCCGACCAACCGCATGACCGGCGGCTCGCTGCCGGCGCAGACGTGGCACGACATCATGGTCGCGGCGCATCAGGGCGTCGAAGTGCGCGAGATTCCCGGCATCGGCATGGGCCAGAAGCTGCCGCCGCAGCCGAAGGACGCGAACGCTCAGGCCAGCGCCGCGCCGAAGGTGCTGGAGACCAAGCCCGGCCCGCCACCGGTGCTGACCAAGCGCGGCGCCGACATCCTGGTGCGCGTCGAGAAGCTGCTCGACGACGCGGCCAAGACCGCGAACAAGTCGTCGGCTGACGACAGCAAGCAGGCGAAGCCCGCCTCGGCAACCAGCGCGCTCGCCTTCCCGCAGAATTATGCGGAGGAGAACGTGAACTCCGTCCCGCGCAAGAACTGACAAGCAAGAACTGACAAGATCCCGTGCGGCTGATCCTGATCACATTGACGACCCTTCTGCTCGCGACCGTGGTCGGCGTCGGCGCGACCTGGATGACGACGACGCGCGGCACCGAGATCGGCGCGCTGACCATCGGCGCCTGGACCGCCCGTCCCCGCACCGGCACCGCCGACGTCGATCCCTATTCGCGCGCCACCATCGTGCGCAACGGCGAACTGCCGATCGGCACCGGCGACGGCGTCGCCTTCACCGCCACCGCCGACGACAAGAAGAAGGCGCTCGACGGCCGCTGCGACGTCGTCGTCTCCGGCGTGACGCCGCCGGCGCGGTTCTGGACACTGACGCTCTATGACCGCAAGGGCCACCTCGTCGCCAATTCGTTGCAACGCTACGGCTTCACCAGCCAGGAGATCGTGCGGCAGTCCGACGGCACGTTCGAGATCCGCATCGCCTCGCGCTCGCGCGCCGGCAACTGGCTGCCGACCGGTGGCATCGAGCGCTACGCCCTGATGCTGCGCCTCTACGACACCCCCGTCGGCGTTGCCACGCGCACCCAGCGCGATGCGCCGATGCCCACCATCAGCACGGTGGGCTGCTCATGATCCGCCTAGCGTTCACCATCGTTGCCGGCGTGGTGCTGGGCCTCGTGGTCCATCTCGTCAGCGTGCTGGCGCTGCCGCGGATCGCGACGCAGGACGCCTATTCGCGGCTGACGCCGATGACCAAGCTCAACGGCGTGACGCAGCTTCCCCTCGCCGATCCCAACACCTCGCCGATGCCGTTCATGGACCCGGCCTTCGCGATCGCGATATGCCGCTACGACCTCACAAGCGGGCCGATCAAGCTCACCGTGCCGGTGAGCCAGGCCTACACCTCGGTGTCGTTCTACACCCGCAACGAGATCGCCTATTACGCCATCAACGACCGCTCCGCAGGCAAGAAGGTGATCGAGCTCGACCTGATGACGGAAGCGCAGCACAACGACCTGCCCGAGGACGAAGAGGTCACCGCGGCCGACCGCCTGATCATCGATTCCCCTGCGACCACCGGCCTGATCGTGATGAAGGCCCTCGCCGCCGAGCCCGGCCTGATGCCGCAGGCCCAGGCAACGCTCGCCGCCGCCAGCTGCGGCCCGCAGACCGAGCAGCCCGCCAAGGCCGAGGCGCCGCGCGGACGGCGCTGAAGCGGACCTTTTCGGCAAGCTCACAACAAAAAGTGCGAAAACAACCCCATGCACAGTAGCGGGGGCATTGAAATCATTGAGCTCTTTAAGAGGCGACTGGAGGCTGCCGAGACGCACGCGCGCCTTTGACTCGTCGGGCAAAACAGGAGCATACTGGCATCGTCGAAAGTACGTCACACCCGCGCGGGAAGAAATCCGCCGCGGGTGTTTTCATGTGGGAGCAAATGCGCTCCCGATAGCGACTTCCCCGGCTGCGCCGTCCGCGCCCACAGCAGCGCGAATGGACCCACTCCGAGTTTCGCCAGCCGAGCTTCTCTACGACATTGCCAACGGCTGCAACCGGTGGCGCCGCCGGATGCGATAGACCGATGCCGGGGGAATGTTGAATGCCGTTCGCCCGACCAGGCTTGCCTTCAGCCCAAGGCGATCGAGAATCGGCCGTGGCACCGGACAACGCGGTCCATATGTGAACTGATAGAACGTGCCGCCCTCCTGCATGTGGCGGAACGCTCCAGCGAGGATGGCGATCACCTTTCGCGGCGACATCGACAGCAGCGGAAGGCCGCTGACGACAGCAGAAGCTGGGGCCATGAAAGGCTCGTATTGCGAGAGCTGGCGTGCGTCCATCCAGAGCACGCGGGCCCTCGGAAATCGCTCCTGCAAAAGCCGGAAGAAGTCTGAACCATATTCCACGAGCAGCAAGTCGCACTCGGGCACGCCGCATCGGATCAACGCCTTCGTGAAGATGCCGGTCCCCGGTCCCAACTCGATGACCGGGCCGCTTCCCGGCACGATCTCCTGCGTCATCACGCGGGCCAGCGACTGACTTGACGGCGCTATCGCGGAGACTTGCCAGGGATTGGAAACGTACGAGCGGAAGAACTGAAAAAAGTCGGCAACTGCGGTGGTGTTCATGACAATCCTTCTTCCGATCGCGCAAGCGAACGGAGGCGATTTTACTAAAAGCAGCTCGCGCGCTTACGATGCGATATTGTGTTGCCTGGCCTCGCCCTGGGCCGCGTTGGAAACAGCCTTCCAGGCTTCCCAGATGGCGAGACGATCGGCGAAAGCGGCGCGCGCGCGCGGCAAACCTTCCGTGCCCACGAAGAGGCGCAACGGAGGGGTGTCAGCGTCAACGACCTTCAAAACCGCATCGGCCGTCGCTTGCGGATCGCCAAACTCAAGCTTTGCGCCCGCCGCGAATACCTCCGCACGTATGTTGCTGTAGGCGTTGATGACGGGCGAGATCCTGAGCGAGGCCATGCTGGCGAAGCCGGTGGCATAGGCGCCAGGCTCGAGCAGCGTGACTTTGATCCCGAAGCCGTTGACCTCCTCCGCCAGGCTTTCGTGCAGCGCTTCGATGGCGAACTTCGAGGCGTTGTAGAATCCGGTGATGGGACCCGCGACGATTCCGGCGACACTCGACACCCCGATGACGTGGCCACTGCCTTGCCGCCGCAGCAAAGGCAGCGCGGCCTGAATCACGCGAAGTGTACCGAAGAAATTCGTATCAAACTCAGCGCGGACATCGGCCTCATGGGCTTCCTCGATCGCACCAACCAGCGCGTAACCCGCGTTGTTGAGAACGACGTCCAGCCTTCCGAAATGCGTGTATGCCCGCGTCACGGCGCTTTGCACCGCCTGCGCGTTGGTTACGTCGAGCGCCATTGGCAGCACCGCCCCGCCATAGGTTTCCGCAAGATCGGCCACATCCGCGAGGATTCGCGCGGTGGCTGCAACCTTGTCGCCGCGCTTAAGCGCAGCCTCGGCCCAGATGCGTCCAAAGCCGCGGGATGCCCCGGTGATGAACCAGACTTTACCAGACATGTCGATTTCCTTGATCTCTGACCTTCCACTCTGTCGTATCGTGGAAACGTCCCACCGGCAGTAGCGGGCTGCGCCAACGAACTTGCCGCAAACGCCAAAGAAAGATGCTGGAGAAAGGCGAGACCCGCGGCTTGATCGCGATAATCCAGCGTTCATACTGCAGATGCTCTCGGCGACACCACAGCGCTCGCATCTGTTCTGCAGCGATCAGTGAATCTTGTTGCCGTGCAGCTCCCGCCAGCGGCTGGGCGTCACGCCTTCCCAGTATCGAAAAGCACGATAGAAGGAGCTTGCATCCTGGTAACCCAGCAGGCACGCGACCTCGTCGATGTCGGCCGTCGGATCCGACAGGAGCTGCCGGCCGAGCTCCTGGCGAGCCTCGACGAGAAGCTCGCGGAAGCTCGTGCCTTCTTCGGTGATGCGACGCTGGAGCGTCCGCTCACTCGTCCCGAGATCGCGCGCCACGTCCGACAATTCCGGCCGTCCGCTCGCAAGACTCCTCTTGAGCACGACCTTGACCTGCTCCTTGATGGAAGAGCGCGCTTGCAACTCGCCCAAGGCCGACGCCAGTGCCGGCGTGAGGATATCGAGCAGTTCCTGGTTGTGCCCCGGAAACGGACGATCCAGGTCGACGGATTTCAGGATGAGCACGTTTCGTGCCGCGCCATAGCGGATCGGGCAATCAAAGTAGGTCTGATACACATCGCTGGCGGGGCGAGGACGCACCAACTCGACACGCTTCGGTGTCACATGCTGCCCGGTTCCGCGGCGCCCGAGCTCGACGAGGAATGCAAAGGTCACGTCCGTCGAGATCGAGGGCTCCGGGGCGGTCGCGTACGGCCATTCGACCGTGATCGTGCACTCATCCTTGCCCTCCTTCACCTGTGGCTGCTCGGGCGAGCAAAGCCGCTTGAAGCGTACAATACGGAGCAGCCCGTCGCGGTAGTCCCTGGCGTAGAACGCGGCGAGGCTCGACGGGGGATGAACCGCCGTATCGGCGCTCTGGACCAGCTTGAGGCCGAGCCCAGGCTCGGGTTTCAACTCCTCGAGTGCCTTCCAAAGCGCAAAGAACTGATCCGTGGTGACCTGCCCCTGCTCGTTCAGATGCAAGGTCGCCGGCAGCCTGGCTTGCCGCAACAGCGCGGCCGACGGGACGCCGAGATGTTCGACGGCCTGCCAGAAGGCACGAGGGACCTTGCACCTGTCTGCGGCTATTCCACTCATCGTCAATCCCTAGCGCATCTGGCTCATGATGACGCGGTCGAACATGCGGTCCCCGAGCCACTGGCGAATCTTGATCATAGGCAAGGCATATTTGCCCGCGACGTAACGCGTCCGAGGCCTGGCCTCCTTCACAGCCTTCGACACGACGTCAGCGATGACATTCGGCTTCGTTCCACGTCCGTGGCCATAAGCGTCTCGCGTCGCTTTCGCGACCGCCTGCGTGAGCTTGGCGTAAGGCCCAGCCCCCGACCCGAGCAGCCCGTTGGCAACCACGTCGCCGAATGCCGTCTCGATCAAACCGGGTTCGATCACAACGACCTTGATACCGAACGGCGCGAGTTCGAGCCGCAGGCAATCTGACCAGCCTTCCAGCGCGTGCTTGGTCGCGTGATACCAGGCGCCCAGCAGGGTGTAGATCTTGCCCCCCATCGAAGTGATGTTGACGATGGTGCCGGAGCGTTTCTCTCTCATCTTCGGCAGCAGGAGCTGCGTCAGCCGCGCTGCACCAAACAGGTTCACTTCGAACTGATATCGCGCTTCGTCGATGCTAACGTCCTCGATGGGACCATACAGTCCGAAACCCGCATTGTTCACGAGCACGTCGACGCCATCGACTTCGTCGAGGATAACGTCAACAGCAGCCGTAATGTCCGCGTCCTTGGAAATATCCATCCGCAAGGTTCTCGCGCCAAGCTTTGAAAGGTCTTCCATCTTATCGATGCTGCGTGCAGCGACGTAAACTTGGAAGCCATCCCTGATCAGGCGCTTGGCGATTTCCTTCCCCATACCGGAAGAGGCTCCGGTGACGAGCGCCGTTCTTTTCGATTTCATGGACATGCAGACCTCTCTTGGTTCTGATTTTTATTCTGGTGCCTCCATGCAGCGATGTGACTAACCGAGCACGCCAATTGACTTGCATAATACGCCAACGTGGACGACACCCTCAAGCCATTGGTTCTATTTGGTTTTTACAAACGGTCTGCGCAAAAAGCGCGGCACCCAGGCCGCGCTTCGAAGAACGGTTCAGGATTGGCCGAAACAGCTCAGCCGCGGGCGCGGTGGAAAGAGCGGGTTTGGCCCATCGCTGGAAGTCCGAGATATCCTCTCAGGTGCATCTTGCCGTCCTTGACGGTCGCCTGGCAATTGTAGGTGCGGCCCGATGAGGCGTCGTAGATCGAACCGCCGCTCCACTCGCCATCGGCCCAACGCAATCCGGTGATGAAGACGATGTTCTTCAACGAGCGCGAACGCAGCGAGGGATCCGGATTCTTGGCGTCCTTCTTGAAGGTGACATTGTCCGCTTCCACGATCTCGTTGCCGTAAAGCATACGTGCCTGGAACTCTGCTCCAGCCCTGAACATATCGAGCTTCACTGTGCCGTCATCCGCCTCCCACGTTCCAACGATTGAATCGGAGACGGGCATCTCTCCGTGAGCCATCGGAATCAACCCGATGTTCAAGGTCGCCATGAGAACGAGAATCGCGGATCGACGTGACAATAGAGGCATTTGCATTTTTCCTAGGTTTGCGTGGCGCAAGACCGATCAGGCCGTTGGTTCGGTGGTCTCGCAGCCATCTCTAGATTTCGCTTCCGGCCTTGGCATGGGCAGAAGGCGCCAGCGAAATTGCGCAGCACGCCAATCAATGGGGCGCTCGCCGTCGAGCCCGGCTTGATGCAGCAGGCGCAAGCGATCGATCAGTGTGCCATTAGTAGCGGGTTTGTGGCGATTGGAGCTGCACACGCATTCCGCACCCTGCTTTGACTCGTCGGGCAAAACAGGGGCATACTGGCATCGTCCAAAGTTCGTCACACCCGCGCGGGAAGAAATCCGCCGCGGGTGTTTTCACGTCTGATCCCCGCCTTGGAGCGAGGGCCGCCTTCGCGCGGTCCGGTCCGCGCGTTGCGCGATGCCCCGATTGGCGCCAGGCCGCCTGCTGCTTCCGATCCTCGATGGTGGTGAGCAGAGCCTGTCACTCCGCGCGATGTTCAATTCTTCCCTGCCGCGCGCCGTCAGCTCCATCACGTATTTGCCATCAAGCACAACGCCCTTCTCGATGAAGCCGCTGCGACGCACGTTGTGCAAAGCTCGGGAACCGACGGTTGCGCAAATCAGCGCGCCCTGCCTGTCGGTCGTCTGATACAACTCGCCACGCTCAGCGGCTTCAAGGGCACGAATCTCCGGTCCCGTGAGGTGACTCTGGCGCGAACGCTGACGCGGCATCTCGAACTCCAGGCATCGGCCCACCCAACACTCGGTGGCGATGGACCCGGCCGTTTGATCTGGATCAAAGGTCTGGCCGCCCCTCAAATGGGCATGGGTCGCATAGGGTGACGACCTTTCCGCCAGAAGCAGGCGCGCTCCCGATAGCTACTTTCTCGGCTGTGCGCGCCGCGCCCACAGCAGCGCGAATGGACCCACTGCAATTCCGGCCGCGAGCACAACGAACGCGAGCAGCCAGCCGTTCGCGTTCTGCGGGCCGCCAGCCGTGTCGAGCGCGGCGCCGGTCCCCCAGGCTCCAAGTGCCGACAGGCCGAAGCCGACCGTCGAGTACAAGGCCAGCGTCGCGCCACGATGCTCGGACACAGCCGCAGCCGACATGCCTGCGGTCAACGCGCCTGAATCGGCCGGCACGGTCAGGCCGTAGGCGAGCAGCAGCAGGGCGAGCAGCCATGCCGGCGCCGTCGCGCTGAGCCCGATGACCAGCGCAACGCAGGCCGATGCGATCATCACGATGGTGATCGCGCGATGCCGGCCGAATTTCAGTGCGGCCTCGTTACCGAGAATGCTTGCGGGCATCGAGATCACCGCAAAGCAAAAGCTGAGCACGACGGGACTCAGCCACGACGGTGCGCCCTGATGCGTGACGACGAACGTCCAGAACCCGACCAGCCAGGTGCGGATGCCGTAGAGCTCGAAACAATGCGCGCCGTAGCCGAGGATGTAGCCGAGCGCTTCGCGGTTGGCGAAGACTGGTGCGAAGTTCAGCAGCCGCCCGGCCTTCGGCGCGGGCCGCCGCGCATCGATCAGGAGGCACGCGATGACCATTGCGATCGGACCGAAGCCGGTGGCGAGGAAAGCGGTCCGCCAGCCCCAGCGATCGGCGATCAGTTGCGCTACGAGGAACGAGAGGCCGACGCCAACCGAGAAGCTCGACGTGTACAGCGTGACGGCCCGCGAGGTGTCGCCGGCGGGAAGCCGGTCCGTCAGCGCCTTCAGGCCAGGCATGTAGGCGCCGGCAAATCCAAGCCCTGCAAGCGACCAGATCGCGGTCCCCGACCAGAATCCTTGCGCGAAGATGCCGAAGGCTGCGGTCGCCAGTCCGCTCAATATCGAGCCGCAGAGAAGCACGAGCCGCGCATCGATCCGGTCGGTCAACGTCGTCAGCACGGGCACCGCGAGCATGTAGCCGAATGCATAGCCGCTCGCCATCAAACCGCCTTCGGCGGCAGAGAGCCCCCATGCCGGCATCAGGTGCTGCGCCAGATTTGCAGACAACGTCACATGCGGCAGCAGATTGCCGACCTGGCCGATGCACATCACTGCAATGAGAGACCGGCCGCTCAGGCTATGAATTTTGTCCTCCCACCTGGATGGGTCCTGATGCTGTCTGATTTGCGCGGAGCAGCAGAAGCGCTGAGAATGCCGAGAGCGAGGCGAGCGCACTGATCCAGAGCGCGCCGCGACCGATATACTCCACCATCAGTCCCAGCAGCAGCGGCGCGGCAGCCCCCGTCAGCCGAGACGGGAGCGAAATCATGCCGACACGCTTCCCGAACCCCACCGGGCCAAACAGCGCCAACGGCAGCGTACCACGTGCGATCGTGATGATCCCGTTGCCGGCTCCGTAGAGAACGGCGAAAACCGGCGCAAACAACGAGCCTCCTGCGATCAACGTGACAACACCGATCGGGTTCAGGAGCATGGCCAGCCTCGCCGACAACAGCGGATGAAATCGGCCGAGGAAGCCCGCTTCCAACAGGCGAGCCCCGACCTGGGCGGGGCCGACCAACGTTCCCGCGAGTAAAGCGTGAGCCGGCGTTGCTCCAAACGCGACCAGCATCGAAGGCAGAATTGCCGAAACGCCCGAACTGACGAAGCTTGCTGCCGCGAACATGTAGGCCAGCACGCCCATCGCAAAAGCCTCGCTTTGGCGTTCAGCAGGCTGGCTTGCTCCGGACACCGGCCGGGCGGCCTCTCCGAGCGGCGTGGCGCGCGGCAGCGAGAGATTGAGCGGCAAGGCGAGGCAGATGTGGATGACCGCCCACATCTGGCAGGCCGCACGCCATCCGTACTCGGCATCCAGCCACGTCGTCAGCGGCCAGCCGACGGTGCTGGCAAAGCCGGCGATCAGCGTGATGCCGGTGATGGACTTGCGCGCGCCGGTGCCGTAGATGCGCGTCAGTGTCGCGAATGCCGCCTCATAGAGACCCGTGCCCATGCCGATCCCGAGCATCATCCACGCGGCCATCAGCATCACCACGCCATGGGCACTCGACAGCAGCAGCAAGCCTGCGGCGAACACCGCGTTCGACGCCACAAGCAGATAACGCCCGCCAAACCTGTCGATCGCATGACCGACGCGCGGCCCGAGAAGTCCGGAGATGACGAGCGCACTCGATAGCGCCGCAAACACATAGGTCGGTGCGAGGCCAAGATCCCGCGAGATCGGAGCCGCCAGCACCGCTGGAAGATAGTAACTCGATGCCCACGCGATGGTTTGCGTTGTGCCGAGCGAGATCACGACGCCGAGCGGACGCCCTGCCCAACCCACGAGACTTTGCGTCATGAGCAGCCACACCCTGCGCCGCCAGCCTTCTTCGCTGTTTCGTCGGCGGCACAGCAGGCCGAGACCTCTTCCTTGGCCGGACCGCCGCAGCATCCCGCTGCGGCCCCCGGCTCGACGCCGCCACGCGTGCAGACCCCGGTCTCCGGCAGCACGAGCTCGACGCGAGCCGCAGCTTCCTTGTCGCCGGCGATATCGGCGACGATCGAGCGGACCTGTTCGTAGCCGGTCATCATCAGGAAGGTCGGCGCGCGGCCGTAGGATTTCATGCCGGCCAGATAGAAGCCCGGTTCGTCATGCGCGAGTTCGCGCGCGCCGTGCGGACGAACCGTGCCGCAGCTATGCTCATTGGGATCGATGAGCGGCGCGAGGGCGGCGGGCGCCTCGATGGCCGGATCGAGCCGGAGCCGCAGCTCGGACAGGAACGAATGATCGGGACGAAAACCGCTCGAGACGACCAGCTCATCCGCAACCACGCTCCGCGCGCCGCAGCAGGTGCCGGCAGAAATCTTGAGACGACCTTCCGAGTCCGAAAGATGCGTAACGCCAAATTCGGTCTCGACCCTGATTTTCCCAGCCGCCACGAGTGCGGCGAAGGTGGAGCCCAGCTCGCCCCGCGCCGCCAGCTTGTCGTTGCTGCCGCCGCCAAAAGCCTTTGCCGGATCGGCGCCGCGCAACAGCCAGATGCTTTCCGTGCCGGGCACCTCGTTCGCGAGCTGCACGAGATCGATCAGCGTGCCCACAGCGGAATGGCCGGCGCCGAGAACGGCAACGGTCTTGCCGGCATATCTGGCGCGATCGGCGCCGCGCACATCCGGCATGCCATAGGCGATGCGGTCCGCTCGCTCGCGTTCACCAATCGCGGGCAAGCCGTTGCTGCCGGCGGGATTGGGCGAGAACCATGTGCCTGATGCGTCGATGACGGCATCGGCGCGCAACACCTCGGGGCCTTTGCCATTCTGATAGCGGATTTCGAAGGGCGCCTGCTCCCGGCCCTTCGTCTTCGCCTTGTCGAAGCCGACCCGGCTGATGCCGGTGACACGGCTGGAGGTCCGGATCGCCTCGCGAAGCGGTGTGCGTGCTGCGAGAGGATCGAGATATCGGTCAATCAGTTCGCCGCCGGTCGGATAGGACTGAGGGTCCGGCGAATTCCATCCCGTCGGCGCAAGCAGGCGCGCTGCCGCCTTGTCGACATTGTATTCCCACGGCGAGAAGAGCTGGACGTGCTGCCACCTGCGGATCGCGTGCGCGGCCTCGGGTCCGGCCTCGAGCACGATCGGAGACATGCCGCGTTCGAGCACATGCGCGGCCGCAGCGAGACCGACCGGCCCTGCTCCGATGATGGCAACCGTCTTGACGTTCATTCCGACTTCTCCCATCTTTCTAGAATCATCGAAGAATGGATGATGACAAAGTCACGCCGCCGTCTGCGTGTCCTTGCATCCGACTTCGTCTGCACAGCACTCCGCTGCGAGAAAATCGACCAGCCCCCGCATCGCATCGAAGTTCGCATGGCAGATCAGGGTGGTGGATTCCCGGACCTGACTGACGAGCCCGACCGCAACCAATGTCTTGATGTGATGCGACAGCGTCGATGCTGGAATCTTCAGCTTGTCCTGCAGGCGGCCCACGGGCATGCCCGGGTGCCCGGCCCGGACCAGGGCCCGATAAATCTGGAGCCGGGTTTGATTACCCAAGGCTTCCAGACGTGCTGCTGCGTCGGCGATCTTCATGGGTGCAAAGCTGCGCCTCTTCACGCCGGCCGTCAACGATATTTCTAGAATATTCGAAATAGCAGGATTTCCGATTGACGCCCTCTCCATAATTCCATAAGTCTGGATATATGGAAACGGAAGAAGCTGTCCTCGCGCTTGCAGCGCTGGCCCAACCGACCCGTCTGGAGGCCTTCCAGACGCTGGTCAGGCACGAGCCTGATGGTCTTGCCGCCGGCGACCTCGCCCGCCTGTTGGAAGTCCCCCAGAACACGCTGTCGGCGCATCTGTCGATCCTGAGCCGCGCGCGTCTCGTATCGTCCGAACGGCACAGCCGATCGATCGTCTACCGCGCCAACCTCGGCGAATTTCGCGACGTTGCCGTTTTCCTGCTCCGCGACTGCTGCGGCGGCCGGCCAGAGGTTTGTGAACCCGTCGTCGAGACCCTGCAGTCCTGCTGCTCGCCAAAACGAAAGGAGCGAGCGCGCTGATGGACAATTTCGACCTTTCGCGACGCCTTGCAGCCGAAGCGCTCGGCACCGGCATTCTCGTCGCCACCGTTGTCGGCTCCGGCATCATGGCGGAGACGCTGACCAAGGATGTTGCCCTTGTGCTCCTCTGCAACACCCTACCGACTGGCGCCATTCTCGTTGTCCTCATTACGGTGCTCGGCCCGATCTCCGGCGCGCATTTCAATCCGGCGGTCACACTCGTCTTCACCGGGAAACGCGAGCTGCCGGTGAACGAAGCGATGCTCTATGTGATTGCGCAGATCGCCGGTGGCATCGTGGGGACGATGGCCGCACACCTGATGTTCGGACTGCCCCTGCTCGATCTCTCGACGAAGGTTCGAACGGGCGGGCCGCAATGGCTGGCCGAAGCCGTCGCCGCCTTCGGGCTGGTCGCGACGATCCTGGCCGGCGTCCGCTTTCAGCGGACAGCGGTCTCCTGGCTTGTCGGCCTCTACATCACCGCGGCCTATTGGTTCACGGCCTCGACATCGTTCGCCAATCCGGCGGTCGCCATTGCGAGATCGCTGACAAACACGTTCTCGGGCATTCGTCCCACCGACCTGCCCGGATTCATCCTGGCGGAGCTCTGCGGAGCTTTCGCCGGCTTGCTGTTGATGAATTGGCTGCTTGGACGGACCAGGGTCCGCGGCCCTGTCCCAATCGCAGAGACAACCCGATGAGCATCACGATCTATCACAACCCCAACTGCGGCACCTCGCGCAACACGCTGGCGATGATCCGGCAAAGCGGCATCGAGCCTGTCGTGATCGAATATCTGAAGACGCCGCCATCACGCGAAACGCTCAAGCAACTGGTCGCGGCGATGGGATTATCGGTCCGCGCGTTGCTGCGCGAGAAGGGGACGCCCTACAAGGACCTTGGCCTCGACGATCCCAAATGGTCCGATGACGAGCTGATCAACCAGATGCTCGCGCATCCCATCCTGATCAACCGTCCGATCGTGGTGACGCCAAAGGGCACGCGCCTGTGCCGTCCCTCCGAAGCCGTCGTCGATCTCCTGGACAATCCCGTCGGCCGCTTCGTGAAGGAGGACGGCGAGGTGGTGGAGGCGCGTTAGGCCGGCGCTGACTGGTGAGGCGTGACTCGGCGGGCAAAACTGGACTGGCAACATCAAAAGTTCGTCTCACCCACGCGGAGAAATCAGCCGCGGGCATTTCATGTCGCACCAGAAGCAGCCCGGGTCAGCAGATTTCTCTGGTTCCACCTGCGGTCAGCTTGCGCCATCGATTTGTAAGCGCCGAGGTTCCAGGAGTGACGGGCCTGATCCGATCACCTGCAGTGCTCCTGGAGAGCTGGACGGGGCCGGTTCCGCGTCGAGCCTTTGTCCGTGCCAAGCCAAAAAGGTTCAATCGATGCGATGACTTCGCTCCCCCGAACGCGGGGAGTTCATCATTGTCTCGGTTTGTCAATGTGATAGCCTTCACAGACGGTCGCATTAGGCTGTTGTAGGCTGGGCTCTCGCGTTCGAAAGTTTGTGGAGTCCCCGCTATGGGCGAAATTCGCAACTTCAGATCGGGAAGTCAGGATGAGCCGCCTCCGCAGGGAGTGGGGCCGCGTCGTCTTGCAGCGATCATCGTCGGCGATATCGCCTCCTACAGTCGCTTGATGCAAGCCGACGAGGAAGGCACGCACGTCCGCGTGAAGCGGATCGAGCGGGACCTCATCCAGCCCAGCATCGTCGAGCATCATGGAAGCCTCGTGAAGACGACGGGCGATGGCTTCATCGCCATCTTCGACAGCCCCGTCGAAGCCGTTCGATGCAGCATCGTCATCCAGCAGAACCTGATCGGCCGTAACGCCTCGCTCCCCAAGCATTCGCGGATCGAGTACCGGATCGGCGTCAATCTCGGCGACGTCATTGTGGAGCCGGACGATGTCTACGGCGACGGTGTCAACATCGCCACACGCATCGAGGGCCTTGCCGAACCGGGGCAGGTCTACATCTCAGGCGCGATCTACGAGCAGATCAAGCACAAGGTCGTGTGTGGTTACGAGTCGCTTGGGGATCGCAAGGTCAAGAACATCACCGATCCCGTGCGCGTTTATCGCGTACTGCCGGATGCCGACGCGGTCGGCAGGACGCGCGGCCGCCGCGAGAATGCCCTGATCTTTCTCCTGGGCATCACGCTGCTGATCATTGCCGCCGGCGCGCTGTGGTATCTGCTGGCTTTGCCGCGCGGGAAAGTGGGCGAGCAGGTCGCCATGCCGACCGCCTCTCCTGCTCCGTCGCCTGCGCAGTCACCGCCGACTCCAGAACGCCAAGCGGCGGCGCCGATGCCGCAGCCGTCGCCCTCGCCGGCTGCGTCGCCCTCACCGCCCGCCCCAGCGCCGAGCCCAACGGCGGCGCCCGTTCGCGAGCCCGAGATGATCGCCATTCGCGGCGGTAGCTTCGCAATGGGCAGCAATGATGATCCGACCGAGCGGCCTGTTCACCAGACCACAATCAAGCCGTTCTCGATCGGCAAATATCCAGTGACGGTTCAGGAGTGGAACGCTTGCGCGGCGGCCAAGGCCTGCGGCTTCACCGCCAGCGGCCGGGACGATGCGCCGGTCACCAATGTGAGTTGGACCGACGCGCAGCAATATGTCGCTTGGCTGGCGCAGACGACGAAGAAGGCCTATCGCCTTCCGAGCGAAGCTGAATGGGAATATGCCGCGCGCGGCGGAACGCAAACCAAATATTGGTGGGGCGACAAGCTTCAGCCCGGCATGGCCGGGTGCAAGGATTGCGGCGATGCCGCGGCCGAGCAGCCGGCGAAAGTGGGCAGCTTCAAACCCAATCCATTCGGACTCTACGACATGGGTGGTGCCGTCGATCAGTGGGTCGAGGATTGCTGGCATAAGACGTATCAGGGTGCGCCTGGCGACGGATCGGCATGGCGCGGCCCGGACTGCACGTCGCATGTCCTGCGCTCGGGCTCCTGGAAAAACGATTCCAGATATGTCCGGGCGTCAAATCGCGATGGCTACGACACCAATGTTCGATACCCGACTCACGGCTTCCGCGTCGCGCTCGATCCTTAAAGCGCGATGAGATGAGGATGAATCGTCACTTTGGGTTGTTGTTTGAGCATGATCGTTTCGAAAAACCGCTGCGCACTTTTCCGGATCATGCTTTAGTTGCGGGGAGTAGGTCTGATGCAAATCCTGCGCTGCCTTGCGCTGTCGGCGATGCTCGCATTGCTGCCGGCTGTCGCCTATCCACAGGGCAAGGCCGCCCCCAAGGACGCAAAGCTCTATTTCATCACGCCCCATGACGGGCAGAAGATCCGTGCCGGGTTCTGGGTTCGGTTCGGCTTGCGCAACATGGGTGTGACGCATGCGGGCGATGACTACCAGAACGCAGGCCATCATCATCTGCTGATCGACGTCAGCGACCCCATCGATCCCAAGGAGCCGATTCTGCAGGACAAATCGCATCTGCATTTCGGCGCGGGGCAGACCGAAACGTTCCTCGAGCTTCCGCCCGGGACTCACACGCTCCAACTGGTGCTGGGGGACGCCAAGCACTATCCGTTCGAGCCGCCGATCGTATCGGAGAAGATCACCATACGCGTCAGGCCGCCGGTTTCAGCGCGGCAAGGTAAATAGCAAGCCCGGATCGGCAAAATATTCGATTTCCTGACAACGCCTATTCGGCGGCCTGCGGCGTGCGCAGCGGATGTTCTTCCTCAGAGGTCGCACGCTCGCCCGGCGGCAGCCCCCGCCCCTTCACCAGGCCGAAGATCGCGGGGATCACGATCAGCGTCAGCAGCGTCGATGACAGCATGCCGCCGATCATCGGCACCGCAATGCGCTGCATGATCTCCGATCCGGCGCCGGTGCTCCACATGATCGGCAGCAGGCCCGCCATGATGGCGACGACGGTCATCATCTTGGGCCGGACGCGCTCGACGGCGCCGACCATGGTGGCGTCATTTAGATCGCGGCGCGTGAGGCGCCGACCTTCGGCATCTCGCATGGCCTTCATCTCGGCCAGCGCGTGATCGAGATAGATCAGCATCACGACGCCGGTCTCGGCGGCGACGCCGGCGAGCGCGATGAAGCCGACGGCGACGGCGACGGACAGGTTGAAGCCGAGCCACCACATCATCCAGATGCCGCCGACCAGCGCGAACGGCAGCGACAGCATCACGATCAGGGTTTCGGTCATCGCCCTGAAGTTCAGATACAGCAGCAGGAAGATGATCGCGAGCGTCACGGGCACCACGATCTTCAGGCGCGCGGCGGCGCGCTGCAGATATTCGTACTGGCCGCTCCAGACCACGTAGTATCCGGGCGGAAACTGGATGCTGTCCGTCACCGCGCGCTGCGCGTCGGCGACGTAGCTGCCGATGTCGCGATCCCTGATGTCGACGTAAATATACGTCGAGAGCTGCCCGTTCTCGGTTCGGATCGACGTCGGTCCCCTAGCCAGCTCGACCTTGGCCACCTCGCCGAGCGGCACCGCGCCGCCCGCCGGCATCGGCACCAGGATGTCGCTGGCGATCGCCGCGGGATTGTCCCTGAGGTCACGTGGATAGCGCATGTTCACCGTGAAGCGCTGCCGGCCTTCCACGGTCGTCGTGACCGTCTGGCCGCCGAGCGCGGCCGCGATGGTGTCCTGAACGTCCTGGATCAGGATGCCGTAGCGGGCGAGCGCTTCGCGGTCCGGCACGATCTCGAGATAGTAGCCGCCGATGCCGCGCTCGGCGTAGGCCGACGAGGTGCCGGGGACGGTCTTGATGACGCGCTCGATCTGCTTCGCCAGCCGATCGATCTCGACGAGATCGGTACCCATCACCTTGACGCCGACAGGCGTGCGGATGCCGGTGGACAGCATGTCGATGCGCGCCTTGATCGGCATGGTCCAGGCGTTGGACACGCCGGGGAATTGCAGCGCCTTGTCCATCTCGGCGATCAGGCCGTCGACGGTGACGCCCGCGCGCCACTGCTCCTTCGGCTTCAGATTGACGATCGTCTCGAACATTTCCGTCGGCGCAGGATCGGTCGCGGTCGCAGCGCGTCCCGCCTTGCCATAGACCGAGGCGACTTCCGGGAAAGACTTGATGATCCGGTCCTGCATCTGCATCAGCTCGGCCGCTTTAGTGACCGAGATGCCGGGCAGCGTCGTCGGCATGTAGAGCAGCGTGCCTTCGTCCAGCGTCGGCATAAACTCAGTGCCGAGCTGCCGCGCCGGCCAGATCGTCACCGCGAGCACGGCGAGCGATGCCAGGATTACCAGCGTCTTGGCACGCAGAACGCCCCTGATCACGGGACGGTAGACCCAGATCAGGAAACGGTTGATGATGTTCCTGCTCTCGGGGACGATCCTGCCGCGAACGAAGATCACCATCAGCGCCGGCACCAGCGTGACGGACAGCAAGGCCGCCGCGGCCATCGAAAAGGTCTTGGTGAATGCCAGCGGGCTGAACAGCCGTCCCTCCTGCGACTCCAGCGTGAAGATCGGCATGAACGACACCGTGATGATCAGCAGGCTGAAAAACAGCGCGGGGCCGACCTCGGACGCGGCATCGATCAGGACCTGGACGCGCGACTGACCGGGCCCGGCACGTTCGAGGTGCTTGTGGGCGTTCTCGATCATGACGATTGCGGCGTCCACCATGGCGCCGATCGCGATCGCGATGCCGCCGAGGCTCATGATGTTGGAGCCGAGCCCGAGCAGCTTCATGGCGCCGAACGCCATCAGCACGCCCACTGGCAGCATCAGGATCGCAACCAGCGCGCTGCGGACGTGCAGCAGGAACACGATGCAGACGAGCGCGACGACGATGCTCTCCTCGAACAGGGTGTGCTTGAGCGTATCGATCGCCGCATAGATCAGGTTGGACCGGTCGTACACCGGCACGATCTCGACCGACTTGGGAAGGCTGCTCGCGATCTCGTTGAACCGCTTCTTGACGTTCTCGATGACGTCGAGGGCGTTGACGCCGAAACGCTGCAGCACGATGCCGCTTGCGACCTCGCCCTCGCCGTTCAGCTCGGCAATGCCGCGCCGCTCGTCGGGACCAAGCTCGACGCTGGCGACGTCGCGCAGCAGCACCGGCGTGCCGCCAGAGGTCTTCAGCACGATGTTGCCGAGATCATTGATGCTCTTGATGTAGCCCCTCCCGCGGATGACGTATTCAAACTCCGAAAGCTCGACGGTGCGGCCGCCGACGTCGGAATTGCTGGCGCGGATCGCCTCGCGGATCTTCTGCATGCTGATGCCGCGGTCGCGCATCCGCTGCGGGTCGAGGACCACATTGTACTGCTTGACGAAGCCGCCGATGCCGGCGACCTCGGCAACGCCTTCGGCCTTGGCCAGCGCGAATTTCAGATTCCAGTCCTGGATCGTGCGGGTGTCCGCCAGGTTCAATTCCTTGGATATCACCGCATACTGGTAGACCCAGCCGACGCCGGTCGCGTCGGGCCCGATGGTTGGGGTCACCCCGGCAGGAAGCCGCGAGGCCGCACCGTTGAGAAACTCCATGACGCGCGAGCGCGCCCAGTAGATGTCGGTGCCGTCCTCGAAGATCACGTAGACGAACGACACGCCGAAGAACGAGAAGCCGCGCACGACCTTCGATTTCGGCACCGTCAGCATCGCCGTCGTCAGCGGATAGGTGACCTGATCCTCGATCACCTGCGGCGCCTGGCCGGGATACTCTGTGTAGACGATGACCTGCGTGTCCGAGAGATCCGGGATCGCATCCAGCGGAAGATGAACCAGCGCATAGAGGCCGGCGGCGGCCGCGAATCCGGTGCCGAACAGCACCAGCAGCAGGTTGCGCGCCGACCAGGCGATGATGCGGGCGATCATTTGCGATCTCCCATCGCGGGCTCGGAGCCGTTGGCGCGGGGCGCACCTTCCGCAAAGCCTTTCAGCGCGGCCTTCAGATTGCTCTCCGCATCGATCAGGAAGTTGGCGGAGGTGACCACCGCCTCGCCGTCGGCAAGACCATCTCGCACCTCGACGTAGCCGCCGCCGCGCCGGCCGAGCTTCACCTCGCGCGGCTCGAAGCGCCCTTCTCCCTTGTCGACGAGGACGGCCTGCCGGCGGCCGGTGTCGAGCACCGAACTATCGGGCACCGCCAGCACGGGCGCGGCATCAGCCGTATCGATGTCGGCATCGACATACATGTCCGGCAGCAGCACAGCGTCGGGATTGGCGAGCTCGATCCTGACACGGACGGTTCGCGTGTCGCGGTTCACCTGCGGATAGACGAGTGCGATCCTGCCGCTGAAGCTCCGGCCGGGAAAGCTCCGCGCGCGCACCGCCACGGACTGCCCGACCGCGACATTGCCGAGATCGCGTTCGGCCACGTCGACCAGTGCCCAGACCACCGAGGTGTCGGCGATACGAAACAGTACGTCGCCGGGATTGGCCCGCATGCCCTCGATCGCGTTGCGTTCGAGCACGACGCCGTCGCGCGGCGCCGACCAGCGCAGCGTGACGGGCGCGGTATGCGTCCTGTCCATTTCCGCGATGGCGGATTCGGGAACGTCGAGATTGACCAGCCGCTGCCGCGCGCCGCGGCCGTACATCTCGACGCCGCCGACCGTCTTGGAGGTGATGGTCGCGAGATATTCGGCCGCCGCGGAGGCGACCGCGGAACTGTAGATCTCCATCAGCGGCTGCCCGGCCTTCACGCGCGTGCCGGTGGTCACATCGGAAACCTTCTGCACGAAACTCTCGGCGCGCATCGCGATGACGGAGACGCGGCGCTCATCGAGCTGGATGGTGCCGGGCGCCTTCACCGCGACGCGGATGGCGCGCCGCGCGACCGGCTCGGACTTCACGCCGGTGCGCTGGATCCTGCCGGGCGAGAGTTTGACCGTGCCGTCGTCGACATCGTCGCCTTCGTAGACGGGGACATAGCTCATCCCCATCGAATCCTTCTTCGGCACGGGCGAGGTATCCGGCAGGCCCATGGGATTGCGGTAGTACAGGATTTTTCGCGAGGGCTCCGGCTGCGGCTGCGGCTTGGTCTCCACCGGGAGCGCCTGAGCGTCGTCATAGACCGGCAGATAGTCGCGCCCGCGGTCGTCCTTCCTGGGACCCGCGGACCACAGCGGCGCGCCTGAGGGGTCGCGGTAGTAGAGCGGCGCTCGGTCCGCGGCCGCCGCAGGCGGCGCGAACTCGCCCTTCGTGTATCCGAAGGCGAGGCTGCCGCCCAGCACGAAAATCGTCAGAAGACGCAGCGTTTTCATGGCGTGTCTCCGCGCACCCGGGAGCGCGCGTCCGTGTCAATGGAAGAGGGAATGTCGGGCGCCGCCCAGCAGCGCCCGAGCGCTCACTTGGTCGCCGTGACGATCACCTTGCCGGTGACGGTCTCCGGTTCGCCCTGCACCTTCACGGACAGCGTCACCTGGTAGCGGCCGGCCATCGGCAGGTCCGTCCTGAAGGCGTAGACGCCGGGCTCCTTCGACGGCAGCGGTGCGACCGCCGACTCCATCTCGGCCATCCCGTCCGGGGCCATGTCGACACGGGTCTTGAAGATGACGGCGTCGGACACCGGCTTGCCGGTTTGCCTGTTGGTCAGGCGAACGGTGAGCGTGACGTCCTCGCCCTTCTTCATTTGCGGATTAACCGGCTCGAAATTGTAGTCTCCGGCGCCCGCCATCGCGGCGGAAGCGGCAAGCGAAAGGGTGGCGGCGAGAGCCGCGGTGCTGAATTTGGCAAGCATTGTCCAGTCCTCATGAATTGATCTTCCGCCGCGGCGCATCGTGCGCGCACGTCAGTCGTCGTCGCGAGCAGCCCTGCTGCTCGCGTCTTCAGGCTTTGCGAGATCAGATTCGAGGAGGTCGGAAGGGAGGACTGCCGCCGCGGTAGGAGGCGACCTGATCCTCAGGGATGGCCATCGTGCTCGCCGCAACGGCAAGATGTTCGAAGGCGACGGGCCTGACGTCACCGAGCGCGACGATCCCGCCGATGCAGCAGAAACCCATCCCGCACTTGTAGCCGCCGGTGTGCGAGCCTGTTCCCTTCATGTCGGGACAACACTCGTCCATCGACATCTCGGCATCGCCGCCCATGGTCGTCTGCAGGTTGTCCGGCGACATCGCGATCTCGGCCGCGGACACACCAACGGGCAGCATCGCCAGGGATATGGCGATGGCAAATGCCAGGATGGTACGAACGAACCGCATCGATGAGACTTACCCTCTGGGCGCCGGAACTCGGCCTCAGTACCATATCCGGGCAGCGAAAACAGTCCTTGATCGCGGTCAAGCATCCGTGACCGAGGCTCCCAATTAACTATCTCGGCGGTCGCCTCTTCTCGCGCTGATTCATCGGCTTTTCGGATTGACGCCCTGCAGGCAATCTCTCGAGGCGCGATAGGGTTTCCCCTCCCCGGCTCAGATCTTCGGGATCTTCGCCCGCTCCACCACGGCCGACCATTTGGTGATCTCGGCCGCGATCAGCGCCTTCATCTCCTCCGGCGAGCTGCCGCGGACCTCGCCGCCGACGGCCGTCTCCAGGCGCTGCCTGATGTCAGGATCCCTGAGGACTTCGAGCGTCGCGGCGTTGAGCGTCGCCATGATCGCGGGCGGCGTTCCCTTCGGCGCCAGCAGGCCCGCCCAGGTGCGCACGTCATACCCCTTGATGCCGGCCTCCTGAACGCTGGGGACATTGGGCAACAGCGCGGTGCGCGCCGGCGAGGTCACCGCAAGGCCGCGGATCGCGCCGCTCTGGATCTGCGGGGCCAGCAGCACGGGCGTGCCGACGATGACAGGGACTTCGCCGCCGAGCAGCGCGGTGACCGACTGCGCATCGCCGCGATAGGGCACATGCACGATCTCGACGCCGGCAGACGCGTTCAGCAGCTCTCCGGCAAGGTGATGCGTGCTGCCGAAGCCGACCGATCCGAAGCTCAGCGCGCCGGGCTTCTCCTTGGCGATCGCGATGAGCTCGCCCAGCGACCTTGCCGGATGGTCGCTGCGCACGGCGATGACGAGCGCGTAATAGACCAGCGTCGAGATCATCTCGAAACTCTCGGCCGGCTGGTAGGCGAGGCTCTTGTAGGTCGCCGCCGAAATCGCGTGGGCACCGGTGACGAGGCCGAGCGTGTAGCCGTCGGGCGCCGCCTTCGCGATCGCATCCGCCGCGATGTTGCCGCCGGCGCCGGGCTTGGCCTCGACGATGATGGGCTGGCCGAGCTTCTTCGAGAGCCCGTCGGCGACGATGCGCGACAGCGTGTCGGCCGCGCCGCCCGCGGCAAATCCGTGCAGCAGCCGGATCGGGCGCGACGGATAGTTGTCCGCCGGCACTGGGGTGGTTGCAAGACAACCGCCCAGCAGAAAAATGGCCGCAGCAAGCCGCTTCATCCGTCGCATGGATGCGTCTCCCTTTGATTGTTATGTCTTTGGCCGCAACGCGCGCGGCGTCTTCGTGCCCTAGCTAGCGCGCGAACTCCGTACATTCAGGTGAAGGCGCCATGCCCCAGACGTCGCGCGGCAGGCCGACCCACACTTTCGGCCGCTGCGGACGATCGCGGTGCCACGGGCGCGGCTCGAAATAGCCGAGCTCCTCGTCGGTCATGCGATCGAGATCGTGAAACAGCTCGACCAGATGCCCGTCGGGATTGCGGTGATAGATCGCGGTGTTGTGCCCGGGGCCATGACGAACCGGCCCCCAGAGCACCGGCAGCTTGTGCCGCGCGAGATGATCGCAGGCCTGATGCATGTGGGCGGGTCCCCGCAGCTCGAAAGCGAAATGGTGCAGACTGCGCACAGGAGCGCGCGCAAAATTCAGCGTGTGATGCTCGAAGCCGCTGCGCATGAAGACGAAGCGGTCCTCGATCCAGTCGGAGACACGCAGCCCCATGACGTCAGCATAGAACTTCGAGGCCGCCTGCGGATCGGGCGTGCGAAGCGCGACATGGCCGAGCTTGGTGACGGCGAGCGCGCCGATCCGCTCCTGCGCCGGCGTCGGCGTCCAGCCCTGGATCAACTCGAAGCGCGTCCCTTCAGGATCGCTGAACGACAGCAGCCTGGAAATGCCGGGCAAGGGATCGCTGTGAAGCTCGGGCCGCAGATCGGCCTGTTTCAGCGCGGCGCCCAGCGCCTCGATCTCGACAGCGGGCGAGATCTCGAAGGCGATGCTTTTGAGCGCGGCCTCGCCGGGCTCGATCACGAGCGAGAGCTGCTCGGAATCATTGGCAAGAAAGAGACGCTTGCCATCGCGGGCGACGAGACCAAGCCCGATCACGCCACGATAATAGTCAAGCAGCCGCTCCGGATCAGGCGAGGTGAAGGTCGCGTGCCGCAGCCGGGTGAAGCGCGCAATGGGTGCTTGTGTGGTCATCGGTGCGTCCACCCCCTCATGGCGTCATGATGATCTTGCCGAGCGCGGAGCCCTGCTCCAGCAGCGTATGCGCTTTCCTGACCTCGTCGAGCTTCAGCACCGCCGAGATCGCCGGCTTGATCGCATTCTGGCTCAGCGCATCGATCACGCTGCGCATCAGGGCGCGGCGGCCGTCGCGATCGTGGTCATAGATGTGGAAGGAGAAGCAGCGGATCGCCGGACAGATGTCGAGATGGTCGCGCATCGCCGCCATCAAATTCTCTTCCGGCAATCCGGCAAAGGCGTTGTAGGACAGCAGCGTGCCCCATTTCCCGAGCGCGCCGAGATAGCCGGTGAACTCCGGCCCGCAGACGTGATCGAGCACGAGGCCGACGCCCTCGCCCTTCATCAGCTCGCGCGTCCGCGCCACCACGTCCTCGCTTCGGTAGAAGATGATGTGGTCGGCGCCGTTCGCCTTCGCAAACGCGGCCTTCTCCTCGGTCGAGACCGTGCCGATCACGGTCATCCCGGCGAGCTTGGCCAGTTGCACCAGCGCGGTGCCGACACCACCGGCGGCGCCGATCACCAGCACGCTTGCGGGGGCGCGCGGATGGCGGCACTCGTGCAGCAGCGCATAGGCGACCTGGTAGTTCGACAGGCATACGGCCGCCCGCAGATCGGCATGGTCGGGCAGCGCGTGGACCGCGTCCGCCGGCGCGACCACATAATCGGCGTAGCAGCCGCCGCGCTGCGACAGATCGCGCGCGCTCAGCAGTACCTTCTGGCCGGCGGCAAAGCCCTCGACGCCGGGTCCAAGCGCAGAGATGCGGCCGGCGACGTCATTGCCGGGGTTGGCCGGCAAAGGCGGCATCCATTTGTAGACGCCGCGCCGGATCAGCACGTCCGGCTGCCCGACCCCGAACGCCTCGGCCCGGATCTGCACCTGCTTGGGCCCCGGCACAGGCACCGGAAGCTCGACCATCTCAAGTGCATCTGGCCCGCCCGGCTGACGCACCAGCACTGCCCTCATGATTCATTGCTCCCTAGACCATATTTTCGAAAATAATATCGTTTACGAAAATTATTGCAAGATGGTCGTTGGCGCGGCATCTTGAGGCATCGATTCACTGGCAAAGCCATGCCCGACAGCGCCATTCGCCCCCGCAAGGAATTCGGCAAGACCATCGCCGCCGACATCACCCATCGGCTGCGCGAGGAGATCATTGCCTGCGCCCTGCCGCCGGGCGAGCCGCTGCGCTTCGACGTCCTGCGCGAACGGTTCCGCGCGAGCTTCACGACGCTGCGCGAGGCGCTGACCGCGCTCGCCGCCGAAGGGCTGGTCGACGCGCAGGAGCAGCGCGGATTTCGCGTGGCGCCGGTCAGCCGCCAGGATCTGGTCGAGGTCACCGACGCCAGGGTGCTGATCGAGGTGGAATTGATCCGCCGCGCGATCGAAAAGGGTAATGACGACTGGGAGATCGCCGTCATTTCGACGCTGCACCGTTTGAAGCGGATCGAGCAGCGCGATCCCGAGCATCCGCTGCGCGACCCCGAATGGAAGATCGCCCATCGCCAATTCCACCAGGCGCTGGTGTCGGCCTGCGGCTCGGCGACGCTGCTCGCCATTCGCGCCGAGCTGTTCGATCGCGCCGAGCGCTACCGGCATCTATCGGCCAGTTTCCGGCCGCGTCCGCGCGACAAGGCCGGCGAGCACCAGGCGATCATGCAGGCCGCGATCTCGCGCAATGCCGATCTCGCCGTACAACTGATTGAGACGCATATCCGCTCGACCTCCGACAACGTCGCCAAATATGCCGCCCACCTGCTCGACGCCGAATAGGCCAGAGCCGCATTTTCGCACCGGCGGGCTTGCGCGCCGGTAGATTTTCGAAAATAATACGTTAGATCGAAAGTCATAACCTTGGGGCGAAAACCATGAAGCTGCTGTCGTTCTTGGACGGAAACCGGGAAAGCTGGGGGGCCGTTGTCGAAAACGGTGTCGTGGACCTCGGCCGCGCCCTGCCCCAGTACCCCACGCTCGCGGACTTCCTCGGCAGCGACGATTATGCGCGGCGCGCGGCCATCGTCGCGGCCCACAAGCCCACGCTGGCGCTGAGCGACCTCAAATATCTGCCGGTGATCCCGCGGCCCGAGAAGATCGTCTGCGCCGTGCGCAACTATCTCGACCACCACAACGAGGCGGTGGCGTTCGGCATGAAGCGCGAGATCACGGAGTTTCCGCCGATCTTCCTGCGGGTCTGGCGCTCCCAGGTCGCGCACAACGCGCCGGTGATCCGACCGAAGGTGTCCGACAATTTCGACTGGGAGGGCGAGCTTGCCGTCGTCATCGGCAAGGGCGGCCGCCACATCAGCCAGGCCGACGCCTGGAGCCACGTCGCGGGTTACTCGATCTACAACGACGTCAGCGTGCGCGACTGGCAGCGCCACGCGCAGCAGATCGCCTCCGGCAAGAACTTCGTCGGCACCGGCCCGTTCGGACCGTGGCTGGTCACGCCCGACGAGATCGGCGACCCCACCAGGCTGAAGCTCGAGACGCGCGTCAACGGCGCGGTGGTGCAGTCCTCGGACACGTCGATGCTGATCTTCTCGATCCCGCGGCTGATCGAATATTGCTCGACCATTTTCGACCTCGTCCCCGGCGACGTCATCGCAACAGGCACGCCGGCCGGCGTCGGTTTCACCCGCAAGCCGCCGGTCTTCCTCAAGCCCGGCGACGTGGTCGAGGTCGAGATCGAGAACATCGGCGTGCTGCGCAATCCCGTCGTCGACGAAGCCTAGAGCCGCCCATGTCGCACGACATTCGCAAGACCGCGCTCAGCGTCGAAACGATCCGGCACGAGCGCGGCCCGCGGCTGGAGACGCCGCTGCTGGTCGGCACCGCCATTGCGGTGATCCGCAATCCCTTCGCCGGCCGCTACGAGCCGGACCTGATGCCGTTCCAGGCCTCGTTGCGTGAGCTCGGGCGCGAGCTCGCAAGCGGGCTGATCGCGCAGCTCGGCGGCGCCGCGCGCATCGAGGCCTATGGCAAGGGCATCATCGTCGGCGAGGACGGCGAGCTCGAGCATGGCGCCGTCTGGCACGAGGCCGGCGGCCATGGCATGCGCGAGGTGCTCGGCCAGCCCAAGGCGATCGTCCCTGCGGCGAAGACCATTGGCGGGCCCGGCACGCGCCTGATGGTGCCGCTCGGTCACATCCATGCCGCCTATGTCCGCAGCCATTTCGGCACCGCGGAGATGACATTGTGGGATGCGCCACGGCGCGACGAGATCGCCTTCGGGCTCGTGATGGCCACCGGCGGCCGCCCCCATGCCCGCATCGGCGGCCTCAAGGCATCCGACATCTCCGTGCATGACGGGCAGCGCTGACGACGGACCGGCCCGCGCTCAATGCCCGCCGCAGCGACAGTTCTCATAATCCACGGGATCGTGGCTGTTGACGATCCTGACGCGGTCGCCGTGCTCTTGCTTCAGCGCGCGCAGCCGCGCCTGGTTGGCGATCCGCATCTTGCGGTCCATGTCGCCCTTGCGCTGGAAGAAGCCGAGCATCAGCGGCACGCGCGGCGATGCGTCGAGCTGGGCGTGGTGGAAATAGCTGTCGCCGGCATGCAGCAGCCAGGCGTCGCCTGATCGCACCGCGATGCCGCAATGGCCGAGCGTGTGGCCGGCGAGCGGGATCATCAGGATGTCGGCCTCGGTGTCGCCGAGCGCGCGCACGCCCTTGAAGCCGAACCAGCCCTCGCCGGCTTCGCCATAGAATGTCCAGCGCGGACCATGGCTCCACTGTCCCGTGACATAGCGCCCTGCGGGCGGCGCCGGCTTGCGCTCGACCGCCATGTCGTATTCGGCGCGATGGACGTGGATCGCAGCGCGCGGGAAATCCGGCACGCCGCCGGCGTGATCGCGATCGAGATGCGTCAGCAGCACGTGCCGCACGTCGTCGGGGGAATAGCCGAGCGCCTTCACCTGCTCGACCGCCGTCTCCGAAGGGTCGAGCTTTGGCGCGGTCTGGCGCACCCATCGCCGTCCCAGCCGTTCGGGTGTCGCGATATCGCCGAGGCCGATGCCGGTGTCGACCAGGGCGAGCCCGTCATTGGTCTCCACCAGCAGGCAATGGCAGACCAGGCGGGCGCGCTGGAACAGGCTGCCGGTGCCGTTCACGAGACGGCGGCCCATCGGGCACATCGTGCCGGTGTTGAGGTGGTGGATCTTCATCGCGCGTCCCCGCTGTTGTGACGGGAGCGTTCTTGCCATCACGCGATCCATAGGTAAAATATCGACTATTGATATTATCTCTAGGTTTATCCTATGGACATCCGCGAGCTTCGCTATTTCGCCGCCGTCTACCGCGAACGCAACCTGACCGCAGCGGCGCGTGCATGCTTCGTGTCGCAGCCGTCGATCTCGACCGCGATCACCAATCTGGAGGCCGAGCTCGGCACCACGCTGTTCATCCGGCACAAGAAGGGCGTCGCGCCGACCGCCTCGGCCGAGCAGTTTCACGCCCTCGCCCGCCGCATCATCGACGAGACCGACGCGGCGCGCAGCCTGTTCAGGAAGCCGGCGAGCAAGACCGCACTCACCCTTGGGCTGATGCGCACGCTCGACGTGCCCCGGACGATCGCGCTGTTGAAGCCATTGACGGCGCGCAGCGA
Source organism: Bradyrhizobium sp. 18BD (assembly GCF_054185225.1). NCBI lineage: Bacteria > Pseudomonadati > Pseudomonadota > Alphaproteobacteria > Hyphomicrobiales > Nitrobacteraceae > Bradyrhizobium > Bradyrhizobium sp. 18BD. Next base: position 214,020 of record NZ_JAVAYL010000004.1, on the reverse strand, counting down.
CATCGCGCTCCGCCTCGTCGGCAGCGACGAGCGCGCCGATGCCCGGATCATCTCGAAGAGCATGCTGCGCGCGGACGAGCATTTCGTTTCGCTGTGGAGCGAGCGCTATGTGGCCGCGCTGCCGCCATCACATCCGCTGACGCTGAAGGAGAAGCTCCGGGCCGCCGATCTCGCCGGCGTTCCCCTGATCGACCGTTGCCATTGCGAGCAGAGCGAATTCTTCGCCCGCGCGGCACAACGGCGCCAGACCGCGGCGATCGCGCAATCGGAGGACTGGGCGATGGCGCTGGTCGCGGCCGGCGTCGGCATCGCCATCGTCCCGGAAGGGGTCGCGCGGGGCAATCCTGACGTCGCGGTGCGCGAGATCGAGGTCAAGGTGAAGCGCGACGTCGGCCTCGCCTACCGCGCGTCGATGCCGCTGGCGGACGCGCTGAAGGATTTTGTCGGGAAGCTGCAGAAGCAGCGGCGCAAGTCCGGGCCGGCCAAGCGGCCGCCCCGCGCGCGAAAATCCTAGCCCTTCGAAACTACCGCGCGGCCGTAGGGCGGTTGCGCCTGGACCGGCGGGTTGGCGGTCTGGGCTGCGAGCTCGCCGATCAGGCGGTCGGCATCGGCGGCCATGGGATCCGGCGCCTGGATCACCAGGCGCTCCAGCGCCCAGCGATAGGACGAGACGCGCTGCTCGAGGCTCTGCTGCACCCACTGGATGATCAGCGAGTTCTCCTGCATGCGCGCGACCGCGTCATCCCTCTCCTGCGGCGAGAGTGCGGAGACGCGCACCATGGTGGCATTGCGCTTCCTGTCGAGATCGATGACGCGGATCGCGGAGGCGAAGAACGGCTCGAAGCGCGTGGTGTCGTTGCGCACGTCCTCGATCAGCTGGGCATAGCGCGAGGAATGCGAGCGATGCGGCTCGTCGATCAGCGTGCGGCCGTACATGGTGCGGTCGAACACCACCTTCTGGTGCCAGGGAGCCGGCAGGGCCCTGTAGTCGCCGAACACGCTCTTCCATGCGGGGCGCGACAGCGGCGGCTCGATCATGGGATAAGCGAGGTCGCGAAGCTGGCGCTCCTCGTCGGTGAGCTGGAACTGGGAAGCTTTCAGGCCGAGGCTGCCGGTGGCTTCAGTGCCGAGCCAGCGATGCATGTCGTCGCTGCGCATGTCGGCGCGGGTGCGGCCGAAATCGCCGCCGCTGCAGGCGCCCAACATCGCGCCGAGCAGCGCAAGCAGGACGGCCGATAGGAAGGGCCGGATATGGCGGATGGTGTCCGGCATTGCAAAGTCCGGATCAGCGACGGCGACGACGGCGCCCCGGCGCTGTGCCCTGCTCCGGCCCGCGATCGCCGCTGGTTTCGTCGCTCTCGCGCTCGATCCGAATGACGGGGAGGATCAGAACGGTCCCCATATCCGCGCGTGGTGTGACATCCCCCGACGAGCCTACCCGGCGACCGGCCGGAAATTCGATGATGGTCCCCATGTGAGCTCTCTCAATTGCCGCGCGATGAAATACGCTCCTGCAACATGGCGATCATTAAGATCAGTACATGGTTAACGGGGTGTAAACATGCCGTCCGGACCGTAACTGCACGGACCCGCCGCCCCGTCTCGTTGCGGCACGAGATGCCTTCAAATTGAAGGGCCGGCTTCACGGCTCGTTTTCCTTAACGAGCCTTTAAAGGAACCTGCGCTAGGCTCGCCCGGAAGTTTCTTTCCGAGTTGCGTACGCTTCCATGACCAAGTCGCTGTTTCCCGGATTCGACGGGTTGATGACCCTGTCCCGTCGCGAAGGCGTCGATGTCCGCCCGACGCTGCTGCGCGTGCTGACCGACCTCTATGTCCAGACCCGCATCCACAGCGACGACGAGCAGCGGCAATTCGTCGAGCTCGCCACACGATTGATCGACCAGGTCGACGATGCGACGCGCGCCTCCGTCAAGGCGAAGCTCGCGATCTACCCGCAGACGCCCGTCCCGGTCCTGCAGAAGCTCGGGCTGGTCGCCGCCCAGGAAGGCCGCAGGGTTCCGCTCGCGCGCGAGATCCCGTCGTCCCCGGCAGAACCCGCCCCGGCCCGTACGCCGACCGACGCGGAGCTGCGGATGGCCGCGAACATGGCGATGCAGCCGAAGGACGCCGCCGAGATCTACGACATGTTCTTCCGCGCCGGCTCCTCCGAGCGCGCACTGATCCTGCACAATCTGGCGCAGACGCCGCTGAAGGCCGCCCCGCGGATTCCGACCGTGCGCGCCAAACGCGCGATCCAGATCCTGGAGATGGCGGCGATCGCCAACGACGCCGAGAACTTCACCTATGAGCTCGGCGACAGCCTGATCCTGCCCTCGCGCGTCGCAGCGCAAATCGTCGACGATGCCGGCGGCGAAGCGCTCGCGGTCGCCGCGCGCGCGCTCGACATGCCGAGCCCGAACTTCCAGCGCATCCTGTTGTTCTTCAAGCCGGAGATCGGCAACTCCGTGAACAACGTGTACCGGCTGTCGCGGCTCTACGATCGCCTCAATGACCGATCGGCCCTGGTGATGCTGGCGGCCTGGCGCGGCTCGACGCTCGCCGTCACCCGCGCGAAGTATCAATCGTCGCTGCACGACAGCGACCGCCAGCGCGCCCGCGCCGGTGCGAGCCAGTCGCGGCCCGGTGCACAGCCCGGCTCCAGCCCGTCGGTGCGAACGGGTACGGGTGGGTCGTCGGAGCGGTAACGCCGGCCTTCAGAGACAGCGACATTGGATGTGGGGCGCGCGCCGCCTCCACAAGCTCGTCATTGCGAGGAGCGTAGCGACGAAGCAATCCAGAATCCCTCCGCGGAAAGATTCTGGATTGCTTCGCTGCGCTCGCAATGACGGCAGCTAGGTCTTCGCCAATTCCAGAAAATGCCGCCCGGCGCGGTCCTCGGTCTCGACGATCCACGCATCGGGATCGAAGCGGAGCTCCTTGGTCAGGCGCTCCTCGACTGCAGCCTCCGGCATCGGCTGCGGCGCGGCGGGCACGAAGAAGCGATCGACCGGCCGGCCGTCGTCATAGACAGTCTGCGGCGCCGGCACGTAGAGCATCGCATTGCCGTCGAGCAGCGACACTTTGACGAACACCGCGCCCGCCTCCTCGGCGCCGCGACGGCGCACGGCGCCGAACACGCCCTCGCCCTGGCACCGGCGCAAATAGGCCGAGACCCATATGTTGGATTTCAAACGCATGAATCGCACGATAGGCCAGCGCCGGGATCAGCACCAGCCTTCGCAGGCCCAACGCTTATTCGACGGGATGGCCGATCGCGGCGGCGAGCTCGCGGAGCAGCCGATCGGAGACCTGGCCGGTGACTTGCATCTTGTGCTCGCGCTCGAATTTCTGGATGGCGGACTGGGTCTCGCCGCCCATCGCGCCCGTGATCTTCAGATTGCCATAGCCGTATTCAGACAGCGCGCGCTGCACGCCGGCGATGCGCCGTGCGGCAGGGGTCTGCGGCAGCGGGATCGGCGCCGGCGGACGCATCGCGGAGGAAGGCGTCGAGGTCGTCGCCTTGACCAGATTAGTCATGGGATCGTTGCCCGCGCGCGGCGTCGATGCGGTCGCCTCGACCGGCTTTTCGGCGGCGCGCTCGGGTGCTCGCTCAGCCGGCTTGGGCTCGACGCGGAACTCGGTCGCCTTCGGCTCGAGCGGCGAGGTGTCGGCGCCGACGGGGCGCGGACGCGGCAAGGGATTCGACAACGGCGACGACGGCGCGGGAAGATTAATCAGGGTGCCGAACATCGGCGCCGGATGCCGGCCGGTCTGCAGGAACAATGCATTGGCGACGATCGCGCTGATGGCGCCGACGGCGACGAGGCCGGCCAGTGTGTCCTTGGGGCTGTGCAGCAGCACGCGCATCACGAGATTGCGCTCGGTCTCGACATCGATGACCGCAGCCTTGGCGCCTCCTTTGGCGCCACGGCGGCGCGGAGCAGCTTCGTCGTTGGCAGACTTCTTAGGCACTTTTCTTCACCAGAGCAGGTTGGTCGTGAAGTTGTTCCGGAGTTTCCTGGCGCAGCACGGGCGTCAAGGTCGCGATCTTGTTCTCGGCAGGCTTCGCCTGCGGCGGCGTGTAGACGAGCGGCAGCTTGACGGTGACGGCAGTGCCCTCGCCCAACCTGCTTTGTACCGTCAAATCGCCGAGATGCAACGCCACGAGGCTCTTGACGATGGACAGGCCGAGGCCGGTGCCTTCGTGACGGCGCTCATAGGTCTTGCCGCATTGGAAGAACGGCGCGCCGATGCGCTTGAGATCGTCCGGCGCAATGCCGACGCCGGTGTCGCTGATGCGCAGCGTGAGCTGCGAGGCGGACGCGGCCGCCGACACCGTGACCTGGCCGCCGCGCTCGGTGAACTTGATGGCGTTGGCGACGAGGTTGAGCACGATCTGCTTGAAGGCGCGCGGATCGCCGGTCATCACAGGCAGGTCCTGCGGCGCGTCGGTGATGAGGTCGATGCCGTTCTCCCGCGCCTTCAGCGCCAGCAGGTTGCAGCAATGCATCAGCGAGGCGCGCGGCGCGAACGGCTCGGACGCGATCTCGAAATTGCCCGATTCCATCTTCGACATGTCGAGGATGCCGTTGACGACCGACAGCAGATGCTGGCCGGAATCGTTGATGAGCTGGGCATATTCCTTGCGCTGGGCTGCGCCCAGCATCAGGGTCTGCTCCTGCGCGATCATCTCGGAGAAGCCGATGATGGCGTTGAGCGGCGTGCGCAGCTCGTGGCTCATGGTGGCGAGGAAGCGCGTCTTGGCGGCATCAGCGGCTTCCGCCGCGCTGCGCGCCTGATCGAGCGCCTGCTCGGACAGCTTGCGATCGGTGATGTCGCGCATCACACCGACGACTTCCGCCTCGCGCGTGGCGTCGCGACCGAGATCCTGGTCGAGCGGCCGGCAGCGCATCTCGACCCAGATGAAATCGACCTGGCCCCGCTCGGCGCTGACAGGCTCGCGCCGCAGCCGGAATTCGACGCTGCGCACGTCGCCGCGCGCGGCATCGGACAAAGCGGTGAGATAGGCCGGGCGGTCGGCGACATGGACGCGGTCGAACAGGCCATGGCCGTGCAGTTGCATCACTGATATGCCGAGCATGGCCTCGGCGGCCGGCGAAATGAACTGCACCGCGCCATTGCGCTGATGCCGCGAGATGACGTCGCTCATGTTGCGCGTGAGCAGGCGATAACGCTCCTCCTCGCGCGACAGCAGCGCAACGCTGGTGCGTGCGAGCGACTCCGCGCCGAAGGCAAGACCCGCAGCATAGAGAGTCGCCGAGGCGACGCCGAACGCCATCAGCACGCCGCGCTCCGTGGCGCTCGGCTCTTCCACCGGCAGCCAGCCGAGCTGGCTGATCAGGATCAGGATCCCCGCGCAGGACAGCGCGAGCAGCGAGGCAAAGGCGGCGACGCGGCGCGAAGCCGACAGCGCGGCTTCGAGCGGCACCACGACCAGCCAGACCGCCGCGAATGAACCGATGCCGCCGGTGGTCGTCGCAACCGCCATGATCAATCCGGCGAGCGCCAGCGACGATAGCACATGCGCGCCTTCATAGCGGCCGGTCCGCGACAGGAACCAGGACAACATGATGGGTGCGATCAGCCAGGCGAAGGCCGCGACCTCGACCGCGCTCGGCGCGCCACGCATGGCGAGATAAACAGGAAATGCGGCAAAGGCTGCCAGGCTGCCGAGCAGCCGCGGCGCCATGAAGGCACGATGGCGTGCACGCGTCAGCGCATCGTAACGCGCGGAGGGATGCAGCAGCGCATCGAGACAATCGCGGATGATACTCAAAACTGTCACGGGTCTCGCGCTTCGGCTCACTCGTCGAGAAGACGCGCCGGAACGCCTCCTTATCGTTGAGCCAACCTGTCAGAGCGACCTTAAACGAGTGCTAAGGCGGCAACGCGTGCGGCCGGACACCGCGTCATCGCGGAGCTTTTTAGACGATTTGACGACGTCTTTAGCGAGGATGGTGAACACAGGGTTTCACCTTCCGCCGCATGGTTTCGAATTGGTGGATGCGTGATCTGGAGGAGCGCGGAGCCGCGCTATCAATAGAAAATTTACGAGACCGCGCATCTCGAAGATTTTTGCGTAAACATTCCCCGAATTAAGCTCGAAGCAATCACTTGCGATTTATCGAGAGTTGCTAGGTCCGAGCGCCTCGCGGAGATCGCCGCGGCCGGATCTAACGTACAGGTCGATAAGATGCGCTTTCTGCTCCGCATCACATTCTGGCTCGGGCTGGTGCTGGTACTCCTGCCGCGGGACAAGACGCCCGAATCGGAGAAGCTGCCGCAGATCGGCGCTGCCGATGCGGTGCAGGCTGCGACCGCGGCCGTCTCCGACGTGACCCAGTTCTGCAAACGCCAGCCGGCGGCCTGCGAGGTCGGCGGACAGGCCGCGACCATCATCGGCCAGCGCGCCCAGGACGGCGCCAAGAAGCTCTACCAGATCATCAACGACAAGAAGGAGCAGATCGAAAAGAACGACAGAAACGACAAGAGCGACAAGAAGGCGCCCGACCACACCGGCTCGATCGCACTGGCCGGCGAAGGCGACGCCGCCTCGAACGAGGCGCCGCGTGACACCCTGACCCAGGACGACCTCGCGCTGGAATGGCGCGGTCCTCACGCTGCGAATTAGGCCCCAATCCCTATCGATTTCACGGCTTCGCGTCCTTATATTGGCGTGAACGGGAACTTTGGGCCAACATGACGACGATCGACGAAATCAGGGACAATTTCGAACTTCTGGACGAGTGGGACGACCGCTACCGGTATGTCATCGAGCTCGGCCGCACCCTGGAACCGATGCCGGAGGCCGAGCACTCCGCCGAGAACAAGGTGAACGGCTGCGTGAGCCAGGTCTGGCTGCAGAAGCTGGTCGACCGCGATGGCGGTGCGCCGATCCTGAAATATCGCGGCGACAGCGACGCCCATATCGTGCGCGGCCTGGTCGCGATCGTGCTCTCGCTGTACTCGGGCCGCACGCCGCAGCAGATCCTCGCTACCGACGCGATCGCCGTGTTCAACGAGTTCGGCTTTCGCGACCATCTGACGCCTCAGCGCTCCAACGGCCTGCGCTCGATGGTCGAGCGGATCAAGACCGATGCGCGAGAGGCGCTGGCGGAGGCGTCGTAAGCGCCTCGCGGTGAGGCGCACTTCTCGAACCAAGCTGCAAAGATCTGGTAGGGTGGGCACAGCGCTGCGCGCCTTTGCCCAGCCTACGGGAGCTGACCGCGCGGACGGACTACTTCCGCTTCCGCTGCTGCTGTCCCAAGCCCATCTGCTTGGCCAGTTGCGAGCGCGCCACCGCGTAGTTCGGCGCGACCATGGGATAGTCGGCCGGCAGCCCCCATTTCTCGCGATATTGCTCCGGCGTCATGTTGTACTGGGTGCGCAGATGGCGCTTCAGCGACTTGAAGCGCTTGCCGTCCTCGAGACACACCAGATAGTCCGGCGCGATCGACTTCTTCAGCGACACCGCAGGCTTTGCCGGCTCGTGTGGGACGACCTCGTTGCGGCCCGACGAGACGCGTACCAGCGCGCCATGCACCTGGCTGATCAGGTTCGGAATCTCGGCGGCCGGCGTCGGGTTGTGGCCGACATAGGCCGACACGATGCTCGCCGTCAGCTCGATGAAATTCTTGGCTCCGGCATCCGACATGGCCCGCCCTTCCCTAAGATCCTGCGCGTCAGGAGATTGACGACCCCAAAGTATTCCGTGTCAACAATACGTTCGGCCAAAATACAGGACTGACGAATTCGAGCTGATGACTGATGAGCCGCAGCGCTTTACTTGGGCGCAGCGAGCGTCAGCCGCCCCGCTGGTCGAGATGCGCGCGCAACTCGTCGATCGAGGCGAAGCGCATCATGCCCTCGGGCATCTGCGCCTCGATCGAGCCGTCCGAATAGAGCGAATAGGCCATGCCGTCGACGATGCCGGATTTGAGCACCGTCACGGCCGCCTGCTCGACCTCCGGCTCGGGCTCGGGTGCAGGCGGTGGCGGCGGGGCAGCCTCGGCAAAGGTCGATGGCGAGCGTGGCGCCGGGCGGCGCGAGGCGGCCGGCGGCTCAGGCGCACGCAGGCGATCCGCCTTCGGCCAGGCGTCGTCGAAGCTCGCAGGCGGCGCGTCAGGGGCCGCAGGCGCTGCGAGCTCTGCATGTGGCGGCGCGCCTTCGGAGGCCTTTGCGGCCTCGGCGCGCTCGCGCTCCTTGCGCGAGGTCGAGGCGAACAACAGATTGCGCCGGCGCGGCGCTTCCGGCGCGGCAGGCGGCGTCGGAGCTTCCGGCTCGGCGAGCGGCGGCTCGACGCGCGGACGCTCGCGCGCGGGTAGCTCGCCCTGCCATGGCGGCGGCGCGGCGGGAGCCGGCGGAACTGGCGGCTCGGCCCGCATCGGCGGCGCAGGCTCGGGCGCACTCGGTGTCGCGAGACCCGGCAGCACGGGCCTGACCCGGACCTCGGACGACGCGGCCGCGCCGGCCAGCCGACGGCCGATGCCCTTCAGCTCCAGCGCCACGACGTAGAGACCAGTCAGTAACATTCCGGAGCAGACGCCGATCGTGCCGGAGATTATGAGGGTGCTGCCGAGGCTGAATTCCCTGACGGAAAAGCCAAAAGCGACCGCAAGGAGGCCCGCCACGGCGGCGACGATGCCCGCGATCAACAATGCCAAGGTCATCGAACCCACCCCAAGCCGCGCATCCACACGCGACATCCTCTCACTCTACGCCACGATACCGTCATACTGTGGTCCTCGCCAACGGCCAATTGAGGGCAGCGTTCCTAAAGGGAAGGATATCAGGGACTTATTCACATTCCCTTCAGCTACGGATCGCTACTGCTAGTCTGCCCCCGGTTGCAAGGATTTGCTGCGTCGCATCAGGAATTTAGCCATAATGCCCAATTACTTGGTAATGGAACTGCGCTATAGGGATTCCGGGGAAGTGGCCCGCGCGCGCCAGCAGGGCCAAGAGGGGATTCCGGGTCACCAATAGCCATGACATCCATCACGACTTCGGCGATCGACACGCCCCTACGGCGCTCGGTTGAACGGACTTGCGACGATCTCGCCATGCTGGTGCTGGCTGCGGTCGCCGTCATTTCAGGCCTGACCTTCCGCGACTACGGACTCGGCTGGGACGACTACACCCACGCTGAATATGCCGACCTGCTGCTGCGCATGTTCGGTTCCGGTTTCCGGGACACCGCGGCGCTCTCCTTTGCCAATCTCTACATGTATGGCGGCGGCTTCGACATGGTCGCAGCGCTCCTGCACAAGGTCATTCCGCTCGAGCTGTTCGAGACGCGACGCCTGGTCGGCGCGATCGTCGGCGTGATCGGCCTGGCCGTGACGTGGCGGCTCGGCCGCCGCATCGGCGGACCGCTTGCCGGCCTTGCCTCGCTCCTGCTGCTCGCGCTGTGCCCGATCTTCTACGGCCACATGTTCATGAACCCGAAGGATGCGCCCTTCGCGGTGGCCATGATCATCCTGATGCTGGGCCTCGTCCGGCTCGCCGAGGAATATCCGCAGCCCTCGCCGCGCACGATCCTGATCGTCGGCTTAGGCGCCGGCCTCGCGCTCGGCACGCGCATTCTCGGCGGCCTGTCGCTGGTCTACGCCGTGATCGGCTTCATTCCGCTGTTCCTGGAGGAGCTGCGCACCGAAGGCCTGCGCGAATCGGCCCGCCGCTTCGCCCACGTGGTCTATGTGCTGCTGCCCGGCCTTGCGCTCGGCTATCTCGTGATGGGCCTGATCTGGCCGTGGTCGATCATGGAGCCCGGCAATCCCTTCGAGGCCCTGACCTACTTCTCGCACTTCTTCGAAAAGCCCTGGAAGGAGATGTTCGACGGCGCGATCGTATCGGTGCCCGACATGCCCTGGTCCTATCTGCCGACGCTGTTCGCGCTGCAGCTGCCCGAGGTGATGCTGGTGATGATGGGCGGCGCCGTGGTCAGCACCTTCGCCATGCTGACGCGCCGCGAGGTTCCGGCCCGCCGCAAGACCATCATGCTGATGCTGACGCTGGCCGCGACCCTGCCGCTCGCGATCGCGATGGTGAAGCGTCCGGCGCTCTACAACGGCATCCGCCATTTCGTCTTCGTGATCCCGCCGATGGCGGTGCTCGGCGGCGTTGCGTTCGCCTGGACGATGGAGCGCCTGCGCGCCAACCATCGCACCTGGCAGCCGGTCGTGCTCGCCACCTTCTGCTTTGGCCTTGCGCTCTCGCTCGCCGAGATGATCCGGCTGCATCCCTATCAATACACGCACTTCAACCACATCGCCGGCACCGTGCGCGGCGCCGACGACCGCTTCATGCTGGACTATTGGGGCCTTGCGCTGAAGCAGGCTTCCGATGAGCTGCGCGAGCAGCTGGTCGAGCGCCAGGAAGCGCCGCCGCGCAACCGCAAATGGAAGGTCGCCGTGTGCGGCCCGCAGCGTCCGGCGCAAGTCGCGCTCGGCCCCGACTTCACCATCGGCTGGGATTCCAATGCGGCCGATTTCGCCATGACGCTCGGCGAGTTCTACTGCAAGGGCCTGACCGCGCCCGTCCTGGTCGAGATCAAGCGCGACGACGTGGTGTTCGCCCGCGTCTACGACATCCGCGGCAGCAGCATTTCGAGCCTGCTCTCGATCCCGGCGCCGTAACAACTTGCTCCTCACCCGTAGCCCGGATGAGCGACTTGTCCGCCGTAGCTCGAAGAGCGAAGGCGGAAGCGAAAACCGGGACCGCTCGTGAGGCCCCCTCCGCGGCGCTCCATGCGGGCTACGCTGAACTGCCGCGCTTTGTCCGCCTTGCTGCCAGCCCCGACCGCGACTACGCTCCCCCTCCGCAACAACGAGGTTCGGAGAAATTGTCATGTCACCAGCGGAAGCGCGCCTGAAGGAAGTGCCGTCGAACATGACGGAGGCCGAGTGGCAGCAACGGGTCAATCTCGCCGCCTGCTACCGCCTCGTCTCGCTGTATGGCTGGGACGATCTGGTCGACACCCACATCTCCGCCCGCGTGCCCGGCCCCGAGCATCACTTCCTGATCAACCCCTACGGGCTGATGTTCGACGAGATCACGGCGTCCAGCCTCGTCAAGGTCGACCTGCATGGCAACCAGCTCACCGAGAGCGAGTACAGCATCAACCCGGCCGGCTTCACCATCCATTCGGCGATCCACGAGGTGCGTGAGGACGCGATCTGCGTGCTGCATCTCCACACCCTCGACGGCACCGCGGTGTCGAGCTCGGCCGAAGGCCTGCTGCCGCTGAACCAGACCGCGCAGCTCGTCACCCACGACCTCGCCTATCACGATTATGAAGGCATCGCGCTCGATCACGACGAGCGGCCGCGGCTGCAGAAGGACCTCGGCGACCACAACCACATGCTGCTGCGCAATCACGGCACGCTGACGGTCGGCCGCTCGGTCGCCTCCGCCTTCGAGCGCATGTACCACCTCGAGCGCGCCTGCTCGATGCAGGTGCGCACCCGCGCGCTGGGCACGCCGGTCTATCCGGTCGAGGAGATCGCGATCGAGAAGAACACCGAGCTGCTCGCCAACCGCGACCGCGCCGAGTTGCGTGCGACCAACCTCGTCTGGCCGCCGCTGCTGCGCAAGCTCGATCGCGAGCTGCCCGGCTACCGGTCTTGAGATTTCGCGGATTTCGTGTAGGGTAGTTCTCAACGACCTCTGCACGTCTTGGAATGAAACGCCGCCCAATTCCGGGCGGCGTTTTTATTTGGTTCGCTCGTCATTGCGAGGAGCGAAGCGACGAAGCAATCCAGACTGCGCCCCGCGGAGAGATTCTGGATTGCTTCGCTTCGCTCGCAATGACGAGGACAGGTCTCGTAGGGTGGGCAAAGCGAAGCGTGCCCACGTCTTCTTTCTTCGTGATCACTGAGCGATGGTGGGCTCGGCGCGTTGCGCCTTTGCCCACCCTACGGCACCTCGGCTTACTTCACCTCCGCGAGCGCGGCGAGGATGCGGGCCCAGGAGCGGATGCCCTTCTGGAAGCTGCGCAGGTCGTACTTCTCGTTCGGCGAATGGATGTTGTCGTCGTCGAGGCCAAAGCCGACCAGCAGCGAATCGAGGCCGAGCGTGCGCTTGAAGTCGGCGACGATCGGGATCGAGGCGCCGGAGCCCATCAGCACGGTCTCCTTGCCCCATTCCTCCGCCAGCGCCTTGCTGGCGGCGGCAAGCGGCTTCATGTTCCAGTCGAGCGCGACCGCGGGCGCTGCGGAATGATCGCCGAACTCGACCTTGCAGTCGCCTGGCAGCCGCGCCGTGACATAGTCGCGGAAGGCCTTGCGGATCTTGGCGGGGTCCTGCCCCTCGACCAGGCGGAACGAGACCTTTGCCGAGGCGTGCGACGGGATCACCGTCTTCGAGCCTTCACCGATATAGCCGCCCCAGATGCCGTTGACGTCGCAGGTCGGACGCGACGAGGCCTGCTCGATCAAAAGGCGCCCCTTCTCGCCGGCCGGGATCGACAGGCCGATCGGCTTCAGGAACATCTCCGGCGTGAGATTGAGCTTCTTCCACTGCTCGAGGATGTCGGGCGGCAGGTCCTTAACGCCGTCGTAGAAGCCGGGGATGGTGATGCGGTTGTCGTCGTCGAACAGGCCGCCGAGGATCTTCGTCAGCACCCGGATCGGATTCATCGCGCTGCCGCCGAACACGCCGGAATGCAGGTCGCGATTGGCCGCGGTGATCTTCAGCTCTTCATAAAGCAGGCCTCGCAGCGAGGTCGTGATCGCCGGCGTGTTGCGGTCCCACATGCCGGTGTCGCAGACCAGCACGTAGTCGGCCTTGAACTCATCCTTGTTGGCTTCGATGAACGGCACGAAATTCTTCGAGCCGACCTCCTCCTCGCCCTCGATCAGGAAGGTGATGTCGATCGGCAGCGAACCCGTCACCTTCTTCCAGGCGCGGCACGCCTCGACGAAGGTCATGACCTGGCCCTTGTCGTCCTCGGCGCCGCGCGCGACGATGATCTTGCGGCCGTCGGCGTGGTCGGTGACGACGGGCTCGAACGGCGGACGATTCCAGAGATTTTCCGGATCGACCGGCTGCACATCGTAGTGACCGTAGAAGATCACGTGCGGGCGGCCGCCAGCGTTGGTCTTGCCGACGATGGCGGGATGGCCGGCGGTCGGGCGCACTTCGGTTGAGACGCCGAGGCTTGCGATGTCCTTGGCGAGATGCTCGGCCGCCGCTTTGCAATCGCCGGCAAAGGCCGGATCCGCGGAGATCGACTTGATCCGCAACAGCGAGAACAGACGCTCCAGGCTGTTGTCGAAATCCTTGTCGATGTGGTCGAGCACGGATTGAAGCTGGGCATTGGCCATGATCGGATTCCCTACGTTCGAGATGTCTCGGCTTTTAGCGCTGTCGCTGGCCCGGAGCCAGCCGCAACCGGCGGATGTCGGATGTGCCATGCCAGCGCACCGGCAAGAACAGCCGTGGCAATGAGGTTATTGCCCCAAGCCTGGATGACATTGGGAAACCACGGCAGCGCCAGCAGCATGAGGATGCCGGCAGCGCCCAGCGCCAGCCAGGTTCCCAGCCGCACATGCGGCCGCACGTCGAAGGCGGCGCGATGCATCAGCACCGTCATCGGGAAGAACAGCCACATGAAATAGTATTGCCGCGCGAGCGGCGAGGCCACCGTCATCAGGCAGAACAGGATACCGAGCTCTTCGGCATCCGAACGCGCCGTTCGCCGCCGCTCCGGCGGCATTACCGCGAGGAAGCCGAGCCCGAGCAACGCTGATACCGCCAGCACGATCCGGTTCGCCGTCTTGTAATCGACGTCGATGATATTCATCGTACGCGGCGGCTTGTTGTGATCTTCCTGATTGTAGTTGATCGGCCGGACCAGGCGATGCGTCACCGCAATGAGCGACTGGTTGACCCACGACCAGTTCTGCTCGTCGCGCTGGCCGAAGCCCTTTTCCGAGCTCGTGCCGACCATGCCCTGGTACCAGGTCTTGAGCTCGGCGGCGTTACGCTCGAAGCCGCGGATCGGCGCCGGCACGATATAAAGAAGGATGCCGGTGAAGGCGACCGTCGCGGCGACGGCGGCCCACTTCCTGCGCCAGACCAGATAAGGCAGCACCGCGATCGGAAACACCTTGATGGCGGTGGCGAGCGCGAACATGAAGCCCGCAAACCAGGCGCGCTGATGCTGCAACAGCCAGAAGCCCCACAGCATTATCGCCAGCAGCAGGAGGTTCGGCTGGCCGAGATCGAACATGTCGAACACGAAGGTGACGGTGACGAGGGCCGGCAGCGCCTCCAGCCAGGGACCGGGCTCGCGGTCCGATCCCGTCATGGCATTGGAGAGTATGCCCGTGTACCACCATGCCACCACGTTCAGGATCGACAGCACGGTATAGAGCGTGATCTTGCCGAACCAGCTCGGGATCGCCAGCAGGATCGCCGGCAGCGGCGGATAGATGAACTCGAAATACGCGCGGATGTCGCTGGGATAGAGCGGCCCGTTCTTCAGAACCTGCTGCCCGGCCCAGTACCACAGGCCGTAATCCTTGGTCTTGCCATGACCGAAGATCTCGGGGCCGAGGACATCCGCCGTCAGGATCAGGCAGCAGAGCAGAAAGAGCAGGTCGAGCGGCGCTCGCAGCGACAGGGTTCGGAGTGCGCCGGGTTTGGCGAAAGGTTCAGATGAGGTCACGATGAGGTCCAGTGGCGAAGGCACAGGACGTAGCAGACCGGGGGAGGCTTGAGAGCCCCCTCACCTGAAATTCTGTGGCGGTAACGGGCCTTTTCTGCCCCAAACCGGGCTTCTCTGCCTACCGACGCAGCAATCCGCCGAGCGCGCCGCGGACCAGCGTGCGGCCGATCGAGCCGCCGAGCTGGCCGCCGACCGACTTGCCGATATTGGCGGCCATTCCGCCGATCACCTGGTTGGTGACCGATCGCGTCACATCGCGTGCGATGACCTGGCCGGTCGACAGGCGGCCGCGCTTGACATTGGTGCCGAAGATGGTGCCGACGATCGAGCCGATCTGGCCGAGGATGCCGCCACCACCACCCGCCGCGCCTGCATCGGCCGTCGCGGCCGTGCCGGAAATGCGCTTCTGGATCATCTCGTAGGCGGACTCTGCGTCGACCGCGGTGTCATATTTGCCCTTCACCGGGCTCGCATCCATGATGGCCTTGCGCTCTTCCGGCGTGATCGGTCCGATACGGGCCGACGGCGGCCGGATCATGACCCGCTCGACCATTGCCGGCGTGCCGTTGCCTTCGAGGAAGGACACCAGCGCCTCGCCCTTGCCGAGCTCCATGATCACCTTGGCGGTATCGAGCTTCGGGTTGGGGCGGAAGGTCTGGGCTGCGGCCGCGACCGCCTTCTGGTCGCGCGGGGTAAAGGCGCGCAGCGCGTGCTGCACCCGGTTGCCGAGCTGACCGAGCACGCGATCCGGCACGTCGATCGGGTTTTGCGTCACGAAGTAGACGCCAACGCCCTTGGAGCGGATCAGGCGCACCACCTGCTCGATCTTGTCCATCAGCGCCTTCGGCGCGTCGTTGAACAGCAGATGCGCCTCGTCGAAGAAGAACACCAGCTTTGGCTTCGGCAGATCGCCCGCTTCGGGCAATTCCTCGAACAGCTCTGACAGCATCCACAGCAGGAATGTCGCGTAAAGCCGTGGACTCTGCAGCAGCTTGTCGGCAACAAGAATGTTGACCATGCCGCGGCCGTCGCGGTCGGTCTTCATGAAATCCTTCAGCGTCAGCGCCGGCTCGCCGAAGAATTTGGTGGCGCCCTGGTTCTCCAGCACCAGGAGCTGGCGCTGGATGGTGCCGACGGTGGCCTTGGTGACGTTGCCGAACCCTTGCGCCGCCTTCTTGATGTCGGCGAGCGGACTTTCCTCGGCGTCCGCGCCCTTCTTGCCGGCATCCGGCACGATGGCATCGAGCAGTGCGCGCAGATCCTTCATATCGATGAGGGTGAGGCCGGCGTCGTCGGCGACGCGGAAGGCGACGTTGAGCACGCCTTCCTGCACGTCGTTCAGATCAAGCATGCGCGCCAGCAGCAGCGGCCCCATCTCGGTGACGGTCGCCCGCACCGGATGGCCCTGCTCGCCGAAAACATCCCAGAACACCGTCGAGAACTGGTCCGGCTGGAATTTCAGCCCCATCTCGGCCGCGCGCTTGACGATGAAGTCCTTGGCCTCGCCGACCTCGGAGATGCCGGAGAGGTCGCCCTTGATGTCGGCCGCGAAGACCGGGACACCGGCGCGCGCAAAACCTTCCGCCATGACTTGCAGGGTCACCGTCTTGCCGGTTCCGGTTGCACCGGTGACGAGACCATGGCGATTGGCGAGCGCCAGCGTCAGCCATGCCTGCTCGTCTCCCTTGCCGACGAAGATCTTGTCGTCGGTGTCGCCGAGCTTGCTGTCCTGTGCGGTCATTATTCTCTCTGATCTCTCTGCCGGGTTTCGCGTATTGAAACTCAAATGCACCAGTTCCGTAGTTTAACGCATGTCGCGCGTCGATTAAAACCGTTCAACGCGGCCTCGGCATGCGACATTGTCGGAAACATCCGGACTTGCATCCGCCGAAAGTAGGAACGTTGCGTTCGCACCGCGGCAATTTTCTGCCGATTCCATCTCCGCTCTTGCATCGCTGCAACACTTTTTGCGCGTTCGAGAGTGAATCGGAACGTTGGCCGCGTTCATCGCTTGTATTTCACATCACACCGGCTCAAGATCATTTTCGAAAACAATACTCCGGCATGTGAACCGGCTGAGGGGCAGGCCATATGGACGAGCTGATCGGAAGGCTGGCGGCGAACGCCAGCATAGATAGTGCTGTCGCCGAAAAGACCGTCGGCATTATCCTGGGCTTCCTTCGCAACGAGGGTCCCTCCGAGAGCGTCCAGGCTCTGATCGATCAGATTCCCGGCGCAGAAGCAGCCATCGAGGCATCCAAAAGCGGCGGCGGACTGTCGCGGCTGATGGGCGGCGGCCTGATGGCGGTCGGCACGCGCCTGATGGGCCTGGGCCTCGGCATGTCCGACATTCAGACGATTGCCCGTGAACTTTTCCGCTTCGGCCGAGACAAAATCGGAGCGGATCAGATGGGCAAGATCATTGCGGGGACTCCAGGCCTCAGCCAGTTCGCCTGAGGCCTTTCGTATTTCATATCGAGTATCATGACATATCCGATCTCCGAGATTGAGGGCCTGTCGGCCTTTGCCGCCAACAAGTTGAAGGCGCAGGGAATCCGCACGACCGACGCGTTGCTCGAAGCGGCCTCGACCGTGAAGGGCCGCAAGGCGCTGTCCGCCAAGACCGGCATCAGCGAGCAGCAGCTGCTGGAATGGGCCAACGTTTCCGACTACATGCGCATTCCCGGCATGGGCCGCGCCAAGGTCGGCCTCGTCCGCGCCGCCGGCGTCACCACCGTGCGCGAGCTCGCCTATCGGAATCCGGCAAGGCTCGCCCAGAGCATGCGGGACGCCAACGAGAAGAAGAAGCTGCTGCGCATCCTTCCGTCCGAGAAGTCGGTCGGCGACATCATCGCCAAGGCCAAGAAGCTGCCGCCGAAGATTACGTATTAGCTCGCTCACTCACCCCGTCATCCTGAGGTGCTCTCCACGGGACGCAACGCGTCCCGTGGAGAGCCTCGAAGGATGCACGGCCACTCTGCGAGAGCCGGGCCGTCGCCCTTCGAGGGCCGCTGAAGAAGCGGCCACCTCAGGGTGACGGTGATAGAGCAACGTATGTGGCCTCGATCTCAGTCCGTAGCCCGGATGGAGCGCAGCGTAATCCGGGGCCAGACCGTCCGCATCGCAAGGCGGCCCGCGTGGCACGAAACCCGGATTTCGCTGCGCTCCATCCGGGCTACGAAGGCCATGTCCCGGCTTGACTCGCCCTCCCCGACCGCGCAAAGCGGGCGCCATGAATGCCTCGCCCTCCCCATCCGTCCCGCCGGCCGGCTCGGCCGGGCCAGATGCGCTGCGGACGCTGCTGGAACGACCGATCCCGGCGGTGATGGGCGTGCTCAACGTCACCCCGGACTCTTTTTCCGACGGCGGCCAGTTCATCGCGCCCGAGCAGGCGCTGAAACGAGCGCGGGCGATGATCGAGGCGGGGGTCGACATCATCGACATCGGCGCCGAATCCACCCGCCCCTACACCGGCGCGAAGGCCGTCACGGCCGAGGACGAGCTCGCCCGGCTGAAGCCGGTGCTGGCAGGCGTCGTCGCGCTTGGCGTGCCGGTGTCGATCGACAGCATGAAGGCGGAGGTGGTGGCCTTCGCGCTCGACCAGGGTGCGGCGATCGCCAACGACGTCTGGGGCCTTCAGCGCGACGCCGATATGGCACCGCTGATCGCCGCGAAAGGCGTCCCCGTCATCGTCATGCACAACCGCGACAGCGTCGATCCCGCCATCGACATCGTCGTGGACATGAAGGCGTTCTTCCTCCGCTCGATCGATATCGCCGCGAAGGCCGGCATCGCGCGCGACAAGATCGTGCTCGATCCTGGCATCGGTTTCGGCAAGACGGCCGAGCAGAGCATGACCGCGCTGGCCCGGCTCGACGAGCTCGACGTATTCGGCCTGCCGATCCTGGTTGGTGCCTCGCGAAAACGCTTCATCGCCTCGGTGTCGCCGTCGGAGCCATCAGGGCGGCTCGCCGGCTCGATCGCCGCGCATCTGATCGCCGTGCAGAAGGGCGCCAGGATCATCCGCACCCACGACGTCGCCGAGACCTTGCAGGCCCTGCGGGTCGCCAACGCAATCGAGAGCAAGCAATGACCGATACGATTTTCGTGACCGGCCTGTCGATCCACGCCCGCCACGGCGTGATGGATCACGAAACCGAAGTCGGCCAGCGCTTTGTCATCGACCTGGAGCTCTATACCGATCTGTCGGAGCCCGCGCGCAGCGACCGGCTCGCCGATACGGTGTCTTACGCCGAGGTCGTGGCGACCACGACGGCGGCGTTCAAGAACACCAATTACAAGCTGCTGGAGCGCGCGGCCGGCGCGGTCGCCGATGCCATCCTGTCGCACTTCCCGCGCATCCGCGCGGTCAAGATCACCGTACACAAGCCGCATGCGCCGATCGCCGCGATCTTCGACGACGTCGGCATCATGCTGACGCGCTCGCGGCATCCCTGACATGGCGAGCGTGCTGATCGCACTCGGCGGCAATGTCGGCGATGTCCGCGCGACATTCCGCAAGGCGATCGCCCATATTTGCGGCATGGCGCAAGCGGCGGTGATCGCGCGCTCCTCGGACTATGCGACGCCGCCCTGGGGCGACGAGGATCAGGATCCCTTCATCAATGCCTGCGTCGAGATCGAGACCGACCTCGATCCGCACGCGCTGCTGTTCGTGATGCAGAAGGTCGAGCAGAAATTCGGCCGCACGCGGGACAAGGAGCGGCGCTGGGGTCCGCGCACGCTCGATCTCGACATGATCGCCTATGACAATGTGTCATTGCAGAAGCCGGACCTGACCCTGCCGCATCCGCGCCTGTTCGAGCGCGCTTTCGTGCTGGTGCCGCTGGCGGAAATCGCGCCGGATCGCGTCATTGCAGGCATTCGTGTGCGTGACGGGCTTGCCAGCGTCTCGACGCAAGGCATTGAGCGGCTTCCGGATACCGGTTAACCAAAAACAACCGTTTGCAGGGACGGTCCGCCGTGGCAATTTCGCCTGCGAATAACAAGCCGCTTGGGAGCCCTTGGCCGTATGACCTCCGTGACTGACGATCTGCCGCTGGCGGCCGATTTTCCCAAGGCGAGCGTCGAAGACTGGCGCAAGCTGGTCGATGGCGTGCTGAAGGGCGCGCCGTTCGAGAAGCTGGTCGGCAAGACCTATGACGGCATCAAGATCGACCCGCTCTATCCGCGCGCCAAAGGCGTTGCGCCGGTGGTGGGGCGGGCCGCTTCCGCGCCGTGGCAGATCGTGCAGCGGATCGACCATCCCGATGCCGCCGTGGCGAATGCGCAGGCGCTGACGGATCTCGAAAACGGCGCGACGGGACTTGCGCTGGTGTTCGCCGGCGCCAATGGCGCCCGCGGTTTCGGCCTGGAACCCTCGGCGGAGGCGGTCGCAAAGGTTCTCAAAGACATTCATCTCGACGCCGGCATCGGCATCGAACTCGAGATTGGTCCGCAATCGCGGATGGCCGCGATCCATGTCGCGGAATATGTCAAGAGCAGCGGCCTCGATCCCGCCGCGTGCAGCATCCGCTTCGGCCTCGATCCACTCGCGGCCGGCGCGGTCTGGGGCCACAGCCCTTATACCTGGGACGAGATCGTTCCCGCCGTCACCGGCGCGATCAAGGGCCTCGCCGGGCTCGGCTTCAAGGGACCGTTCGCGTCCGCCGATGGACGCGTGATCCACGATGCCGGCGGCTCGGAGGTGCAGGAGCTTGCCTTCGTGCTCGCCTGCGGCGTCGCCTATCTCCGTGCGATCGAAGGCGCCGGCATTCCGCTGGAGCAGGCACAGGGCATGGTCTATGCGCGGCTCTCTGCGGATGCCGACCAGTTCCTGACCATGGCCAAATTCCGCGCGCTGCGGCTTTTGTGGGCGCGCATCGAGACGGCTTGCGGGCTATCGCCACAGCCGCTGTTCATCGCCGCCGATACAGCCTGGCGCATGCTGACCCAGCGCGATCCTTACGTGAACATGCTGCGCGCGACCATCGCGACATTCGCGGCCGGCCTTGCCGGCGCCAACGCGATCACCTTACTGCCGCATACGCTGGCGCTCGGCCTGCCCGATCCGTTCGCGCGACGCGTGGCGCGCAACACGCAGCTTCTGCTTCTGGAAGAAAGCAACCTCGCCAAGGTCAGCGATCCCGCAGCGGGTGCCGGCGGCATCGAGACGCTAACCGCACAGCTTTGCGACGCCGCCTGGGCGCTGTTCCAGGAGAGCGAGAAAGCCGGCGGCGCCTTTGCCGCGCTCCAGCAGGGCCTGTTCCAGAGCAAGGTCGCGGCCGCGCGAAAGGCGCGCGATGCCAATATCGCAAAGCGCCGCGACGTGCTGACCGGCGCCAGCGAGTTTCCGAACCTGCACGAGAGCGAGACGGCGGTGCTGAAGGCGACGCCGGTCGTGCTCGCACCCTACGGCGAGCAGAAATACAAATTCGATCCGCTGCCGCCGATCCGGCTGGCGGAACCGTTCGAGGCGCTGCGCGACAAATCCGATGCGGCGCAGAAGGCGCGCGGCGCGCGGCCCAAAGTGTTCCTGGCCAATCTCGGCACGCCCGCCGATTTCACGGCGCGCGCGACCTTTGCGAAGAGCTTCTTCGAGGCCGGCGGCATTCAGGCCGTCGACAGCGAGGGCTTTGCCGATCCGGCCAAGCTGGCGGCTGCGTTCAAGGCCTCCGGCGCGGAGCTTGCCTGCCTTTGTTCCAGCGACAAGGTCTATGCGGAACACGCCGAAGCCGCGGCGAAGGCCCTGCAAAGCGCGGGCGGCCGACATATCTATCTGGCAGGCCGCCCCGCGGAAGCCGAGGCAGCCCTGCGGGCCGCCGGCGTCACGGGCTTCGTCTTCGCCGGTGGCGACGCGCTTGCGACGCTACAGGACGCCTATCTTCGGATGGAGCAGGCATGACTGAAACGGGCAAACCAGTCTTCACCGGCGGCTGTCAATGCGGCGCGGTGCGCTTCGCCGTCACGGCCACGCCGAACCGGATTTCGATCTGCCACTGCCGGATGTGCCAGAAGGCGAGCGGCGCGCCGTTTGCCTCCTTTGCCGACATCAACCGGACCGATTTTGCCTGGACCAAGGGCGAGCCGTCGTTCTTCCGCTCCTCGACGATCGCCGATCGCGGCTATTGCGCCGCCTGCGGCACGCCGCTGAGCTTCGGCCGCATCGACGGCGACCGGATCGAGATCATGACCGGCGCGTTCGACCGGCCCGACCAGCTGGTGCCGACACGGCAGTACGGAACTGAATCCCGCCTCGGCTGGGTGGTCGGCATCTCCAATCTGCCGAGCCAGACCACGACACAGAATTACGGGCCGGAGAAGATGGCGACCATCGTCAGCCATCAGCATCCGGACCATGATTGAGGCGATCCATGCGGCTCGGCATTAATCTGCGCGGCGACCTCGCCAAGCTCGACGATACCGAGATCGCCGCGCGCCATGAGGAATTGATCACGCGAAAGGAAGCCGAGCTGCGGGCATTACCGTCACGTTCCAGGACCAAGCTGGGCCTGCGCCTAGACAGCCTGCTGCTTGCGCGGGGACCGTTTCATGCGCGGATTTTCTACCGGCTGCAGTGGTTCCTCTTCGCGCTGTTTAACGCCGTGAAGTTGCAGGACCTGACGTTGCCGTCGAGCTATAACAGCTATCTCTTGGAATGCGAGTTGAAGGACGTGCGCGACGAGATCAAGCGTCGGATCGCGGCCCGCAAGGCCGTGGCGGCGGCGTGAGCAGGACCATGCAGGAAGAAATTACCGCTCTCGAGGCTGAACGCGATCGGTTGCTTTGCGTGGTTGCCTATCATCGCGGTCCGGCTCACTCAGGGCGCGCGAACAAGACGAAGCCATGGTCCGTATTTGGCTTTGAGTTTACACTTTCGGATCTAGTTGGAGCTTTTATTGCACCGACGTTTGCCGGCCGGCCCGCTGGAGAGCCTCAAGTGCTTCAGCGCCTTGCAGAATGTGAGGCCCGGATCGCAAAATTGAAAGCAACCAGCCCGTGATCGGACTAAACGACAGGTTTGAGGAATTCAAGGAATGACACGCATTCCCAATTTCGCCGATGTCGCCTTCGAGCGCAGCGCCGCCGCAGGCCTCACCGGCAGCGCCGAGCCTTGGCTGACGCCCGAGGGCATCCTGGTGAAGCCCGCCTATGGCGAGGCCGACCTTGCCGGGCTCGACTTCCTCGAGACTTATCCGGGCATCGCGCCGTACCTGCGCGGCCCCTACCCGACCATGTATGTCAACCAGCCCTGGACTATCAGGCAATATGCCGGCTTCTCCACGGCGGAAGACTCCAACGCGTTCTACCGCCGCAACCTCGCGGCCGGACAGAAGGGCCTCTCGGTCGCCTTCGATCTCGCCACCCACCGCGGCTATGACTCGGACCATCCGCGCGTCGGCGGCGACGTCGGCATGGCCGGTGTGGCCATCGATTCCATCTACGACATGCGCACGCTGTTTGCAGGGATTCCCCTCGACCAGATGAGCGTGTCCATGACCATGAACGGCGCGGTGCTGCCGATCCTCGCGCTCTATGTCGCCGCCGCGGGCGAACAGGGCGTGGCGCCGGAAAAGCTGTCGGGCACCATTCAGAACGACATTCTGAAAGAGTTCATGGTGCGCAACACCTATATCTATCCGCCCGCGCCTTCGATGCGGATCATCTCGGACATCTTCGCCTATACCTCGCAGAAGATGCCGAAATACAATTCGATCTCGATCTCCGGCTATCACATGCAGGAGGCCGGCGCGACGCAGGACCTCGAGCTTGCCTATACGCTTGCCGACGGCGTCGAATATCTGCGCGCCGGTCTTGCCGCGGGCCTCGACGTCGACCGCTTCGCGCCGCGCCTGTCGTTCTTCTGGGCGATCGGCATGAACTTCTTCATGGAGGTCGCCAAGCTGCGCGCCGCGCGGCTGCTCTGGGCGAAGCTCTTGAAGCCGTTCAATCCTAGGGATCCGCGCTCGCTGTCGCTGCGCACGCACAGCCAGACCTCCGGCTGGTCGCTGACCGCGCAGGACGTCTTCAACAACGTGATGCGCACGACGGTCGAGGCGATGGCGGCGACGCAAGGCCACACCCAGTCGCTGCACACCAACGCGCTCGACGAAGCACTGGCGCTGCCGACCGATTTCTCGGCGCGCATCGCCCGCAATACCCAGCTGTTCCTGCAGCAGGAGAGCGGCACCACCCGCATCATCGATCCCTGGGGCGGCTCGTATTATGTCGAGCGGCTCACGCGCGACCTCGCGGCCAAGGCGTGGAGCCATATCCAGGAGGTCGAGGAGCTCGGCGGCATGGCCAAGGCGATCGAGGCCGGCGTGCCCAAGCTGCGCATCGAGGAAGCCTCGGCCAAGACCCAGGCCCGCATCGATGCCGGCAAGCAGGCGGTGATCGGCGTCAACAAGTACAAGCCGAGCGACGAGGCCCCGATCGACATCCTCAAGGTCGACAACACCAATGTCCGGCGGCTGCAGATCGACAAGCTGACGCGGCTGAAATCCGAGCGCAATCAGAAGGACGTCGATGCCGCGCTTGCCGCGCTGACGCGTTCGGCCGGTGAAGGCAACGGCAATCTGCTCGCGCTCGCGATCGACGCCGCGCGCGCGAAGGCGACCGTTGGCGAAATCTCTGACGCAATGGAGAAAGTGTTCGGCCGGCACCGCGCCGAGATCAAATCCATCACCGGCGTCTACAAGCGGGAGGCGTCCAGCATGGGCAACCAGGTCGAGAAGGTTCAAACGCTGATCGACGCGTTCGAGGAGGCGGAAGGCCGCCGCCCGCGCATCCTGGTCGCAAAAATCGGCCAGGACGGCCACGACCGCGGCCAGAAAGTGATCGCGTCTGCGTTTGCCGATATCGGCTTCGACGTCGACATCGGGCCGCTGTTCGCGACCGCCGACGAGGCCGCCCGCCAGGCCGTCGAGAACGACGTCCACATCCTCGGCGTCTCCTCGCTCGCCGCCGCTCATCTCACCGCGGTGCCGGAGCTGAAGGCCGCGCTGAAGAAGCAGGGCCGCGAGGACATCATGATCATCGTCGGCGGCGTGGTGCCCCCGCAAGATTACGACGCGCTCTACGCGGCCGGCGCCGAAGCGATCTTCCCGCCCGGCACTGTCATCGCGGATGCGGCCGAGGAGCTGATCCGCAAGCTGAACGCCCGGCTCGGGCATAGCGAGGCGGCGGAGTAATTCCGCCGCCGTTCGACCTCCAGACATCAAACCAGCAGGCGTGCTGGCGCGACTGATCTTCACAACCCGGTGTTCGCGCACCGCGTTGTGCGCCGGTTCATCTTGCGATCACTACGCTCGAGCGCATCGGTGCCGGCCGGCCAGAAAAACAGACATTCATGGATTTTGAAGTGACAGATCATCGTGCGCGCGTGGGGCTGCTCCCCCGCACCATCGCCATGCTTTCGACCATCGCTGCGATCGCGCTGGCCTCCCCCTCCCTCGCCGCCGACCCCAAGCCCGACGCGACCGTCAAGAACAAGAGCATCGACGCCCGGATCTTCCTCGACGACAAGATCAAGGGCGACGCAGCGCTTGCGGAGGACTGCCTCGCCGAAGGCAAGAAGTGGCTCGACAAGAACGCGGCCGAGGCTGCAGCCTCGCGCAAGGAGGACCCGCAGTTCTTCAAGAACGGCGGCTGGGACTTCGAGCGCAAATTTACGATCCGCTCCGTCGTCGCCGACCGCTATGTCAGCGTTCTCCGCAACGACTACATGGACACCCATGGCGCCCATCCCAATTCGGACGTGAACACGATCCTGTGGGACAAGACCGAAGGCAAGCGCATCTCGATCCGTCCGTTCTTCACGGAGACCGCTGACAAGGGGCCGACCATGAAGGCGATGGTGAAAGCCATCGTCGCCTCGCTGAAGGTCGAGAAGAAGAAGCGCGATACCAGCGAGACCGCGACCGACGAATGGTTCAAGAGCGTCGAGCCGAGCCTGCTCAAGATCGGCGCCGTGACGTTCGCTCCGTCAACCGAGGCAGGCAAGAGCTCCGGGCTCACCTTCCATTATCCGCCCTACGCGGTCGGCCCCTACGCCGAAGGCGAATATGTCGCATTCGTGCCGTGGGAGATGCTGAAGCCTTACCTCACGGCAGAGGGCACGCGCATCTTCGGCGGCGCGCGGCCGAAGGGCGATGAAGACAGCGGACAGTGAGCACCGCTAGCCGGACCGTGCGCGCGCCAGCGTCCGTGCCAGCGAATCTGTCCAATCCGGGATCCATGAGCCGAACAACGCCTTCCAGCGATCGGCGTCGGCCGGCTCGGTGTCGAGCGCGACCGACCACTCGATGAGCGTGCGGTTGCCTTCGACGATCGGACGCAGATGCATGGTGCCCTGATAGCGCGTCGGCGACGGCATCTCGCTTGAGCCGTCCTGCGGATACGGCAATGCTTCGAGACCGGCATACGTCAAGGTGTGCTGCCGGTCCGAATGATCGACCAGTCGCTGACGGATCCAGTTGCCGAGATAGCAGAAGCGCCTGACGGCGCCGACTTCGTCGCCTGGTTTGCCGTCCTCGATCACGCTCTCACTCACGCCGTCGATATAGGCGGGGTAATTGTTGAAGTCGCGGATCAGCGACCAGACAGTGTTCAGCGGATGGTCCAGCACGGCGCTGTAATAGGCTTGGGTCATCGGGAGTTGTCCCTGGTTTCGGTGATGCGCCCATTGATCGCGATCCGCGCGACCAAAACCCACCCGATTTCCGACTGCTCAAGCGGTGAGCATTTGCGGGTTTCGCACAACACATCGGGCTGGCTGGTAGCGCTACCTTGCAGCCGACTCGCAAAGCTGACTAGAATGCCGCCATCGACAAGAGCGCCCGGGTGTCACGGGCGCCGCTGGGAGGTATTGATGTCCAGGATTTCGCGCCGCACTTTTGCGGCTTCTTCCGCTGCGTTTGCCGCATCCGCCGCATTCGGCCTCACGCCCGCACGCGCACAGGCCTATCCGGCTCGGCCGGTCACCGTGATCGTGCCCTGGGGCGCCGGTGGCGGCACCGACGCCACTGCGCGCATTGTCGCAGCCCTGCTGGAAAAGGATCTCGGCCAGCCCTTCAACGTGGTCAACCGCACCGGCGGCTCCGGCGTGGTCGGCCACAGCGCGATCGCGACGGCCCAACCCGATGGCTACACCATCGGCATGCTGACGGTCGAAATCTCGATGATGCACTGGCAGGGCCTGACCGAGCTGACCCCACGGAGCTACACGCCGCTTGCGCTGATGAACGAGGATCCGCCGGGCATCCAGGTCTCCTCCTCCTCGCCTTACAAGACGGTGAAAGAGCTCGCGGAGGCAATCAAGGCGGCGCCTCCCGGCAAGTTCAAGGCCTCCGGCACCGGCCAGGGCGGCATCTGGCACCTCGCGCTGGTCGGCTGGATGCAGGCGATGGGCCTGCCGGCCAACCAGGTCGCCTGGGTGCCGTCGAACGGCGCGGCGCCCGCGATGCAGGATCTCGCCGCCGGCGGCCTCGACCTCACCACCTGCTCGGTGCCGGAAGCGCGCGCCATCATCGAAGCCGGCAAGGCCAGGAGCCTTGCCATCATGGCGCCGGCGCGCAACCCGATCTTCAAGGACGTGCCGACACTGAAGGAGGCGATGGGCATCGACTACGCGACCGGTGCCTGGCGCGGCATCGGCGCGCCGAAGAACCTGCCGCCGGAGATCGCGACCAGGCTCACCGCGGCGCTGAAGAAGGTCTACGACTCCGCCGAGTTCAAGGACTTCATGGGCAATCGCGGCTTCGGCACGGTGTGGGGCGATGCTGCCCACTTCGCCGGCTTCATGGACAAGGGCGACGCCCAGATGGGCGAAGCGATGAAGGCCGCCGGTTTGAGTAAGGCGTGATCTTCTGCAGCTCCCACGCGAGACGATGGTTGGTTGAAGTGTCCGGTCCGCACGCTCAGTTCACCTCGCCCCGCTTGCGGGGAGAGGTCGGAATTCAAGCACAGCTTGAATTCCGGGTGAGGGGGACTCTCCGCGAATCCAACTCTCACCTCCCTCGCGGAGAGCCCCCCTCACCCCGACCCTCTCCGCAAGCGGGGCGAGGGAGAGCACTTCTCATAGGACTCCTCCCATGCGTCTTCCCGACTCCGTCACGGGATCGTTTCTCGTCGTGCTCGGCGCGGCCGCCGCCTATGGCGGCTACATCCTGCCGCCGGTGCCGGGGCAGCCGGTCGGCCCCAACGTGTTTCCGCTGGTGATCGGCACGGGCCTTGCGCTGTGCGGGCTCGCGATCGTGTTCGGCATCGGCCATTCCTTCGAGGAAGAGGAAGAGCTGGTCCCGCTCGAGGATGGCCAGGCGGTCGCTGCCCCACCGCCGCAGGGCAAGCTCTACGGCTTGCGCGCACTGCTGCCGCCGGCGCTGCTGCTGTTCTACGTCTTCGCCGCCGACCGGCTCGGCTTCATCATCACCGCGGCGATCATGGTCTACGTCACCTCGACCGCGCTTGGCGCAAAGTGGAGGCTGGCGCTGCCGCTCGCCGCGCTGTCGCCCTTCGCCATCCACCTCATCTTCGGCAAGCTGCTGCGCGTGCCGCTGCCCGCCGGCCTCCTGCCGACGCCCTGGTAATCCCATGCTGAAAACCCTGCTCGAAGCCCTCGCGCTGATCTCCACCTGGGAGGTCATCATCGCGATGTTCGCGGCCTCCGTGTACGGCCTCGTGATCGGCTCGCTACCGGGCCTGTCGGCGACGATGGCGACCGCCCTGCTCGTTCCCGTGACCTTCTACCTGTCGCCGATCGCGGCGATTGCGACCATCGTGGCGGCGTCCTCGATGGCGATCTTCTCCGGCGACATTCCCGGCGCGCTGCTGCGGATTCCCGGCACGCCCGCCTCCGCGGCCTATGCGGACGAGGCCTATGCCATGACGCGCAAGGGCCAGGCCGAGCTCGCACTCGGCGCCGGCGTCTGGTTCTCCGCCGTCGGCGGCATTGCCGGCGTGCTGTCGCTGATGATCTTGGCGCCGCCGCTCGCCGAGATCGCGCTGTCGTTCTCGACCTTCGAATATTTCTGGCTGGCGCTGCTCGGCCTGATGTGTGCGACGCTGGTGGCGCGCTCCTCGCCGGTGAAGGCGATCGCCGGCATGTTCCTCGGCTTGCTGGTCTCCTGCATCGGCATCGAGAATCCCGGCGGCGTGCCGCGCTTCACATTTGGCATTACGGATCTGTTCGGCGGCATCGAGCCAATCCCGGCGCTGGTCGGTGTGTTCGCGGTGGCGCAGGTGATGCGCGCGATGCTGACGCCGGAACCGCCGCCGCTGCCCCGGCGCAAGTTCGGAAGCATCATGGCCGGCCAATGGCTGCTGACGAAGAAATACCATTGGCAGATGACGCGTGGAAACATCGTCGGCATCATCATCGGCGTGCTGCCCGGCGCCGGCGCCGACATGGCCGCCTGGGTCTCCTACGCGATGTCGAAACGCTTCTCCAAGGAGAAGGAAAAGTTCGGCACCGGCCATGTCGAGGGCCTGGTCGAGGCCGGCGCCAGCAACAATGCCAGCATCGCCTCGGGCTGGGTGCCCTCACTGCTGTTCGGCATCCCCGGCGACACCATCGCCGCGATCGCAATCGGCGTGCTCTACATGAAGGGCCTCAATCCCGGTCCGACGCTGTTCACCGAGAAGGCGTCGAGCATGTATGCGATCTATCTGATGTTCATCATCGCGAACATTCTGATGATCCCGCTCGGCATCGCCATGATCCGGGTCGCCGCCTACATCCTGCTGGCGCCGCGCTCCACCGTGATGCCGATCATCATGCTGTGCTGCGCGGTCGGCTCGTTCGCGATCGGCAACAACATGTTCGGCGTCGTCACCGTCGCCGCCTTCGGCGTGATCGGCTACGTCATGGAAGCCAACGGCTATCCCGTCGCCGCCATGGTGCTCGGCATCGTCATGGGCACCATGGTCGAGCAGGCTTTCGTGACCTCGCTGATCAAGTCCGACGGCAGCATCCTGCCGTTCTTCGAGCGTCCCGTCGCCGCCATCCTCGCCGCCATGGCGATCGGCGCACTGCTCTGGCCGGTGATGGTGTGGGTCTGGCGCAAGGTGAAACCGGCGCAGACGGCGGTGGCAACGACCCGGTGATATCGGGCGGGCGGCCCTCGCCTGCCCCGCCGGGCCGTTGTAAAGCAGGGCATGACTGAGAAGAAGCCCGCGCTTGACATCAAATCCCTCGCCCGCGACTTGCGCGCCGGCAGCCGTGCGGCGCTAGCGCGGGCGATCACGCTGGTGGAAAGCCGGCGCGGCGACCACCAGACGCTCGCGCGCGAGCTGGTGCAGATGCTGCTGCCCGACACCGGCAAGGCGTTTCGCGTCGGCATCACCGGCTCGCCCGGCGTCGGCAAGTCCACCACCATCGATGCGCTCGGGACCTATCTGATCGATCAGGACAACAAGGTCGCCGTGCTCGCGGTCGATCCGTCCTCGGCGCGCAGCGGCGGCTCGATCCTCGGTGACAAGACGCGGATGGCGCGGCTGTCGGCCTCCAACGATGCCTTCATCCGCCCCTCGCCTTCCTCGGGCACGCTCGGCGGCGTCGCCGCAAAAACGCGCGAGGCGATGCTGTTATGCGAGGCGGCCGGCTTCGACGTCGTGCTGGTCGAGACCGTCGGCATCGGCCAGTCCGAGACCGCAGTCTGCGACATGACCGACTTCTTTCTCGCCTTGATGCTGCCGGGCGGCGGCGACGAATTGCAGGGCATCAAGAAGGGCCTGGTCGAGCTCGCCGACATGATCGCGATCAACAAGGCAGACGGCGACAATCTCAAGCGCGCCAACATCACCGCCGCCGACTATCGCGGCGCGCTGCATATTCTCAGCCCCCGCTCCGAGCATTGGCATCCGCCCGTCATCACCTATTCGGCGATGGCCGGCACCGGCATCGCCGAGCTCTGGCAAAAAGTTCTGGATCACCGCAAGGCGATGAACGCATCCGGCGATTTCGCCGGCCGGCGGCGCGAGCAGCAGGTGAAGTGGATGTGGTCGATGCTGGAGCAGCGCATGCTGGCACGGCTGCGCAGCGAGGCATCGGTGCGCACGAAGGTGCGAAAGATCGAGACTGAAGTGGCCGACGGCCACCTCACGCCGGCACTTGCCGCCGAGGAGATCATGAAGCTCCTGCATTGAGGCCGCTTCACCTCTCCCCAGCGGGAAGAGGTGAAGCGAAGTCCGAGTTCGCGATCCAATGCAGTCTCGCGATTGCCTGGAGTCCCGTTCCGATGGAATCGGAACGGGGCTCCAGCTTCTTGTTTTGACGCGTTTTCTTGACGCGAACCGGTATCCACTTCGCTCGAAAACGCTCTAGCTGATCTGCCCGGCCAGCACCTTCGAGACAAAGCGCGCGGTCGCCTCGCCGACCTCCTGAGGTGCCTCTTCCTGCAGGAAGTGCGCCCCCTTCACCAGGACGGTCTCTTGATTGGGCCAGGCCCTGCAGAACTCGCGCTGTGCGCCGATCAGGAACCCCGCCGGCTCGGCATCGATGAACAGTTTCGGGATCCGGTTTTTCGACATCCAATCCGCATAGGCCTCGACGATCGCGACAACATCGGCAGGCTCGCCCTCAATCGGCAATTCGCGCGTCCAGGTCAGCATCGGCTGGCGGCTCGGACCGGGATTGCGGTAATAGCGGCGATAGACCTCCAGCGCGTCCGGTGCGATATGGCGCAGCGGCAGGAGATATTCGATGAACAGGTTCTTCTGCAGGATCAGGTCTTCGCCTTGCGGACTCCGTTGGCCCTGGAAGAAGGCGCGCGTCGCGTCGGGCCATTCGTCCCAGGAGCGGAACGGCCGGACGATGCCTTCCATGTAGACGATCGCCTTGATCCTCTCGGGGTGGCGATGGGCCCAGTGAAAGCCGAGCGCGGCGCCCCAGTCATGCACAACGAGGATGATGTTCTCGGTCAGGCCCAGCGCATCGAACCAGGCGTCGAGATAGCGCTGGTGGTCGACGAAGCGATAGGAACCGTTCGGCGCCGCACCCGAATTGCCCATGCCGACGAGATCGGGCGCAAGGCAGCGGCCATAGGGCAATAGATAGGGAATGATGTTCCGCCAGAGATAGGACGGCGTCGGAACACCGTGCAGGAACACGATGGGATCGCCCACGCCGACATCGACGTAGGCCATCTGGGTATCCAGCACCTCGATATATTTCCGGTAGGAGACTTCCTCGGTCGAGATCGGGGGATGGTTGACGTGCAACATGATGAAACTCCGTTCTCCGTCTTGCACACCAGTAAACGATCTATACTGGCTACTTGTTTCAACCGGTAAACAAGATTAAATGGTGTCCCATGTCCAGGGAATCGCGCAAGTTCCATGTGCCGGATGCGCTGGCGAATCTCTACGATTTCGCCAACACGCTGGATCTGCGGCACTTCACCCATCACGGCGTCCAGCATCAGCAGGTGGACGAGCTGCAAAATCCTCCCGCGCTCGGCGAGTGGATGCGCCAGCATGGGCTGATCGAACGTGCCGCCGCGCCATCGCAGAAGACCTTCGAGGCAGCCTTGCGGCTCCGCGCCGCGATCCGCAATTACCTCAAATGCGAGCCGGCAGAGCGCCATCGCAAACCAACCGTCACCGCCCCCCTCAACGCCGCGATCGAGCCGTTTGCATTGCGTGTCGCGGCCATCGGCAAGGATGGTTTTGCGCTCAGGCCGGTGACAAGCGATGTGCAAGCGAGCCTGTCGGCGATCGTCGCCGAATTGTACGACGCGGCCTCGGCCGGCACGCTCGAGCGGCTGAAGATGTGCGCTGCCGACGAGTGCCAACGTGTGTTTTTCGATCGCTCGAAGCCCGGCACGCGGCGCTGGTGCCAATCCACCTTGTGCGGCAACCGGGAAAAGACGCGGACCTACCGCGAGCGCCACCGGCACGATCCCCCATCAGAGATCTGACGACCCGCGAGCTTGGAAGACGGCCGGCCCCGGTGTTTACTGGATGCCAGCGCCCCCGACAGGATCGAGAGGACCACATCCATTGTCCGACAAGCTCCGCATTCTCCTCACCGGTTTCGGCCCCTTCCCCGGCGCCCCCCATAATCCGACGCAGCCGCTGGTGGCGCGGCTCGCGCAATTGCGCCGTCCGGCGCTCGACGATGTCGCGCTGTCGAGCCACATCTTCCCGGTCACCTATGCCGCGGTGGATCGGCAATTGCCCGAGGCGCTCGCGAAAGAGAAGCCGGATGCGCTCTTGATGTTCGGCCTCGCCGCGCGCACGCCTTACCTGCGCATCGAGACCCGCGCGCGCAACGCCGTCACCATGCTCTGGCCCGATGCCGCCAACACCCGCTCGAGCAAGCGCGGCATCGCCGGCCACGCGGACGCGATGACGTTCGGCCCGCACACGGCGCGGCTGCTGCGCGCCGCGCGCCTCACCGGCATCGACGCGCGCGCCTCGCGCGATGCCGGCGCCTATCTCTGCAACTATCTGAGCTGGCGCGCGATCGAGAACGTCAGGGCCGGCGCGCCGCAGCTGGCGGCGTTCATCCACATTCCACTGCTGGCGCGCAGCGGTGCCGTGCGGCGCAAGGGCGCGCCGCGGATCACGCTGGAGGAACTGGTGGATGCGGGGGAAGCGATGTTGATGGAGATGGTGGGTCTGGCCCGGAAAGGGCGAAACACTCAGGTTTCATAGGGTGGCAAAGGCGCACTTGCGCCGTGCCCACCATCTCGTTCCTATCTCCAGTCAGGTTCGTGGGCACGCTTCGCTTTGCCCACCCTACGGCACCTCGCTTTGCGTAAACATTTAACCCTACCGCGAACAATCCCCGCGAGCCCGGCCGCCTTGCGCTACCTAGTCCCGCGCGGACCGCCGCGTCCGCCGGAGGACGCGTCATGGACCTCAATCGCCGCCATCTCATCGGAGCTTCCACCGCTGGTATCGCGGGCGCACTCGCCATGCCGGCCGACGCCGCGCGCGCGGCGCCGCTGACGTCGCTGCTCGGCCGCGATGCCACGCAATATGGTGTGCGGCCCGGCAGCAGCGAGGACCAGACGCGTGCGCTCCAGCGCGCCATCGACGAAACCGCGCACACGCAGATGCCGGTGGCGCTGCCGCCGGGCGTGTATCGCACCGGATTGCTGCGGCTGCCGAACGGTGCGCAACTGATCGGCGTGCGCGGCGCGACCAAGCTCATCTTCACCGGCGGGGCCTCGGCGATCCAGAGCGACGGCTCGGATGCCATCGGCCTCACCGGCATCACCTTCGACGGCGGCGGCATTCCGCTGCCGACGCGGCGCGGACTGATCCATGTCCTCGGCGGACGCGACGTCCGCATCACCGATTGCGAGATCGAGAACTCCGGCGGCAGCGGCATCTGGCTCGAGCAGGTGTCCGGCGACATCGCCGGCAACATCCTCACCAACATCGCGGTGACGGCGGTGGTCTCGTTCGACGCCAGGGGGCTCAGCATCTCGCGCAACACCATCCTCGGCACCAACGACAACGGCATCGAGATCCTGCGCACCGCGATCGGCGACGACGGCACGCTGGTCAATGATAACCGCATCGAGGACGTCAAGGCCGGCCCCGGCGGCTCCGGCCAGTACGGCAACGCCATCAACGCCTTCCGCGCCGGCAACGTGACCGTGCGCGGCAACCGCATCAAGAACTGCGACTACTCGGCGGTGCGCGGCAATTCGGCCTCCAACATCCACATCTCAGGCAACAGCGTCAGCGATGTGCGCGAGGTCGCGCTCTATTCCGAATTCGCGTTCGAGGCCGCCGTGATCGCCAACAACACGGTGGACGGCGCCGCCGTCGGGGTCTCCGTCTGCAATTTCAACGAAGGCGGCCGCATCGCGGTGGTCCAGGGCAACATCATCCGCAATCTGATTCCGAAGCGGCCGATCGGCACCGCGCCGGATGATGACGCCGGTGTCGGTATCTACATCGAGGCGGACACATCGGTGACCGGCAACGTGATCGAGAATGCGCCCTCCTACGGCATCGTCGCCGGCTGGGGCAAATATCTGCGCGACGTCGCAATCACCGGCAATGTGATCCGCAAGGCACTCGCTGGCGTTGGCGTGTCCGTGGTGCCCGGCGCCGGTACCGCGCTCGTCAACAACAACATGATCTCGGAGACCCCGCGCGGCGCCGTGGTCGGGCTCGACCATGCGCGTGCGGTGACGTCGGACCTGTCGGCCGACGGCGCGCAGCGCTTTGCGCAGGTGGTGATCGGCGGGAATGCCGTGCGGCGGTAGGGCCGCCCCTCACCCCGCTTCCAAACCCTAGAACGCGTTCCGCAGCAGCGGGTACTTTGCTTGCAGGCCGTCGAGGCTGAGGGTGAATTCGACGACGCGCTCGGGGGCTGCGACGATCTCGGTGACGGGCGGGGCGAACTGCGGCAGGAGCGCGGCCATTGCAGCGGGCTGGGCCAGCGGCGCCTTCACGGCAGGGGCGGCACGCGGCGGCACAGCCGCGGGCGCAGCGACCGGCGGCTTCACGGCGGGCGCGATGAACGGCGCCAGAGCGGCGGGCGCGGCGGCCGGTGACATCACGGCCGGTACGGAGAGCGGAGCCCTCGCAGCAGGCGCCTTGAGCGGCGGCACCTCGGTCGGCGCGGTGAATGATGCGAACTTGGCAGCCGCCACGCGCGGTGTGGCCGGAGCCCGCGGTACGAGCGGGGCTTCGGTGACTTCGGGGAGAACGTCCAGCTTCGGCGCGAGCTTGACCGGCACGGCGGTCTCAGGCGCGATCTTAACGGCCTTCTGGACGGCCTTGGGCTGCATGGTCTGCGTCTCGCGCGGGAACACGCGGGGCATGGTCGCCGGCGACCAGCCGAAGGCGGGCGAGACGCTCGCTGCCGCCGCAGCCACGTCGCCACCGGTGGCGAGCGCCCGCCAGGTCTGGACGGCGCGTTTGGCTTCCTGGATGTTTTCGAGGAATGCGATCTCGGAGTGGTAACGGCGCCAGCGTCCGGTCTCGAACATTTCGGAGAGGTGTTCCAGCCGCTGCTCGGCGAGTGCGCACCAGCGCGCCGCAACGTCGCGGCCAGGGGCCACGGCACGAGCAGATTCTTGGCGATGTGTCATGAAACAGCCCGTCGGGAGAAAAATACGGACGCGACGCAACGCACACGAATCAATTTAGAAGCGACATGAATATTTTGTGGAAAAGCTTTGACTTGTCCAGCAACGACACAGCGTCGGTCACGAAATACCGTAGTCGTGCGGAGAATTCCTGGGTTTTCGAGTCAAGCTTCGCACAAGCATGGCGGACTTGTCCGGCTTGAACCGAGCGGCGATGGCCGACGC
This sequence comes from Bradyrhizobium sp. 18BD, assembly GCF_054185225.1. Lineage (NCBI taxonomy): Bacteria > Pseudomonadati > Pseudomonadota > Alphaproteobacteria > Hyphomicrobiales > Nitrobacteraceae > Bradyrhizobium > Bradyrhizobium sp. 18BD. Next base: position 178,047 of record NZ_JAVAYL010000004.1, on the reverse strand, counting down.
ACGTGCGGCCCTTCAACCGCAAGCTGAACGAACGCGACGCTTCAAAGAAACAGACGCCCAAAAAGAAAAGACCCGTCCGGGGGGACAACCGGACGGGTCGAGCCATATGGGCGCTTGGGGTGGATGGGCGCTCGCGCCTGATATGACTGATGGGGAGGGATGACCGCTCCCACATAATTTGGTCGTGGCAGCAGGCTGAACGTTCAAAGCGGCGTTCGAATTTTTAACCTTCAGCGCGCGCGCAAAGTTGTCGCAGCCACTATCGCGCCGCCGGTCTATCCGCCTGAGAAACCGCAGCTTTATCGTCCGCGCTCGACAGCGAGGGCTGCTCGATGGCGCGAATGCCGGGCTCTGCGCGCGGCTTGTCGGCGTCTTCACGTTTTGTTGTACCCGACGCAGTGGCAAGCGGCGTCGTGCTGTCGGCGGGAACTGCCGTCACCGCAGCGAACGCATCGGCCTCGCCGTCGCCGAACAGATCATCACGCCCGGGTGAACCGAGATCGCGCGCGGTCTTCGCCAGCGTCATGCGCAGCGCTTCCGGCTTGAGCGCGTAGTTGCGCTCGAGCAGCAGCGCCGCGACGCCGGAGACATAGGCGGCCGAGAACGAGGTTCCCGACGTGATCTGGTATTTCCCGTCGGGCGCCGGCAGGAAGATGTCGACGCCGGGCGCGGCCAGCGCGACGTAATTGCCGCGGTTCGAGGCGGTGAACAGCTTGTCCTGCTGGTCGGTCGCGCTCACCGCGATCACGTTGGGATTGGCGGCGGGATAGAGCGGCGGCGATTTCGCGCCCGCATTGCCGGCGGCCGCGATCAGGACCAGGCCACGTGCGGCAGTGGCGGCAATGGCGCGCTCGATCACCGCATCCTTCGGACCGGCAAAGCTCATATTGACGATCTGCGCGCCATGCTCGGCGGCATAGTTCAGCGAGCGCAGGATGATGTAGGACGAGCTCTCGGCGCCGCCCGTGGTGCCGCCGAAAGCGCGGATCGCGATGATGCGCGCCTCGGGCGCGCTGCCCATCAGCTTGGCATGCGCCACGATCGCGCCGGCGATGCCGGTGCCGTGGACGTGCGCCCCCTCGGTGCTGCCGAGCGCGTCGAAATTGTCGGAGATGGAATTGGCGAGCTCGGGGTGCTTGGCGTCGATGCCGGAATCGATCACGGCAACCGTGACGTTGGCGCCGTGCGCCAGCGTATGCGCCTGCGGCAGGCGCAACTTGGCCAGCGCATATTGCGCCGGATCGCCTTCGGTCGGCGTCGTCGCCTTCTGATCCTGGAGCAGGTAGCGGAAGTTCGGCTGGACCGAGCGGACGCTGCCGTCGGCGGCGAATTCGCGCCGCACGGTCTCGTAGGCGCGGCCGTCGGTGATGCGGAACAGGCCGAACGTCGCCCCGATCAGCGGGAAATTCTCCGATGCAACGCGCGCAAGGCCGTGGCGGCGCGCAAGCTCGTCAGCCTCGGCGACCGGCAGCGCGCCGTCGATCTCGGCAACGAACTCGCCCGCGAAGCTCCGCTGGCTCGCCGCGACCGGCGTGTTGCTGTTGCCGCGCCCCTTGCTGGCGCTCTTCTTGCCCGATTTGCCGATCCCCTCGCCGCCCGCATTGGGCTCGGCAAGGCATTCGCCGTCGGCATCGCGATAGGCGGCCGTGCAGGACGGATAGAGGTTCGGCGAGTAGCGCACATGGGGCAGCACCGGCATCACCGGCGCGATCCGGGCCGACGGAATCCGTGCAACCACCGTCGTGGTGGTGGTGGTGGTGGTGGTGGTGGTGGTGACCGTGCGTGGACCGCGACCAACGCTCGCCGCCCGCGCCGCAACGGTGGGAGAGATGGTCGGCGTGCGCGAGGGAACGCTGATCGTGGGCGTGCGCATGATCGCCTGCGCCTCTGCAACCTCGACGCCGAGGGAGGCTGCAAGCAGCAGCGCGGCTCCGACCGAGGAAGCGTAGGCCCCGGGTCGCACTCTACTCTCGGACTTGCGCGCCATCGGTTCAGGGGCGCCTTACGGCGCCGCCACGGCCAGATTGACGAACTTCTCGCGCTGCATCCTGCCGAGCAGCGAGGCAAGCTCGTCCTGGCTCATCGCCTTGTCGAACTGGAGGCGGAACATGCCGCCCTTGGCATCGCCGATGATCGAAGCCTGGTAGCTGTCGAGCAATGCGGTGATGTCGGCAACCCGCGCCTCGGGCGTGAAGCGCACCAGCGCGCGTGCCGGTGCGGCGGATGCACCAAGCTCGCGCGTGATCGGCGCGCCGGTCGACAGTGAAGCGGTCTGGAAGGTCGCGGTCTGGGTCTTCATCAGCACCGCGCCGATGATGCCGGCCTGCAGCAGCAGCGCGATGGCGCCGAGGCTCGCCGACCAGGCCAGCGTGCGCGGCGACAGGCTCGCAAAGAAGGTCGAGATGCGCGTGGAGAGCGGCAGCGACGCGGGCACCTGCGCCGGCTCGGCGTCGATCGCGGCGAACAGCTTCTGCATCGCGCGGGCCGACGGAGCACCCAAGCTTTCGTTCAGATGAATGGTCTCTTCGTACTCGCCGCGGATCGCGGCGTACTGCTTGGCAAGCTCGGGATCGCGCGCCAGCGCGTCCTCGACGCGGCGGGCGTCGCGCGCGTTCAGCGTGCCGGCGGCGTGCCAGGGCAGCAGCAGTTCAATTTCACTGGGCTCTTGCTCCAGCATCTTCTTGCTCAATGCCATCATGGCCAGCCTCGCTCAACGCCGGCTGCCTTCAGCAGTTCGGCCAGTTTCTTGCGCGCGTAGAACAAGCGCGTCTTTACAGTGTTCTCGGGAATGCCGACGATTTCGGCCACCTCTTCCACGGACTTCTCGTGGTAGTAGACGAGATCGACGATTTCCCGGTGTTCCGGCGTGAGGCCCGTCAGACACTCACGCAACGCTTCACTGGTATCCTTTTTCTGCACCGCGATTTCCGGATCGTCGGACGAATCCTCGATCGCGTTGGCAGCTTCTTCGTCCAATCCAACGTCCTTCCTGCGCCGGAGCGCCGAGAGGGCCTTGAATCGGGTGATTGCCAGCAGCCAGGTGGAAACGGCGGATCGGCCTTCGAACTTGCCGGCTTGACGCCAGACGTCCAGAAACACCTCGCTGATGAGGTCTTCCGCCGCCTGCTCGTCCCGCACGAGCCTCAGCCCGAACCTGTAGACCCTGACATGGTGCCGCCCGTACAGCACCTGCATGGCGAGCCGGTCACCTTGAGCGATCCTGGCGATCAGGACCTCGTCCGAAGCCGCCTGTGTCACGCTCAATACCCGTCTCGCAAAGTTGGTCGGGTCGATATGGCGGACGGTTCGACGGGAGGGGCGAAATTCTTCAACCTACCGCAGTCATACGGGAGCCTGTGTGATCTACCCCACATACGCGTATCTTTCTCGTCCCACCCGCGGCGGTTGGCCGCCTCGATCCAGATCGGTAACATAATACTGAAACACTTTCTTGCGGAGCGCCAGCCCGGCATGGGCGGGCCGACCAGGTCCGGTTCCTTAGCAGTCCTGCACGACGTATGTCTCACGAAGCCCAACTTTGGCTCGACCGCATCGCCAACGATGCCTAACCGCCGGCAAAAATCCCCCGCCGGCCGATCTCACCCTGTTCTGCGGTGCACGGTTCGGATTCGGTTTCAAAGGATACCAAACCTAAAGGCTTGCCACGTAGATTTTTGGGCTGAGCTCCACCATTGGCGGGACCATGAGCACGGCCGCGACGTCCTTTCCGGAGAGGAATGCCGCTGAGACCGCGGATCTCGTCCTCACGCCCGAAGCGGCCGCGCCCGAGGTGGTGGTGCGCCGGGCCCGGCAGCGCCGCCAGATGTATATCGGCCAGGTCGCAAGCTACTCGCTCGGCGCCTTCGTCCTGCTGCTCTATGGCTATGACGGCACCGTCGCAATGCACGTGCCGTCGCTGTTCTGGGTCGGCGGTCTTTCGATCATCGGCATCTTCGTGGTGATGTCGGAGGCCGGCGTCGGCGACCGCTTCACCGACCACTATCTCACCGTCTTCCAGATCTCGGCGCATATGGCGCTGCAGTTCGTGTTCCTGGTGTCGGTCCCGACGATCGGCGTCGCCTTCATCAGCGTGCTGTTCCTGATCTTCGCCTTCGGCACGCTGCGGATGACCTCGGCCCAGGCCATGTTCACCTGGGCGGTCGCAACCACGGCTCTTGCCGCCGTGTTCCTCGGCTCCGACCTGCCGATCGGCATGCCCGTCACCACCAGGCTGCAGCGGATGGCCTCGATGCTGTGCTTTGTGCTGGTGATCGGCCAGTGCGCCTTCCTCGGCCTGTTCGGCGCCACGCTGCGCAAGATCCTGTACCGGCGCAGCATCGAGCTGAAGAATGCCTATCGGCGTATCGAGGAACTGGCCGAACTCGACGAGCTAACCGGCTCCTACAATCGCCGCTGCATCATGCGTCTTCTCGACGCAGAGATCGAGAAGTCACGGCAGGCCTCCGCGCCTTGCGCGATCGCGCTGATCGATCTCGACTGGTTCAAGCGCATCAACGACGCCCACGGCCATCCCGTCGGCGACGAGGTGTTGCGCACCTTCGCCATCACCATTTTCGCCAATATCCGCCCGGCCGACTGCTTCGGCCGCTACGGCGGCGAGGAATTTCTGCTGCTGCTGCCGGACACCACAAGCGAGGCCGCCTCGCGCATGATGGAGCGCCTGCGCGCCATCGTAGCCGATCTCGACTGGAGCGCATTCTGCGCCGGCATGCGCGTGACGATTTCCGCAGGCGTCGTGACGCTGCGCGATGCTGATACTGCCGACACGTTTCTCGCACGCGCCGACAGCGCGCTCTATTCCGCCAAGGCGCAAGGGCGCAACCGAATTGCAATGAGCTGACCAATCCATTTTCCCCCGGCGCGCCAAAGGCGGCCGGACCAAACGCTCCAGGACAGGGCAATGAGATCGAAATCCGCCAAAACATCCGAGAATCTGCTCGAAGAATTGCAGGCCGCGCTCTCGCACGGCACCGTTGCGCGCCGCGTCGAGACGCTGCGCCGTGTCACGGATCTCTTCCTGGGTAACGCGGTGGACTATTCCGACGAGCACGTCGGCGTGTTCGACGACGTGTTCCAGTGCCTGATCGAGCAGATCGAGACCTCGGCCCGGGCCCTGCTCGCCGACCGCCTCGCGCCGATCCCGGCGGCGCCGCCGAAGATCATCCGCACGCTCGCGCTCGACGAAGTCATCGAGGTCGCCGGCCCGGTGCTGACGAAATCGGAACGGCTGGACGAAGCAACCCTGATCGAGATCGCGCGCACCCGCGGCCAAGCGCATCTGAAGGCGATCTCGCTGCGCCGGGTGCTGTCGGAAGCGTTGACCGACGTGCTGGTGACGCGCGGCGACGAGGACGTGGTGCAATCGACCGTGAGCAATCCGGGCGCGCAGCTCTCCGAGGGAAGCCTCACCGACCTCGTCACGCGCGCCGAACGCGACGATGGTCTCGCCACCTGTATCGGCCTGCGGCCCGATTTGCCGCGCCATCATTATTTGAAGCTGGTTGCGAAAGCCTCCCTGAGCGTGCGCCGGAAGCTCGAGGCCGCCCATCCCGAGCTCGCGGACGAAGTCTCCAGCGTGGTCCAGGAAGCGGCCCAGCGGATCCGCGCCGCCACCATGACCAGGCAGACCGAGATGGCGCGCGCGCTGGTGAAGTCGCTGCACGAGGACGGCCGCCTCAACGAGTTCCAGGTCACCACCTTCGCCGAACAGGGCAAGTTCGACGAGACCAATGCGGGGCTTGCGGCGCTCGCGGGCGTCGCGGTCGAGACCGCCGAGACCATGATGATCGAGAGCCGCACCGAGGGCGTGATGATCCTCGCCAAGGTCGCAGGCATGCAATGGACGAGCGTGCGCGCGATCATCGCGATGCGCGAAAGACTCTCCGGCGGCTCGCAGACCGACATGCTGACGCTGCGCGACACCTATGAGGCCCTGCGCAGCTCGACCGCACAGCAGGTGCTGCGCTTCCACCGCATGCAGAATGCGACGCCGGCGGCCTGAAGCCGCCGGATTTAGTACCGCAGAACTCGCGAGCCCACCGCAGCGCCGATCACCGTCACCACCGCGGTTGCGATCGTGTACCAGGTCGCGACGAACAGCGGGGAATCGTCGGTGCAGTGCGAGGCATAGAGCGTCGCGGCTAGCCCGGCCGACACCAGGCCGGCGAGCGCACCGGCGAGCGCAGGGCGCGACGGTGCGCCGTGGCGCAGGCCGAACAGTGCGCCCGCGAGCAGCGGCAGCGACATCGCGGGGATTGCCATCAGGCAGGCCCGGGAGTTCTTGCCCATCAGCCGCATCGTCATCGGCATCGCCGGCGCCATCATCGCCTCGCTGCCGATCGCGACCGCGAGCAGGCCGACCGGCAGCAGCAGCAGCCAGCCCCAGCCCCGCATCAGGGCTTCGGGCCGCGACAGGTGCAGGCTGACGATGATCGCGGGGATCGCGAGCGACAGCGTGACCGCGAACTTCATGTCGAAGAACGGATTGTGCATCGCGCTCATCACGTCGGCACGCACGCCGAGGAACGTCGCGAAGATCAGGATCGACAAGGGCGCGGCCACCAGCAGCGCCATGGTCAGCACGGCGCCGACGCGCGGTGCGCGGTGGGCGTTGTCGGCCGCCAGCGAGCGAATGAGTTGATCGGTGTCCATAACTAGTGGTCCCGCAGTTTGGCTGTCAGTGCTGCAAGTCCGCGATGCAGCGCGACCCGCACCGCACCTTCGCTCATCGAAAACTTTGCCGCCGTGTCCTTGATCGACGCAGCCTCGACCGCGATCGACTGCAGCACGTCGCGCTGGCGCTGCGGCAGCGCGTTCAACTGCGTCGCGACTTCGGCGGCCGATGCCGTCTCCTCTGGCACCTCGCCCGGCAGCGTCTCGGCGAAATCGTCGATGTCGACGAAGATCCGCCGACCGCGCCGCCTCAGAGTGTCGATCAGCTTGTTGCGGGCGATCGCAAACAGCCACGGGGCGAAGGGGGCCTCGCTGTCCCAGGTGTGCCGCTTCAAATGCACCGCCAACAGAATTTCCTGCACGATATCCTCGGCCTGATCAGGGGGCTGCCCGGCCCGCGCCAGGCCCCGCCTTGCGGCAGCGCGCAGCACCGGCGTGACCGCCTTCAGCAGGCGATGATAAGCCGCATCATCCCCCGCCATGGCCGACCGCATCAGGCCGGTCCATTCGTCCTCACGTCCGCGCACGCGCGTCCTCACCATGCAATTCGGCCGCTCTTTCAGATTGTTACGCGGGCACCGGCAAGATCACGAATTCGTGATCCAAGCCTCGCCCCGCCACCCGATGCGACCGCCAAACCCGTGACGGGCTCATAACACCGATCCGTTCCGCCCGCACCCGGCACCCCGCCCCGGGGAGGCGGTTTGCCAAGCTTTTGCCCCGTGTAGCCCGAAGATTCCCATTTTCTGCCCCGCTGTCGTCACGCCCCGGGGTCTCTGTTCGGCCCGGGACAGGCGGAATTGGGGAGATCGTCAACATGATGAAAGCCAGCGGACACGCGGCATTGATTCTTCTTGCCGGGCTTTTCTTGCTGTTCGGCGGCGCTGTACAGGCAGCGCCCAGCGCAACCAGCAACTCGGACAGCGCAAGCAAACAGACCGACGTGGCCAAGCCGGGCAAGCAGCGGCGCCACGCCTCGCGCCACCGCGACAGCGTCAAGACCGCGCAGAAATCCGACGACAAGGCCGACAAGAAGGACGCCGCGCCGAAGGCTGGTGATCTAGCCAAGACTGAGAATGACGCACAGGCCTCCAGCCAGATAACGCCTGAGGTCGCCAACGCCCATGCGCAGCTCGCCGCCGCCGACACCCCCGCGGCCGCAGCTTCCGCGATGACCAATCGCGCCAACGACAACGTCCAGGCGGCAGCCGATAATACCGCCGCGCCGAATGCCGAGACCCAGGCAGCGGCGCCCGATCAGCTCAACGACATCGACCGCACCCTGCAGCAGGACAACCCGCCCGCGCCAAAGGCGGTGATCGCCGCGACCGACGCGCAGCCGCGGCCGGCGCCTGTCATGGCGAGCAGCCATCAAAGCTCGGCCTGGGACCAGAGCTCCCTGATCGGCAAGATCTTCATCGGTGTCGGCACGCTGCTGACGCTGGCCTCGGCCGTGCGGATGTTCATGGCCTAGTTTTCTTGGCCTGATTTTGGCCTGACGACATCCCGTCCGGAACGCGCGTCTTGCCGCGTGTTCCGGGCCGCCTTTGGGCCTTGAAGCCATCCGCGCCAGCGGGCACATTGCCCGCCCAATCAAACGCGTGGGTGGAGCATGAGCACGTTCGAACACATCATCGTCGAAAGCAAAGGCGCAGTCGGCATCATCAAGCTGAACCGGCCGAAGATGCTCAACGCGCTCTCCTTCGGCGTCTTCCGCGAGATCGCCGCCGCCGTCGACGATCTCGAGGGCGATGACGCCATCGGCTGCATCGTCGTGACCGGCAGCGAGAAAGCCTTTGCCGCCGGCGCCGACATCAAGGAGATGCAGCCGAAGGGCTTCATCGACATGTTCTCCGAGGACTTTGCCGCGATCGGCGGCGACCGTGTCGCGCGCTGCCGCAAGCCGACCATCGCGGCGGTTTCGGGCTACGCGCTCGGCGGCGGCTGCGAGCTCGCCATGATGTGCGACTTCATCATCGCCTCGGACACCGCAAAGTTCGGTCAGCCCGAGATCACGCTCGGCACCATTCCCGGCATCGGCGGCACCCAGCGCCTGACCCGCGCGATCGGCAAGTCCAAGGCGATGGACCTCTGCCTCACCGGCCGCATGATGGATGCCGCGGAAGCCGAACGCTCGGGCCTCGTCAGCCGCATCGTGGCCGCCGACAGGCTGATGGAAGAGGTCATGGCCGCGGCCGAGAAGATCGCTGCGATGTCGCGCCCTGCGGCCGCCATGGCCAAGGAAGCGGTGAACCGCGCCTTCGAGACCACGCTCGCCGAAGGCATGAGCGTCGAGCGCAACCTGTTCCACTCGACCTTCGCGCTGGAAGACCGCTCCGAGGGCATGGCTGCGTTCATCGAGAAGCGCAAGCCGGTGAACAAGAACCGCTGAAGCCGGCGCACGGTAAGGCTGGTGTAAGACTGTGCGGACTTCCCGCAGAAGCCCTGTGACGCACCTGCAACAAGCACGGAATACATGGGGGTTTTCCCCGCGGCAGTTTGCCTGCGGGACCCCGGCTGGCTAAACAGTTAAGAGAACCGCCATCGGCGGGGGCGGACAGCCGGGGTTGAGCGGGATTACATGATTGGGCGTGCCGCCAGAGCTGGTCGCGTGATGACGCGACGTCGATCGGGCGTGGGTCCTGTGCTTGCGACATGGACCACGCTGGCGCTCTGCTGCGCCCTGCCCTCCGCCGCATGGGCCGAAGCCCTGCCCGAGGCGCTCGCCAAGGCCTACCAGACCAATCCGCAGCTCAATGCCGAACGGGCGCGGCAACGCGCCACGGACGAGAACGTGCCGCAGGCGCTGGCCGGCTACCGGCCGCAGATCGTGGCGAGCCTCAGCGCCGGCCTGCAATCGGTGCGCAATCTGCTGCCCGACAACACCATCCAGACCGCCAATCTGAAGCCGTGGATCATCGGCGTCACCGTGACGCAGACCCTGTTCAACGGCTTCCGTACCGCCAACAATGTGCGCGCCGCGGAACTCCAGGTGCAGTCGGGCCGCGAGGCGCTGCGCAATGTCGGCCAGGGTGTGCTGCTCGACGCGGTCACCGCTTACACCAACGTGCTCGCCAACCAGTCGCTGGTCGAGGCGCAGCGCTCCAACGTTGCGTTCCTGCGCGAGACCGTGTCGGTCACCCAGCGCCGGCTCAACGCCGGCGACGTCACGCCGACCGACACCGCCCAGGCCGAAGCCCGTCTCAACCGCGGGCTCTCCGATCTCAACGCGGCGGAAGTTGCGCTCGCGGTGAGCCAGGCCACCTATGCGCAAGTGATCGGCAACCCGCCGTCGCAGCTCCGCGCCGCCGAGGTCGTCGACCGCTATCTGCCGAAGAGCCGCGAAGACGCGATGACGATGGCGATCCGCCAGCACCCGGCCGTGATGGCGGCCGGCTTCGACGTCGATGTCGCCTCCACCAACATCCGCGTTGCCGAGGGCGCGCTGCTGCCGAGCGCCAGCATCCAGGGCAGCGCCAGCAAAAGCCGCAACAACGATCCGACGCTCGGCACCCTCGCCGAGGACCAGGCCTCGATCGTCGCCAACGTCACTGCACCGATCTATGACGGCGGCCAGGCCGCCGCGCAGACCCGGCAAGCCAAGGAAGTCACGACGCAGAGCCGGCTCGTGCTCGACCAGGTGCGCAACCAGGCGCGCACGGCGGCGGTGAGCGCCTGGGTCGCCAATGAAGGCGCCAAGATCGCAGTCTCGGCCTCGGAGTCCGAGGTGAAGGCGGCAACGGTGGCGCTGCAGGGCGTGCAGCGCGAAGCCGCCGGCGGACAACGTACGACGGTGGATGTCCTGAACTCGCAGGCCGATCTGATCCAGGCCAAGGCCCGGCTGATCGGCGCGCTGCGCGACCGCGTCATCGCCTCCTACACGCTGCTCAGCGCCGTCGGCCATCTCGACGTCAAGACCTTGAGCCTGAACACGCCGGACTATCTTCCCGAGGTGCACTACCAGCAGGTCCGCGACGCCTGGCACGGCCTGCGCACGCCGTCGGGGCAGTAGTTTCAAAATCGATTGGCTTGGTGCCAATGAAAAGCCGCCGCATCCATCTCATAGGAGCTTCGGGCTCCGGCGTGACGACGCTCGGTCGCGCGCTTGCGGGCCGGCTTGCGCTACCGCATCACGACACTGACGACTATTTCTGGCTGCCGACCGTGCCGCCCTACCAGACTACGCGTCCTGCCGCCGAGCGTCTGCGCCTGATGCGCGAGATGTTCCTGCCGCGGCACGACTGGGTGTTGAGCGGAACCGCCAGCGGCTGGGGCGACGAACTCGTCGCGTATTTCGACCTCGTCGTCTTCGTCGTCACGCCGCGCGAACTACGGTTGGAGCGTTTGCGCGCCCGCGAGGCCGAGCATTTTGGTGCTGATGCTGTCGCGCCCGGCGGCTGGCGTCATGAGGAGACCGAGGCCTTCATCGAATGGGCCTCGCACTACGAAGCCGGGGATCGCGAAGGCCGCAGCCTCGCCACGCATGAGGCGTGGCTCGCGGGTCTGCCCTGCCCGCTGGTCCGCGTTGACGGCTCGCGTCCGCTTGCGGAGCTTGTCGAGCAGCTATGCAGCGAGGTGCAGCGGCTGCCCGGCTGATGTGATACTTTCCTGGCCTCACTGCCAAACAATAAAATCCAGGCAGAAACCGTGCTCGATCGCCGCAGCGTCCTGCTCGCCTCTCTTGCCGCCGGAGTACCATGACCAGCAAAGCCCACGCCCGCGCGGCGCAACCCGCGACGCCTGTCAATTTCGACGTCCCGGCGCATGCCTGCGACTGCCACACGCACATTCATGGCGATATCGAAAAGTTTCCGTTCTTCGCCGGGCGTGTCTACACGCCAGGGCCGGCGAGCCCCCAGGAAATGGCCGCGCTGCACAAGGCGTTGCATATCGAGCGCGTGGTGATCGTGACGCCCAGCGTCTACGGCACCGACAATTCCTCGTCACTGTTCGGCATGAAGGCGCGTGGCGCGACCGCGCGCGGGGTCGCCGTGATCGACGAGAAGACGACGGAAGCCCAGCTCGATACGATGCAGCAGGAAGGTTTCCGCGGCATCCGCATCAATCTCGCCACCGGCGGCGTCAGCGATCCCAATGTCGGCCGGGCGCGCTTCACCGCGGCCGTCGAGCGCATGAAGGCGCGCGGCTGGCACGTGCAGCTCTACGCCACGCTGCCGATGATTACGGCGATCAAGGAGCTGGTGCTGGCCGCGCCGGTGCCCGCCGTGTTCGATCATTTCGGCGGCCTCGAGGCTCCCCTCGGACTGGAGCAGCCGGGATTTTCCGACCTCGTCGCGCTGGTCAAATCCGGCAAGGCCTATGTGAAGATCTCCGGTGCCTATCGCTCGTCGAAACTCGCACCTGATTACCAGGACATGGTGCCCTATGCCCGTGCGCTGATCGCGGCGAACCCCGATCGCATCGTCTGGGGCACCGACTGGCCGCATCCGGATTCGAGCCGCGTCGAGGGACGCAAGGCCACCGACATCGCGCCGCTCTACCAGATCGATGATGGCCGCCTGCTCAACCAGTTGCCGGTGTGGGCGCCGGATGCGGATGTGCGCAAGAAGATCCTGGTCGACAATCCGGCGCAACTCTACGGATTCTGATTCGCTAGGCGCTACTGCTGATCACGCAGCGAGCATTAGGTTAGAGCGTGATCCGGAAAAGTGTGCAGCACTTTTCCGACAAGATCGCGCGCAGACAATAAGCCTCAGCGCGCGCGGCGCGAGAAGAAGGAGATCAGCACCGGCAGCGTCACCAGGATCACGACCGGCGCCAGCATCATGCCGGTGACCACGACGACCGCGAGCGGCTTCTGCACCTGCGAGCCGATGCCTTCCGACAGCGCGGCAGGCAGCAGGCCGACGCCCGCGACGACGCAGGTCATCAGCACGGGACGAAGCTGAAGCTCGCCGGTGCGGATCACCGCGCTCATACGGTCCATGCCCTCCTCGATGAGCTGGTTGAACTGCGACAGGATGATGATTCCGTCCATCACGGCGATGCCGAACAGCGCGATGAAGCCGATCGCCGCGGAGACGCTGAAGGCCGTGCCGGTGATCAACAGGCCCAGCACGCCGCCGAAAATCGCCATCGGGATCACGCTCATGGCGAGCAGTGTGTCGGTCATCGAACCGAAATTGAACCAGAGCAGGATGCCGATCAGCGCCAGCGAGATCGGCACCACGATCGACAGCCGCCGGATCGCGTCCTGGAGATTGCCGAACTCGCCGACCCATTCCATGTGCGAGCCGGGCGGCAGCTGCACCTGGTCGGCAATCTTCTGCTGCGCCTCGCGGATAGCGCTGCCGAGGTCGCGCTCGCGCACCGAGAACTTGATCGGCAGATAGCGTTCCTGCTGCTCGCGATAGATGTAGGCCGCGCCCGAGACCAGGCTGATGGTGGCGACTTCGCTCAGGGGAATCTGCGTGACGGTGCCGTTCGGCCCGGGCGCGCCGATCCGCAAATTCTGGATCACCTCGGCGCTCCGACGGTATTCCGGCGCGAGGCGCACGATGATCGGGAAATGGCGGTCGGAGCCCGGCTCGTAGATATCGCCCGCGGTGTCGCCGCCGATCGCGACCTTGATGGTGGCGTTGATGTCGCCCGGCGCAAGGCCGTAGCGCGCGGCCTTGGCGCGATTGATGTCGATCTGGATGGTCGGCTGGCCGAGCGAGGTGAACACTGCAAGGTCGGTGACGCCCTGCACGGTCGACAGCACCTGCTTGATCTTGTTGGCGGTGTCGGTCAGTGCCTGCAGGTCGCTTCCGAACAGCTTGATCGAGTTCTCGCCCTTCACGCCGGAGACGGCTTCGGAGACGTTGTCCTGGAGATATTGCGAGAAGTTGAACTCGACGCCGGGGAAGCGGTCGTCGAGCTGCTTGAGCAGTTGCGCGGTCAGCTCATCCTTGTCGCGGGTGCCGGGCCATTGGCTGACGGGCTTGAGCGGGGCGAAGAACTCGGCATTGAAGAAGCCGGCGGCGTCGGTACCGTCGTCGGGACGGCCGTGCTGCGACACCACGGATTCCACCTCGGGCCGGGCGCGGATCACCTTGCGCATCTCGTTGACGTAGGAGTTGCCCTCCTGGAGCGAGATAGTCGGCGGCAGCGTGGCACGGATCCAGAGATTGCCCTCTTCCAGCTTGGGCAGGAATTCGAGACCGAGCAGCCGGCTGAGTGCGACCGTCATCACCACGAGGCCGATCGCGGCACCGAGCATGATGTTGCGGTTGGCCACCGCCCAGTTCAGCACCGGCATGTAGATGCGGTGCAGGATCTGCATCACCTTGGTCTCGGTCTCCTCGACATGCGCGGGCAGGATGATCGCGGACAGCGCCGGGGTGACGGTGAAGGTCGCGAGCAGCCCGCCGGCGAGCGCATAAGCATAGGTGCGCGCCATCGGTCCGAAGATGTTGCCTTCGACGCCGGAGAGCGTGAACAGCGGGATGAAGGCCGCGATGATGATCGCGGCGGCGAAGAAGATCGAACGCGACACGTCGGCGGCGGCGCTGAGGATGGCGTGGCTCTTCATGCCGAACAGCGTCTCGGGCGACATATGCTCGGATTCCGACACCGGGGTCGTCTGCGTCAGGCGTCGGAAGATCGCCTCGACCATGATGACGGTGGCATCGACGATGAGGCCGAAGTCGATCGCGCCGACCGACAGCAAATTGGCCGATTCCCCGCGCAGCACCAGGATGATCACGGCGAAGAACAGCGCAAACGGTATCGTGGCGCCGACGATCAGTGCGCTGCGCAGATCGCCGAGGAAGATCCACTGCAGCAGCACGATCAAGAGAATGCCGACCACCATGTTGTGCAGCACGGTGTGGGTGGTGAGCTCGATCAGATCGCCGCGGTCGTAGATGCGCTCGATGCGCACGCCGGGCGGCAGGATGCTGGAATTGTTGATGGTCTGAACGAGCTGGTGAACGCGTTTGATGGTCGGCGAGCTCTGCTCGCCGCGGCGCATCAGCACGATGCCCTGCACGATGTCGTCGGAATCGTCGATGCCGGCGATACCGAGGCGCGGCTTCTGCCCAACGGTGACCGTGGCGACGTCTTTGACCAGCACCGGGTTGCCGTTGGTCTGGGCGATCATGGTGTTGGCGAGGTCGTCGATCGAGCGGATCAGGCCGACGCCGCGCACCACAGCCGATTGCTGGCCGATATTGACGGTGTTGCCGCCGACATTGACGTTGGAATTGCTCACCGCTTGGAGCACTTGCGGCAGCGTCAGGCCGTTGGCCACCAGCTTGTTGTTGTCGACCTCGAGCTCGTAGGTCTTGCTCTTGCCGCCCCATCCGGTGACGTCGATCACGCCGGGAACGGCGCGGAAACGGCGCTGCAGGACCCAGTCCTGGATGGTCTTGAGGTCGAGCACGCTGTAGTTCGGCGGGCCGACCAGGCGGTAGCGGAAGATTTCGCCGATCGGACTGAGCGGCGAGATCTGCGGCTGCACGTTGCCCGGCAGCGGCGCGAGCTGCGCCAGGCGGTTCAACACCTGCTGCAACGCCTCGTCGTAGGTGTAGGCGAAGGAGAACTGGAGTTTGACGTCGGAGAGGCCGTAGAGCGAGATGGTGCGGATGGTGGTGAGGTTCTTCAGACCCGCAACCTGGGTCTCGATCGGGATCGTGATGTAACGCTCGATCTCCTCGGCCGACAGGCCCGGGCTCTGCGTCACGATGTCGACCATCGGCGGGGTCGGATCGGGATAGGCCTCGATGTTGAGCTGATTGAACGCGATCAGGCCGCCGACGAGAACGGCGACGAACATGCCGACCATCAGGAAGCGCCGGTTGACGGCAAGTGCGACGAGGCGGTCCATTCAGGTCTTCAGTCTGGCTTCAGTTTCTTGAGGTCGCTGGTCAGCTACCGGACGCCGCGCGGTCGATGAACAGGCTGCCCTTGACGACGATCTGCTCGCCGGGCTTCAGATTGCTGGTGACCTCGACGAGGTTGCCGTTGATGAGGCCGGTCTTGATTTCGCGCAGCTCGACCGACTTGTCCTCGCGCGCGACCCAGAGCCGGACCTTGTCGGCTTCGTAGATCAACGCCTGCTTCGGCACCGCGGGCGCGGCGCGGTCGCCGGCCGAATAGATCGTGACGTTGGCGAACATTTCCGGCTTGAGCAGGCCTTCCTTGTTATCGATGGTGGCGCGAACCAGCAGACGACGCGTGCTCGGATCGATCGCCGCGGCGACGTAGTTGATCTTGGCCGTCAGCGGACGGCCCGGCAGCGCCATCACGTTGACGGTGATGTCCTGTCCGATGCACACCGCGGCCGCATCGCTCTCGCGCACGAAGGCGGTGAGCCAGACCGTGGAGAGATCGCCGACCACGAACACCGGATCGCTGGCGCCGGCGCTCACAAACTGGCCGGGGCCGATTTTGCGCTGCACGACGGTGCCTGCGATCGGCGAGTAGATCGTGATCTCCCGATCGATGACGCCCTTGTCCTGGAATGTCTTGATGGTCTCATCGGTGTAGCCGAGAATCCGCAGCTTGTTGCGTGCGGCTTCCAGCGCCGTCACCGAGGAGCGCATGTCGTTCTGCGCCTGGACCTGGTTCGTCTCCGCCTGCTGATAGTCCTTCAGCGGAATGGCGCGGCCCTCGTAAAGATCCTTGGCGCGCCTGAACTGGATGTCGGCAAGATCGATCGCCGACCTCGCCTTGTTCTGCGCGGTCATCGCGGCGATGAAATCGTTCTGGGCCTGCACGGTGTCGGCGGCCTCGATTGTGAACAGCGGTTGACCTTGGGTCAGGGTCTCGCCCGGCTTGGCGAACAGCTTGGTGACCCGGCCGGCATAGGGCGAGAACACCGGCGTGGACCGGTCCTCATCAACCGCGACCTTGCCCTCGGTGACATATTCGGCCCGGAAGGTCTTGGCCTTGACGGTCTCGATCGTCAGCGTCGCCCATTCGGACGCTGTCGGCGTGAAATTCTGCGCATTCCTGCGCGACTGGCTGGAGATCTCGGAGTGGCTCTTGTCCTTGGTCCCCGCATAGAGAAAGCCATAGGCACCGGCGCCGGCAAGCGCCAGTAAAACTACGGATGTGATCATCCGTTGTTTTGTAAACACCTGCAATCGCTTGGTATTTTCAACTACCATGGGGCCCGGTCGTGTCTGCGACGATCTTGGCAGACGCCTGCCTTATCGGTCGCGCTAATAGTGCTGAATTGGGATTTCAAACAACCTAAAAAACGCCTCGCACCTTTCGAACTGCGTTAAAATTTTGCGATGCGTCAGCTTCACGTCAGCTTTCAAGACGGCCACTTCGCCGGATGACTGCCGAGCGGCATCGCCGGGCGGCTCCATTGTGCCGGCGTCTTCGACAGCAGTGCCGAATGCTGCACCGCCTTCAACGTACCGAAGCCAGATGGCATGCTCTCGATGAACGCAGCATGTACGGCGTCGCCCGTAAGATCCGGGGTATTCAGTCCGCCGTCGAGCCGCCCAAGATTCCACAGCCAGCGCCCGGTCTGGGCCAGCGATACGCGCACGTGCCAGCTGCCGCCTTCGCGGGACTGGCGCGCCTTGGCCATCATCGCGCCGAACGCCATCAGATAGCCAGTGGCGTGATCGAGCATCTGGGCCGGCAATTCCTTGGGACCGTCGATGCCGGCGGCCTGCCCCTCGGCATGGTTGAAGCCGGTGGTGGTTTGCACCAGTGAATCGAAACCACGCCGCTCGGCCCAGGGGCCGGCATGGCCGTAGGCCGACAGCGTGACATAGACGATGCCGGGATTGATGCTGGCTGCATCTTCCGGCGCGAAGCCGAGAGCGGCGAGCGCGCGCGGGCGATAGCCTTGCGAGAAGATGTCGGCGTCTTTCAGCAGCTCGCGCATCTGCGTCCTGCCCGCCTCGCTCTTGAGATCGATGAACGTCGTGAGCTTACCACGGCCGGTGTCGATGGTGAGCCATGGGATGGCCGGCAGTTCCGGGCCTGAAACCAGCAGCACGTCGGCACCGTGCGCCGCGAGCGTGCGACCGGCAACGGGACCGGCAATGACGCGGGAGAGATCGAGCACGCGCAGGCCCGCGAGCGGACGATCGCCGCTGGACGATTCTTGCGGCCACGGCTTTGGCGGGGCTTCGCCGATCTTCTCGATCGCGATCAGCGGCAGTTCGGCGAGCGCGCGTGCCTGCGGCAGCGCCGACCATTCGTCGTGGGAGCGCATCAACGCAACGACGCCGCCCGCGGCATAGGCCGCGGTTTCAAAATCCTCACCCTTCCATTGCATCAGCGCGGCCTGCACCTTCTCGCGCTCGGGCACGCAAGCCAGCACCTTGCAGACGGCGTCGCGATGATGCGGAAAGTTGGTGTGGCAGCGGACGAAGCGGTTATCGCCGGTCTTGTAGACGCCGGCGATGGCGTCCCAGGCCGGTGGCGGCGGCTTGTCGTCGAGGCGAAGATAGCGCTCCGAGCGGCACTCGGCGACGGCGTGGCGCATGTCGACGGAGACATTCTGCCCCTCGCCGCTGCGCAAGCGCCAGATTTCGGCCGCAGCGAGCCCCGCGGCAGCGATCGTGGTTTGGCCGGCAACGGCGACACGAAAGGAGGATGGGATCTGCGGTTCTTCACCGGTCAGCCGCACGCGTTCGAGCGCGGCGACGTCACCGCCGGCGGAGGTCCAGATGTCCTTGAGAATGTCGGCGGGGCTTTGCATGACCGCTTCTCTCCCTTGTCGGATTGGGCATGATCTTTTCGGAAAACCGCTGCGCACTTGTCCGGATCATGCTGTAATTTTCGCGACCATGTCATGACCGCAGAAAGGATTGCAATGGCCGCTATCGATCCCCTCACCGCAGGCGCCGTGTTCGTCGCAACGGCGGCCACCGACGCGGTCTATGTGATGTTCACCTCCGCCGTGGTCGCACGCAAGCGCATGCCGGCGGCGACCTGGAGTGCGATCTGGTATCTGCTCTCGTCCTACGCCGTGATCAGCTACACCGAAAATGCGTTCTATGTGGCGTTCGCCGCGACCGGCTCCTGGGTCGGCGCCTATGCGTCGCTGACCTTCCTGCACCGCCCGCCCGGCGGCCCGCCGGTGGGAGCCGCGCCGGAGTGAGGGGGCAAGCTTCGTAGGATGGGCAAAGCGAAGCGTGCCCACCACCTCGTGCAAGTTGAGGGAATGGTGGGCACGGCGCTCACGCGCCTTTGCCCACCCTATGGCCTCTCCCCACGTCATTGCGAGCGTAGCGAAGCAATCCAGAATCTCTCCGTGGCGACAGTCTGGATTGCTTCGTCGCAAGAGCTCCTCGCAATGACGATGCTGAGGCTTCTAGGTATCCGCCGAAACAGCTACACTCCCTGCATTCAACAAGAAGGAGTCCCAAACAATGGATCTCGGTCTCAAAGGCAAGAACGCCATCGTGCTCGGCGGCACGCGCGGCATCGGGCGGGCGATTGCGGCGACGCTGGCCGGCGAAGGCGCCAATGTCGCGGTGTGCGCGCGCAACGCGGATCAGGTTGCCGCGACCGTCACTGAACTGAGGGCGAGTGGCATCAACGCGACCGGCGGTGCGGTGGACGTCACCGACGGCGCGGCGCTGAAAGTCTGGATCGAAGCTGCTGCGAAGGAGCTCGGCGGCGTCGATCTGCTGTTCTCCAATGCCGGCGCGATGTCGCAAGGCCACGACCCCGCATCCTGGGAGCAGAATTTCCGGCTCGACGTGCTCGGCGCCGTGCATGCGTTCGACGCTGCGCGGCCGTTCCTCGAAGCCGGCGGCGAGCGAAGCGGCGATGCCGCCTTCGTCATCATCTCCTCGATCGCGGCGGCGCAGGCCGATCTCGCCAGCTCCTACGGCCCGATCAAAGCGGCGCTGATCCACATGGCCAAGGGACTGGCGCGGCAATACGCCAAGAAGAAGATCCGCGTGAATGTGGTCTCGCCCGGTACCGTCTATTTCAAGGGCGGCGTCTGGAACATGATCGAGCAGAACATGCCCGAGCGTTACAACGACGCGATGAAGCGCAACCCGACGGGCCGGATGGCGACGCCCCAGGAGATCGCGACCGCCGCGGTGTTTCTGGCGAGCCCGGTGTCGGCCTTCACGACGGGATCGAACCTCGTTGTGGATGGCGCGATCTCGAACCGGGTGAATTTTTGAGAGCGCACTGTGATCGCCCGACTTGAAGACCGGGTGATCCAGGAGTCCAGAGCCGCCGCGGCTGGATCCGGGAGGCCGCGGCGTACTGGATACCCCGCCCGCCGCCTGCGCTGAAGCTTCGGCGCGCCGAAGACCGAAACCTCGGCGAAGCCTTGGCGTAGCCGAGTCGCGGGTATGACAGTCGCGAATGTGGCGTGCGCTCGCAATGACATGCGGAGGCGACGACGCTGGTATCGATTAGAACGCGAAGGCTAGGATCCCTGCGACACCGACGCACGTTTGCGCCTTTTGCTGATCAGCCTGGTCATCCACCTGATGATCCAGTCCGGAGCGTTCAGATGGCGCAATGTTTCGATTCCTCCGTCCTCGTCGCGCGCACGGAAGCTTGCATCGGCAAAGTAGTCATCCTCGTCCGCAACACACCACTCCAACGTCCGCGCTATCTCGTCTCGTAGCGCCTCGGTGTCCGGCAATTTATTGAGGAAGTTCAACTCCCGGCGAAGACAGATCGCTTCGATCCGGACACGCCTCGCCTCGAGATAAGTGATTCCCCAACCCTCGAGGCGTGCGTGGGTCGCTTCATGGATGAGCGTAGACGCAATCTGCTCCAGGGTCATCGTATCCCCCAGAATGTAGCGCTCATCGAGCACGCAAGCGTTCAAGGACCGATCGTAGTGCGCTTGGGCGCTGGGGAGCAGATTCACCCATATTCGGTCGAGATCCCGCGTGATCCGCGCATAACCAAGCGTGTCATGGCACTTGATGAGCCGGAGAGCCTCTTCAACGCGGCGTAGCGCCGGGTGGGGCTTGCTTTCGAACGTCCCGACCCAAAGTCCATCGATTGTGCTGCCTTTGGAGAACCAGAGAGCCAGCCTATCGATGCGGGATGGCTTCCGATCTGCTTTCACGGCGACTGCGAGGCCACGCGATCGTTGCAACGATTCCGGCTGGCGCAAGCATCACCCCGTCATGTCCAATCGAATTCGACGAACTATATCGACCTCTCGCTTTCAGGTTGCTTAGGGACTTGATTCAAATTGTTGCGATCGCCAGGAGATCCTCCGATGCGGCGGCACGCGCCTCAATGAAAATCCCGCGACGGGGGCAGGATGCGGACGTTGCGGGGGTGGCGGATTTTCTGCGCGGGCATGTCCGCGAGGGCGCGGGGGTCGTCGTTGAGCGGCTCGACCACCGTGGCGCCTGCGGGCACCGGATGCTTGCGGGTCAGGGCGTCGTTGGCGAGACCGACCAGATCGTGCGAGCGGTCGATCATGCGCTGGGCGATCAGATGCGTGACCTTCTCGGGGCTGCTCTGGATATAGCCCTGGACCTCGATGAGGCGCGCGCCCATCACCTCTTTGCGGTACTGCTCCATGATCTTGGGCCACACCACGACATTGGCGATGCCGGTTTCGTCCTCCAGCGTCATGAATACCACGCCGCTGGCGCTGCCTGGCCGCTGCCGGACCAGCACCACGCCGGCGCAGCGAACGCGGCGCCGCTCGTTCTCGTGGCTGATCTCCTTGCAGGCGACGATCCGCTCGCGCGAAAACATCTCGCGCAAGAATTCCATCGGATGGCCCTTCAGCGATAGCCGGATGGTCTGGTAGTCCGCGACCACCTGCTCGGCGCGCGGCATCACCGGGAGCGGTTCTGCGTGCTCGTCCGGCTGCTCGCGCGCGGTTGCCGCCTCGAACAGCG
Source organism: Bradyrhizobium sp. 18BD (assembly GCF_054185225.1). Classification (NCBI taxonomy): domain Bacteria; kingdom Pseudomonadati; phylum Pseudomonadota; class Alphaproteobacteria; order Hyphomicrobiales; family Nitrobacteraceae; genus Bradyrhizobium; species Bradyrhizobium sp. 18BD. The sequence goes on along the minus strand of NZ_JAVAYL010000004.1, from coordinate 156,535 downwards.
GCAGCGGCACGTCATCAGGCAGCCGCCGCACCTGCCACAGTGCCTCGCGACGGTCTAGCCCGAGCGAGCGGAATGCATCGGCATCGGCCAGCAGGATCAGCGCGCGCTTGGGCAGCCCGGTGTCGCGGGCGAAGTCTTCTAGCGAGGTGAAGGGGCTGCGGTTGCGGGCCTTGAGGATGCGGTCGGCCCAGTCTTCCTGAACGACATGGACCTTGCCTTGCCGCTTCGCCTGCTGCGCTTTGAGGAACTCCTCATCGGGATCGAGCCAATGGAAGCCGTCGATCTGGCGAAAGCCGAGACGTACGGCGCAATATTTTTTGTCAGTATTCTCCAGCGTGTTCTGCGCAAAGCTATAGGAGACATCGATATCGCGCACCTCGACACCGTTCTTGCGGGCATCGCCGACGATCTGCGCGGGCGCGTAAAAGCCCATCGGCTGCGAGTTTAACAGGCCGCAGCAGAAGGCGTCGGGGTGATGATATTTCAGCCATGAGGAAATGTAGACGAGCTGGGCGAAGCTCGCGGCATGGCTCTCCGGGAAGCCGTAGGAGCCAAAACCCTTGATCTGGTCAAAGCAGCTTCTGGCAAAGTTGGGATCGTAGCCGCGCGCGACCATGTTGCCGATCAGCTTCTCCTCGTATTGGCCGATGGTGCCAACATTGCGGAAGGTCGCCATCGAGCGGCGCAGGCCGTTGGCCTCCTCGGAGGTGAACTTTGCCGCCTCGATCGCGATGCGCATCGCCTGCTCCTGAAACAGCGGCACGCCCAACGTTTTGTTCAACACATTGTAAAGCTCATTTTTGTCTCCTTGATCCGGTGCCGGAGACGGGTAGCTCACCTTCTCCAGATTGTTCCGCCGGCGCAGATATGGATGCACCATGTCGCCCTGGATCGGTCCTGGACGCACGATCGCGACTTCGATGACGAGATCATAGAAGGTCCGCGGCTTCAGGCGCGGCAGCATGTTCATCTGCGCTCGACTTTCGACCTGGAAGACGCCGAGCGATTCCCCTTCACACAGCATGTCGTAGACCTTGGGATCGTCCTGCGGGACGGTCGCCAGAACCCAGCGCTTGCCCTTGTGCCGGTCGATCAGATCAAAGCACTTCCGGATGCAGGTCAGCATGCCCAGCGCGAGCACGTCGACCTTCATCATGCTGAGCGCGTCGACGTCGTCCTTGTCCCATTCGATGAAGGTGCGGTCATCCATCGCGGCGTTGCCGATCGGCACATAGGTATCGAGCCGGTCCTGGGTCAGCACATAGCCGCCGACATGTTGCGAAAGGTGGCGCGGAAATTCGATCAGCTCGGTCGCAAGCTCGACCGCGAGGTTGATCATGGGATTTTGCGGATCGAGCCCGGCCTGACGGACCTGCATGTCGTTGAGGCCCTTGCCCCAGCTTCCCCAGACGGTGTCGGCGAGTGCTGCGGTAACGTCCTCGGTCAGGCCCAGCGCCTTGCCGACGTCGCGGATGGCGCTGCGCGGGCGATAATGGATGACGGTGGCGATGATCGCGGCACGATGGCGACCGTAACGGCGATAGACATATTGCATCACCTCCTCGCGCCGCGAATGCTCGAAATCGACGTCGATATCGGGCGGCTCGAGCCGCTCCTTGGAGATGAAGCGCTCGAACAGCAGATCGACCTTGGTCGGATCGACCGAGGTGATGCCGAGCACGTAGCAGACAGCCGAATTCGCCGCCGAGCCCCGGCCCTGGCACAGGATGTTCTGGCTGCGCGCATAATGCACGATGTCGTGCACGGTGAGGAAGTAATGCGCGTATTTCAGCTCGGCGATCAGCGCGAGCTCTTTCTTCAGCGTGGCGCGCAGCTTGTCATCGATCTCGCCGCCAAAATATTTATCGACCCCTGCCCAGGTCAGGTCCTCCAGATGCCCTTGCGCGGTCTTGCCCGGCGGCACCGGCTCGTCCGGATATTGATATTTGAGCTGGTCGAGCGAGAAGTCGATTCTATCAGCAAAGCGCATGGTCTCCGCGATCGCCTCGGGGAAATCGCGGAACAGCCGCGACATCTCCCTTGGCGTCTTCAGAAAGCGCTCGGCATTGGCTTCGAGCTTCCGTCCGATCGCCTCGATCGTGGTCTTTTCCCGGATGCAGGTGAGCACGTCCTGCAAGGGACGGCGGCCGGGATGGTGATAGAGCACCTCGTTGGTCGCGAGCAGCGGCACCTTTGCCTTTGCGGCGAGATCGTCGAGCCGCGCCAGGCGGCGGCGGTCATCGCCGCGATAGATCAGGCTCGCCGCCAGCCACACGCCTTCGGCGCGGCTCGACTTGAGTTTTGAAAGCACATCCAGTGCCTGCGCATCATCAAACCGATGCGGCAACGCCAGGATCAGAAGCTGGCCTTGGGAAAACTCGAGAAGATCGGCGAAGGTGAGACGGCACTCGCCCTTCTCGATCCGCGTGATGTCGTCGCCGCGTTTGCCGCGGGTGAGAAGCTGGCACAGCCGGCCATAGGCGGCGCGGTCGCTCGGATAGACGAAAATGTCGGGCGTGCCGTCGATGAAGACGATGCGCGCGCCGATCAGGAGCTTCGGCTTGTGCAACACCTTGTCATTGTCGAGCTCCTTGTAGGCGCGCACCACGCCGGCCAATGTGTTGTGGTCGGCAATGCCGATGACGGGGATGCCGAGTTCGCTGGCCTGATGCACATAGGCGCGCGGGTCGGAGCCGCCGCGCAAAAAGGAGAAGTTCGTGGTGATGCCGATCTCGGCATACGCAGGCGTGTTCATGCGAAGAGACCGTGCACATACCAGTTGGGGGGAGCGGGCTTGCCCTCGGCGTCGAACACCTCTCCCTCGTAAAGACCGTCGCGAAAGATCCAGAAGCGCAGGCCCTCGGCATCCTCGATACGGAAATAATCCCGCGTCAGCTGCTTGCCGTTCTGCCGCCACCATTCCATGGCGATGCGCTCGGGCCCTTCCACTCGCACCACCGCATGTTTCGCCCGCCGCCAGGTGAATTGATGCGGCGGGCCGTCAGGCACGGTCGCGAACGGCACTGTGACCGGCTCCGGCTTGTCGAACAGCCGCAAGGGGCGCAGCGGCGGCTCGCTCTCGGCGCGCGCCGGCCATTCGGCCTGCATGGCGGCGGCGAGATGATGCTGCGCGGGCGCGGCCAGCACCGCCTGCTCGGGGATATGTGTATCCTCAGGCAAATGCACGACGACGCGCTTTCCGCCGATGCGCGCGGCGATGCGGTCGATCAGCGCGGCGAGCTCGTCATTGTCGTGGACATGGGCGTCGAGATCGCGCTGCTCCTGCACCACAATCTCGGTGCGGCTCGCCGACAGGCGCACCATGTCGAAGCCGAAACCGGGATCGAGGGGATCGGCGAGCGCATCGAGGCGCTCGCGGAACAGGCGGTCGATCACCGCACTTCGCGTCACGGGACGCCCGGTCTCGACCATGATCGTGCGTACCACACCGTCGGTACGGAAGAACGCGGCCTCCAGCCGGCGCGCGCCCTTGCCCTGCTTTTCCATGGAGGCGATCAGCGTGTCGGCGAGCCGCGACAGCGTCATCGCGATCATGGTGTCGGTCGCGATCGGCTCGGCGAAACGTTTCTCCACGATGTAGTCGGGCAGCGGCTTGCGCGGATTGATCGGTGCATCGCCCTGCCCCAGCGCATGCGCGAGCAGCGTGGAGAACCGCGCGCCGAACCGCGCCGTGATTTCGCTTGGCGAACGCGAGGCGACATCGCCGATGGTCTTCAGGCCGGCACGGCGCAGCCCGGTGGTGACGGCCTCGCCCGCGCCGAGCGCCGACACCGGAAACCGGTCGATCGCCGCCGCCTCGCCGCCATCGGCGACGATGATGCCGGGTATCTGCCGCGTCAGCGTGCGCGCACAGACCGAGGTGCCGGCAATCGCCGCGCTGACGGCAAAGCCCTGCCGCGCAAGCGCACGGACCAGCGTCTTCAACAGCGCGGCTTCCCCGCCGAACAGATGCGCGCAGCCGGTGATGTCGAGGAACAGCCCGTGCGGCGGATCGAGCGCCACCAGCGGCGTGAAGCGATCGCACCAGTCGGCGATGTCGCTCAGCGTCTTTGCATCGGCCACGATATCGGCGTCGAATACCTTTAGATCCGGACACATCGCCCGCGCATTCGCGAGCGGCTGGCCGATGTGCAGGCCGAGGCGCTCGGCAGCCTCGTCGAGTGCATGGATCACCAGCGCATTGTTGTCCTTGATGACAACGATGTTCGGCTCGTCTTTTTGTTTTGACGCGTTTTCTTCACGCGAACCGGTACCCACTTCGCTTGAAAACGCTTTGGTCCTACCCAGCCCGGCGCTGCCAAGGAAGCGTTGGATCCGGTCGATGGGCAGGCGCGGCAGCCACAGGCTGAGGATACGCCGACGGTTCACTGAACTGGCACTCATCACATTTCCATTCCATGATCCACCGGCCACACGGGCCATGACGATTGCGCAAGAGCTCGGCATCGAAGCGCGGCGCGCCCCAGGCGCTCCAAGGCGCCGCAGGCATTGAAGCTGACCCCGGCGGCGAATGCGCTGCGCGCAGCATCCATCGTGTCTCCGCGGTCGAGGGCAGCGGTTGCGCGGCCATGCGCAGCATCAGACCGGTGACGCCGGACGATTGCGCGGCGAGCGTCAGCTTGCGGCTCGCGACGAGATCGAACTGTCTGGTCTCGCCCCAGAGCTCGAGCACGACCGCGCCGAGCGCATCGCAGGCGAGCGCATCGGCCGAGGTGCGCAGCGCGCTCTCGACATCGGCGGCGCGCACCATCACCACGCGGCGCGGATCGAGGCCGAGCTCGGCGAGCCCGCTCATCGACAGCGCGCCGGTTTCAATCTCCGAAAAATCCTGCCGCACCCACAGCAGCGGCCGCTGTGCCGAGACGCGCCCCGCAAGGCCCATCACGAAACCGGTCGCGGCCGTGCTCTGCCGCCCCTCGCAAAACACCTCGTGGATCGCCGCGCGCGCGAGCCCACCCTTCAGCGCGGCATCGGCCTCGCCATGACCGAGCGCGACGCGATCGTGCTGATGCACGATCTCCGCCGTCTCGATGCGCTCGATCTGGCCGCGCAAGGTCGCAAGCGCGCTCATCCGTGCGCCGCTCATATACGCCGCTCCTTCAGGGGTGATTGCCGATGGCTCTCAAAAAAGAGAACCAGCGGCTGGCTCATTTGTTCATGATATGTTCTAATATAAAGCTAACGGCGGCCCGAGAGTCAATCGAATTGGTGGACTTTCGGATTCATGAGCCGAATCAAAGGGATTGAGGCATGGACGTGCAACGCAAGCTGGAGATTCTCGCGGACGCCGCCAAGTACGACGCGTCCTGCGCCTCCAGCGGCACCGAGAAGCGGGATTCCACCGACGGCAAGGGCATGGGCTCGACCGCGCCGGGCATGGGTATCTGCCATTCCTATGCGCCGGACGGACGCTGCATCTCGCTGCTCAAGGTGTTGCTGACCAATGCCTGCAATTACGATTGCCTCTATTGCGTCAACCGCGCCTCCTCGAACGTGCCGCGCGCCCGCTTCACCATCGACGAGGTGGTCAAGCTCACGCTCGACTTCTACCGGCGCAATTACATCGAGGGCCTGTTCCTCTCCTCCGGCATCATCCGCAGCCCCGACTACACGATGGAGCAAGTGGTCAGCGTCGCGCGCAAACTGCGCGAGGAGCATCACTTTCGCGGCTACATCCATCTCAAGACCATTCCCGAGGCCGACGACGCGCTGATCGCGGAGGCCGGCAAATATGCCGACCGTCTCTCCATCAACATCGAAATGCCTGAGGAAACGAGCCTGCAGCAATTCGCGCCGGAGAAAGACGTCCGCGCGATCCGCCGCACCATGGGCCGGCTGCGGCTGAAGCTCGACGAGGCCGAGGACAACCGCAACACAAAGACGAAGGCGAAGCCGCAGCGTTTCGCGCCGGCAGGTCAAAGCACGCAGATGATCGTCGGCGCCGACAGCGCGAACGACCACACCATTCTCCACACCAGCGCCAATCTCTACGGCTCCTACCGGCTGCGACGCGTCTATTATTCCGCCTTCAGCCCGATCCCCGATGCCAGCCGCGCCTTGCCGCTGGTGCAGCCGCCGCTGCTGCGCGAGCACCGGCTCTACCAGGCCGACTGGCTGATGCGGTTCTACGGCTTCGACGTCGGCGAGATCGTCGACGACAGCGCGATGCTGCCGCTCGACATCGATCCGAAGCTCGCCTGGGCGCTGCGCCATCGCGACCGTTTCCCGCTCGACGTCAACCGCGCCAGCCGCGAGGAATTGTTGCGCGTGCCGGGCTTCGGCACCAAGGCGGTCGAGCGCATCATCGCAACGCGGCGCACCACCACGATCCGCCTCTCCGATTTCGCGCGGCTGCACGTGCCCCGCAACAAGGCGCTGCCGTTCATCATCCTCAGCGATCACCGCCCCTCGCCGCATCGTCTTGATGCTGCCGGGTTGATCGACCGGTTCAAGCCGAAGGCAACACAACTAGGGTTTGGTTTCTGATGCAGTACATCATCCTCGACACCGAAACCGATTTCGACGGCTGGCGCAAAGCCGCGCGTTCGCTCGTGCTTCATCATGTGGAGCCTGCCGATATCACCTGGACCGTGCAGGGCGGCGAAACAGAATTGTTCGCGCCACCCGCGCCATCTCCGATCCTCGAGGTGAACGACGGCACCTTCAACGTATCAGGCAAATTCATCGACCTCGCCCAGGCCGCGATCCTGCATCGCGATGTCGAGCGATTTGCGATCCTCTATCGCCTGCTCTGGCGATTGAAGGACAATCACGATCTCATCGAGGTCGCGACCGACGCCGATGTCGCGCAGATCACGGCGATGGCGAGAGCGGTCCGTCGCGACGAGCACAAGATGCATGCCTTCGTGCGCTTCCGCGAGATCGGCCGGGAGCGCGATGCATATTACGTCGCCTGGTTCGAGCCGGAGCACTATATCGTCGAGCTCGCAGCCCCATTCTTCGCAAAACGCTTTGCTGACATGCCGTGGTCGATCCTGACGCCGGATCTCTGCGCGCATTGGGACGGCCATGCGCTCTCGTTCACGCCGGGCGTGAGCAAGAGCGAGGCACCGGGCGAAGACCGGCTCGAGGAAACCTGGCGCCGCTACTACGCCAGCATCTTCAATCCGGCGCGCTTGAAGGTGAAGGCGATGCAGACGGAGATGCCGAAGAAATACTGGAGGAACCTGCCCGAGGCTTCGATCATTAAGCCTTTGATCGAGGATGCCGAGCGCATGACCGGCGCCATGATCGCCAATGCCGCAACCGATCCGCACAAGCCTCAGAAGCGGCCGGAGGCTCCGATGACACGCAAGCGTGCTGCCGACGATCTCGAAGCGCTTCGCGAGGAGGCCGCGCATTGCCGCGCCTGCCCGCTCTACAGGGACGCGACGCAAACCGTGTTCGGCGAGGGCCCTGAGAACGCGACCATCATGCTGGTCGGCGAGCAGCCCGGCGACAAGGAAGACCTCGCCGGCCATCCCTTCGTCGGTCCGGCCGGGCAGATGCTCGACCGCGCGCTCGAGGAAGCCGGCGTCGACCGCAGGAAGGTCTACGTCACCAACGCGGTGAAGCACTTCAAATTCGTGCCGCGCGGAAAGATTCGCCTGCACCAAAAGCCGGCAACGCCGGAGATCAAAGCGTGCCGGCAATGGTATGAGCGGGAAGTTTCGGTAATCCAGCCTAAGCTCGTCGTGGCGATGGGCGCCACCGCCGCGCAAAGCGTGTTCGGCAAGATCACCCCTATAGGCAAGACCCGCGGCCGGCTCATAGACTTGCCCGACGGACGCAAGGCGCTGGTGACCGTGCACCCGTCCTATCTGCTGCGGCTGCCCGATCCGGAAGCCAAGGTGCTGGAATATCAGCGCTTTGTCGAAGACCTGAAGATCGCCGCCGGTCTGCAGAAGAAGGCCCCGCGCGCCGCCTAAATACAGGCGGGAAAGCGGCTTTTCGACGCAGCTGTCATCCAGCCTTCAAATCCTTCGCGGACAATAGCCCTTCCAATTAGTTAAGGGGCGTCCAAAAATGACAGATGTTGCATTCGACCGTGCGGTAGGCGATCCGGCACCCGTCCAACCGGCCTCCAGGCCCAATCTCGACAAAGGCTTCAATCCGCTGACGATGATCCTGTTCTTCGGCATCCTCGCCGCGGGCCTCTTATTCGTCGCCTACAGCATCTATTCCGATGTCGATGCGACCGGCACCAAGGTCACGAGCTTCGTTCCCTACATCCTGCTGTTCGTCGCGCTCCTGATCGCGCTCGGCTTCGAATTCGTCAACGGCTTCCACGACACCGCCAACGCGGTGGCAACCGTGATCTACACCCACTCGCTGCCGGCGGAATTCGCGGTGATGTGGTCCGGCCTGTTCAACTTCCTCGGCGTGTTGACCTCGACCGGCGCCGTGGCGTTCGGCATCGTCTCGCTGCTGCCGGTGGAGCTGATCCTGCAGGTCGGCTCCAGCGCAGGCTTTGCGATGGTGTTCGCGCTGCTGATCGCCGCGATCCTCTGGAATCTCGGCACCTGGTTCTTCGGCCTGCCGGCCTCGTCCTCGCACACGCTGATCGGCTCGATCATCGGCGTCGGCGTCGCCAACGCGATGATGCGCGGCCGCGACGGCACTTCGGGCGTGGACTGGGGCAAGGCCACCGAAATCGGCTATGCGCTGCTGCTGTCGCCGCTCGTCGGCTTTATCTGCGCCGCCGGCCTGTTGCTTGTGCTCAAGATGATCGTCAAGAACCCGGCGCTCTACGCCGCGCCTGAGGGCCACAAGGCCCCGCCGATCTGGATCCGCGGCCTGCTGATCCTGACCTGCACCGGCGTCAGCTTCGCCCACGGCTCGAACGACGGCCAGAAGGGCATGGGCCTGATCATGCTGATCCTGATCGGCACCGTGCCGACGGCCTATGCGCTCAATCGCGCGTTGCCGGAGTCGCAGGTCGCCCAGTTCCAGAAGGTCTCGGATGCCGCCGCCAAGGTGATCGCGGCCAAGGGCGCCGGCCACGCGATCATCGGCGATCCCCGTCCTGCGGTGACGCAGTACATCACCTCGCACCACATCAGCGAAGGCACCTATCCCTCGCTGTCGGTGCTGGTGAAGGACGTCGGCGACCAGGTCGCGAAGTACGGCTCGCTCAACAAGGTGCCGGCGGAAGTGGTCGGCAACACCCGTAACGACATGTACTTGACCTCGGAAGCGATCCGCTTCCTGATGAAGGACAAGGAAAACGATCTCAACAAGGAAGAGGTCGCGACCTTGAATGCCTACAAGGGCGGACTCGACAGCGCGACCAAATTCATCCCGACCTGGGTGAAGGTTGCAGTGGCGATCGCGCTCGGCCTCGGCACGATGGTCGGCTGGAAGCGCATCGTCGTGACCGTCGGCGAGAAGATCGGCAAGACCCATCTGACCTACGCGCAGGGCGCCTCCGCCGAGCTCGTCGCCGCCGGCACGATCTTCGCCGCGGACAACTTCGGCCTGCCGGTGTCGACGACGCACGTTCTGTCGTCAGGCGTCGCAGGCGCGATGGCCGCGAACGGCTCGGGTCTGCAGGTCTCCACCATCAGGAACATGGTGATGGCCTGGGTGCTGACCCTGCCCGTCGCCATCCTGCTGTCGGGCACGCTCTACGTGATCTTCTCGCGCATTTTCTGAAGCCGGTCAGATCCCGCAAAGACAAAGGGCCCGTGCGATGCACGGGCCCTTTTTAGTTGTGCTTCGGCCTGGCGCTACGACGCCGCCAGAGATTCCTCGACCAGCTTGACCCAGTAGGACGTGCCGTAAACGATCGCCTCATCGTTGAAATTGTAGGCGGGGTGATGCAGGCCGGCGCTGTCGCCATTGCCGCAGAAGATGAAGGCGCCGGGGCGCGCTTCCAGCATGTAGGCGAAATCCTCGCCGCCCATCAGCGGCGGCATCTCGTGCACATTGGCCTCGCCCGCAACCTGCTTTGCGATGCGCCGCGCCACCTCGGTCTCCGCGGCGTGGTTGTTCACGACGGGATAGTTGCGCTTGTAGTGCAGGTCGATCTTGGCGCCGGTGATCTGCGCCACGCCCGCGACCACTTCGTGCACGCGCTTCTCGACCAGCTTGCGCACCTCCGGCGACAGCGTGCGGATGGTGCCCCGCAGCGTCGCCGTCTGCGGAATGACGTTGCGGGCGTTGCCGGCGTGGAATTCGCAGATCGAGATCACGGCCGACTCGAGCGGATCGACGCTGCGCGCGACGATCGACTGCAAGGCGGTGATCACCTGCGCGCCAACCAGCACCGAGTCCACGCATTTGTGCGGACGCGCGGCGTGGCCGCCGAGGCCCTCGATATTGATGTCGACCTCGTCGGTCGCCGCCATGATCGGGCCCGGCCGGATCGCGAAGGAGCCGACCGGAATGCCCGGACCATTGTGCATGCCGTAGACCTGCTCGATGCCGAAGCGCTCCATCAGGCCGTCCTTGACCATGGCCGCGCCACCGGCACCGCCCTCTTCGGCCGGCTGGAAGATCACCACGGCATCGCCGGCGAAGTTGCGGGTCTCGGCGAGATAGCGCGCCGCGCCGAGCAGCATCGCGGTGTGGCCGTCATGGCCGCAGGCGTGCATCTTGCCCGGCGTCTTGGAGGCGTAAGGCAGGTTGGTCTGCTCATCGACAGGCAGCGCATCCATGTCGGCGCGCATGCCGATCACCTTGAGCCCGTCGCCGGCCGGCTTGTTGCCCTTGATCACGCCGACCACGCCGGTCTGGCCGAGGCCAGTCACGACCTCGTCGCAGCCGAACTCGCGCAGGCGGTCCGCGACGAATGCTGCAGTGCGGTGGACGTCGTAGAGAAGCTCGGGATGCTCATGGATGTCCCGGCGCCAGGCCTGAATACCGGGTTGAAGGTCGGCGACGCGGTTCACGATGGGCATGGAGGGGTCTCAAGCTCTGTTGAAAATACAGGACTGTCTACCATGCAAGCACCAGTCCACCCAACTGCCTGACATCGGGGCCTAGCCCTGCCCGCCTGGCATAGCCGAACTTGTGGCCTGCTTGTCTTGTGGCCTGCTTGTCTTGGCCCGCCGCGTCTGCCTATTAGGACGGAACGTTAAGTGACCATCCGGGTGGAAGCAGAATGCCAAGACGGCTCGAAGGTGAGTTTGACTATATCGTCGTCGGCGCCGGCACGGCCGGCTGCATCCTCGCCAACCGGCTCTCGGCCGTACCCGGGAACCGCGTCCTCATTCTCGAGGCCGGCGGCGACGACAACTGGATCTGGTTCCACATCCCGGTCGGCTATCTCTTCGCGATCGGCAATCCGCGTTCGGACTGGATGTTCAAGACCGAGGCCGAGCCGGGCCTGAACGGCCGCGCGCTCGCTTACCCCAGAGGCAAGGTGATCGGCGGCTGCTCGGCGATCAACGCCATGATCTCGATGCGTGGCCAGGCCGCCGATTACGATCACTGGCGCCAGCTCGGCATGACCGGCTGGGGCTATGACGACGTGCTGCCGCTGTTCAAGCGGCTGGAAGATCATTTCCTCGGCGCGAGCGAACATCACGGCGCCGGCGGTGGCTGGCGCATCGAGGCGCCGCGGCTGTCGTGGGACGTTCTCGATGCCGTCGGCGATGCAGCCGAGGAGATGGGCATCAAGCGCATCCCGGATTTCAACACCGGCGACAACGAAGGCACGAGCTATTTCCACGTCAACCAGAAGCGCGGCCGGCGCTGGTCGTCGGCGCGCGGCTTCCTCAAGCCGGCACTGAACCGTCCCAATCTGCGGCTCGAGAAGCATGTGCTGGTCGACCGTCTCATCATCGAGCAGGGCCGCGCTGTCGGCGTGCGCTTCATGCAGAACGGCGAGATCATCGAGGCGCGTGCGAAACGCGAGGTGGTTCTGTCGGCCGGCTCGATCGGCTCGGTGCAGGTGCTGCATCGCTCCGGCATCGGTCCCGCCGACTGGCTCTCGCCGCTCGGCATCGACATCGTCATGGACAAGCCTGGCGTGGGACGCAATCTGCAGGACCACCTCCAGCAGCGTGCGATCTACAAGGTCGAGGGCGTGCGCACGCTGAACGAGACTTACTACAATCTGTTCCGCCGCGGCCTGATGGGCCTCGACTATGCCTTCCGCCGCCGCGGTCCGCTGACGATGGCGCCGTCGCAGCTCGGCATCTTCACCCGCTCGGATGCAACGCGCGCCCGCGCCAACATCCAGTTCCACGTGCAGCCGCTGTCGCTCGACAAGTTCGGCGATCCGCTGCACCGCTTCCCCGCCATCACGGTGAGCGCCTGCAATCTGCAGCCGACCTCGCGCGGCACCGTACGGCTGCGCTCGGCAAGCCCGGACGAGAAGCCGATCATCGCGCCGAACTATCTATCGACCGACGATGACCGCCAGGTCGGCGCCGACGCCATCCGCACCACCCGCCGCCTGATGCAGCAGAAGGCGCTCGCCAAATATCGCCCGAGCGAATATCTGCCCGGCCCCTCCGTCGGCGACGACGATGCCTCACTCGCCAAGGCTGCCGGCGATATCGGCACCACCATCTTCCATCCCGTCGGCACCGCCAAGATGGGCGCGGTGAGCGATCCCATGGCGGTGGTGAACGAGCGCCTGCGCTTCTACGGCCTCACGGGCCTTCGCATCGTCGATGCCTCGATCATGCCGACCATCACCTCGGGGAACACCAACACGCCGACCGCGATGATCGCCGAGAAGGGCGCGACGATGATTTTGGAGGATGCGAAGTAGCATCACCGCTCACCCCATGATCAACCCACAGCGCTTTTCGATCGGCCCCGCCGGCGCAGAGATCGCCATGCTGCAATGGGGCGACAGCGGCAAGCCGCCCGCCCTCCTCGTGCACGGCACCGGTTTCGTGGCCGAGATCTGGGACGAGGTCGCTCGCGATCTTGCCTCGACCTACACCGTTTACGCGCACGACCGCCGCGGCCATGGCGCCAGCCACAAGCCCAACAGCTATCATTTCCTGGATTATGCCGACGACGTCTGCCGGGTGATCGACGCGCTCGGGCTGCGCGACGTCTACGGCATCGGCCACAGTGCGGGGGCGACCGATCTCCTGCTCGCGGCAAAGCTCTTGCCTGGTCGCTTCATACGCCTATTCGTGATGGAGCCGACCATCATGGACCCGCGCGCCGCACGCTCCGGCGGATTGGACGACGACTCCCTGTCCCGCGTGCAAGGCGCGCTGCGCCGTCAGTCGGAATTCGACAGTCTGGACGTCGTCTTCGAGCGCTACCGCGCGGCGCCGGTATTTGCGGATTGGACCGAAACGTCGCTACGGGCCTATGTGCGCCACGGCTTCGTGCCGCTCGAAGACGGCCGGGTCCGGCTCTGCTGCACGCCCGAGATCGAGTCGGCGATGCTGTGTCCGATCTACGAGGCGATGACGCAGGTCTACGTCGGCGATGCCCGCGGCAATCCGTTTACTGGGCTTGCCGAGATCGACTGTCCGGTGCGCGTCACGACCGCCGCGAAGTCGTGGCCGGTCTACAAGGTGATGGCCGCGCGCGCGGCGTCGCTGATTCCGCGCGTCAGCACACTGGTCTTTGAGGGCGCCGGGCATTGCGTCGCGCAGGAAGTGCCGGCGGCTGTGGTGGAAGCTGTGCGGGAATTCGCGAACTCCGCTCCGTAACCCGGATGGAGCGACGCGCAATCCGGGAATAGCCACGCGCTTGGCCCCCGCATTCCGCTCCGCTCCATGCGGGCTACAATACCCGCCACCTCACGAAAACGTCATCGCCTCCGGGAATAAGCCCCTCGCTCCCCCGATCACCTCCCCGAAGCCCAATTCCGGGCAAAGTGGAGACGTGGGATGAGCGGACACGATCACGGAGACGGCGTCAGCCGCCGCAAGGTGCTGGAATGCATGACCTGGGCCGGCACAGGGGTGCTCTGGACCGTCACGGGCGGCGTACCGCGCTCGCTCGGCATTATTGATTCCGCGGAGGCCGCGACCGCGGCGGCGCCCGGCATGACTTTCCTGCAGATCAGCGACAGCCATGTCGGCTTCGACAAGCCGGCCAATCCCAACGCGCTCGGCACTCTGGAGGAGGCCGTCAACAAGATCAACGCGATGCCGGCAAAACCATCGTTCATGATCCACACCGGCGACATCACGCATCTGTCGAAAGCCGCCGAGTTCGACAATGCCGAGCGCATCATCTCGCAGAGCAAGCTCGACGTGCACTACGTGCCCGGCGAGCACGACTTCCTCGACGAGGAAGTGAAATTCTATCGCGAGCGCTACGGCCGCGGCACTAAGGGCCAGGGCTGGTACTCGTTCGACGCCGGCGGCGTGCACTTCGTCGGCCTCGTCAACGTCGTCGACCTCAAGGCCGGGGGCCTTGGCAATCTCGGCACCGAGCAGCTCGCCTGGCTCGAGGACGATCTGCGCGGCAAGTCGAAATCGACGCCTGTCGTCCTGTTCGCCCATATCCCGCTCTGGACCGTCTATCCGGAATGGGGCTGGGGCACCGAGGACGGCGGCCGCGCGCTGGAGCTCGTGAAGGGTTTTGGCTCGGTCACCGTGCTCAACGGCCACATCCACCAGGTGATGCAGAAGGTCGAGGGCAACGTCACGTTTCACACCGCGCGCTCGACCGCCTTCCCGCAGCCGGCGCCGGGAGCAGCCCCCTCGCCCGGCCCGATGAAGGTGGAGGACGCAAAACTCCGCGGCATGCTCGGCGTTGCCAGCATCAACTTCAAGCAGAACGAGCAGCGGCTCGCGATCATCGACACGCCGCTGCAGGGCTAAGGCTGAACGGAAGCTGACAATGAAGACTCTCAATCGCCGCAACTTCAGTGCCGACCTCGGTCTCGCTTTGGCCGCGGCCATCCTTCTGCCCGCAACGAGCGCCCATGCCGACGACATGGAAGTCCATATCGACAATTTCGTCTTCCAGCCGGCCGAACTCAAGATCAAGGTCGGCACCACCGTGACCTGGACCAACCGTGACGACATCCCCCACGCCGTGGTGTCGGCCGGCAAGTTCAGGTCCAAGACCTTGGACACCGACGACAAGTTCTCGTTCACCTTCACCAATGCGGGCGACTACAAGTATTTTTGTTCGCTGCACCCGCACATGACGGGGATGATCAAGGTTGAGTAACAGCTCGAACCAAGGCATCAACGTCTTGCCCGGCCGGTGGTCCCACGCCGGCCGGGCCCGTGTGCCTTCGGTCACACACAGGGATGAAACGAAGCCGCGAACGGAACAAGAGGCAAAGCGAGGAGCGATGCCCGCCAACGACGAATTGCAGAAGGCGCAACGCTTTCGCGAGGCGGCGCTGCCCTATCTCGACGACGTCTACACGCTCGCGCGCTATCTCCTGCGCGACGCCTCCGACGCCGAGGATGCGGTGCAGGAGTGCTATCTGCGCGCGCTGAAGCATTTCGACAGCTATCGCGGGCCGGCGATGAAGCCCTGGCTGTTCGCGATCCTGCGCAACGTCTGCAACGCCGAATATGCGCGGCGCGCGCATCGGCCGAGCGCCATCGAAGATACGCCCGGCGCCGCCGACCAGACGCCGATCTGGCAGGAGAGCGAGGCGAGCCCCGAAACCGAGATGCTGCGCAGCCGCGATGCCGGCGCCATCCGCAAGCTGATCGACGCGCTCGCCGAGCCGTTCAAGGAGACATTCGTGCTGCGGGAGATCAACAACCTGTCCTATCGTGAAATCGCCACGGCCGCCGGCGTGCCCGTCGGCACCGTGATGTCCCGCCTCGCCCGCGCCCGCGCCATGCTGCGCGCGGCCTGGACGGCGGAAGAGGAGCAAGCAAGATGACCTGCGACGAAGCAAAGATCCTGCTTCACGCGCTGCTCGACAACGAGCTCGATGCCGGCCATGCGCGCGAGGTCGAAGCCCATATCGCGGGTTGTCCGGATTGCGCCGCGGAGTTCGCCGCACAGCGCGAGATGCAGCGTGTGCTCGCCGACACCGATTTGCGCTACACCGCGCCCGCGAGCCTGCGCAGCCGTATCGAAGCCGCGCTGCCGCAGCCGCAGCGCCAGCAACCGAGCCGCCGCTCCGTGCTGCGCGGTTTTGCGATGGGCTCGGCGGTCTCCGCCCTCGCCGCGTCCGGCGTCATCGCCGTGGTGCTGCGCCAGGACGATCAGCAGCGCATCCTGTCGGAGGTCGTCTCCGCGCATCTGCGCTCGCTCCAGGCCGGACACCTGATCGACGTCGTCTCCACCGACCAGCACACGGTGAAGCCCTGGTTCAACGGCAAGCTCGACGTCGCTCCGCCCGTGATCGATCTCACCGCGCAAGGCTTTACGCTGGTCGGCGGCCGGCTCGACTATATCGACGCGCGCGCCATCGGCGCGGTCGTCTACAAGCGCCGGCAGCATGTGATCAATTTGTTCGTGGCGCAGACGTCGAGCATCGAGCATCGGCCCCCGAAGACGCAGACCATGCAGGGCTTCAACTGCCGCCGCTGGGGCGAGCGCGGCCTGAACTTCTGGGCTGTCAGCGATATCGGCGCCGACGAGCTCGCCGAGTTCGTCGACAAGTTCGAGACGGCGATGAAGGCGAATGTGGAGGGGTAACAGCCTCGCCTGGCCACCGGCCACATGAGCATTCAACCGTGAGGGGTCTCACGGTCCTCCTGAGCGCGGCGCTGCAGGCTGCAGCAATCAAGGAGGACAAGAATGATTCCGCTGATAATTGTCTGCACCAGCCTGCCATCGATGTTCGCCGCCGGCTGCGCCGCATGGCTTGCCCTGAAAGAGCGCAGGCAATGGGTGTGGTTCGGCGGCCTCGCCGTACTCGCAGGCCTCGCCGGTCTGGTAACCCTGAACCTGATGCACATCTGGCAGTATGCCGGGCGATGCTAACACGGCAGCACGCCGCTACTCGAGCGGAGGAAACCGTTCGAACACGGGCAGTTCATGCGCCCGCTCCATCCAGCCAATCCGCTCGGCGACCTGGATGTGCATCACGGCCGGAACGGCATCGGGATCATCATAGGTGCCGCTCTGGATGTCGATGACGCCAGGCATCAGGTTTTCGTTGATGTAGAACAGCCCCGTGCCGCAATCGGCACAGAAGTGCCGTCGTCCATGCTCGGAGGAGTGATAGATCTTCGGCTGGCCGCGCACCACCTTGACCGCGTCGACCGGATACATCGCCCAGCCGACCATCGGTGCACCGGAGTGGCGACGGCAATCCGTGCAATGGCAGAGCGCGTGCACCATCGTGTCACCGTTCACTTCATAGCGAATCGCGCCGCAATGACAGCCGCCAGTCACAGGCATGGTTCGTTCCTTTCCCGGTCAGGTCAATGCCGGGAAAGTAAGTGGCGATTTGGCGTTTCAGGAGGCGGCCTGCTTCAGCAGGTCGCACGTCGCGACACCACGCCTCAGCCCTACGCCGACCGCCGCACCGCGTTGTCCACCAGCGTCTTGCCGAGCGACCAGATCGCGCCGGGGACCTTGTGGCTGCCGGCGATGACGTCGTCGAACGCCTTCTCGATCCAGCTGCAGTCTTCCTCGGTGATGGTGAGCGGCGGCAGCAGCTTGATGGTGTGGCTGCCGTGACCGGCGACCTGCGTCAGGATCTTGTGATCCTTGAACAGCGGCACGGTGATGAGCTGGCAGAACAGGCCCTTGTTGGCGGCCTCCAGCACGTTCCACGACGCACGCAGGCGGAGCGACTTCGGCGGACCGAACTCGACGCCGATCATCAGGCCCTTGCCGCGGACTTCCTTCATCAGCTCGTAGCCGGGCACCATCCGCGTCAGCGCGAGACGCAGCTCGGCGCCGCGCTTGGCGGCGGACTCGATCAGCTTCTCGGATTCCATGACGTCGAGCGTGGCGATGCCCGCGGCCATCGCGAGGTCATTCTTCGAGAAGGTCGAGCCGTGCACGACGGCGCGGTCCATCTGGTTGAAGATCTTGTCAAAGATGCTCTTGCGCGTCAGCACCGCGCCGACCGGCACGTGGCCGCCGGACAGCGACTTCGACAGCAGCACCATGTCAGGCTCGACGTTCCAGTGCTCGACTGCGAGGAAGCGGCCGGTGCGGCCCATGCCGGTCTGGATCTCGTCGGCGACGAACAGCGTGCCGTATTTCTTGCAGAGCGCGGCCGCGCCCGGCAGGAATTCGTCGGTGGGCATGTTGACGCCCTTGCCCTGGATCGGCTCGACGACGAACGCTGCGACCTCACGCGAGGCCAGCGCCTTTTCCAGCGCGGCCAGGTCGTTGAACGGGATCGAGGTGCAGCCCGGCAGCAGCGGCTCGAAGCCGGTGCGGAAGTTCGAATCACCGGTCAGCGACAGCGCGCCATAGGTCAAGCCGTGATAGCCGTGGGCGCAGTAGACGATGCCGGGACGCCCCGTCGCGCCTCGCGCGAACTTGATCGCGGCCTCGACGCATTCGGCGCCGGAATTGGCGAAGAACGCCTTGTCCAGATACGGGACGTATTTCAGGAGGCGTTCGGCCAGGACGCCGGCGAGCGTCGAGACGTCGAACTGGACGAGGTTGGGCAGGTCGGCATCGAGCACGCTCTTGAGCGCCTCGCGCATCACGGGATGGTTGCGCCCGATCGCAAACACGCCAAAGCCGGACAGCAGGTCGAGATAGCGCGCGCCCTCGCGGTCGTAGAGGTACTGCCCCTGCCCCTTCTGGAAGCCGACATCGTAACCGATGGTCTTCAGGACCCGGACGAACTGCTCGTTCAGATACCGATTATGCAGGGTGCTGCGCTGGGCCTGCCGGTCCGCGAACAGCTGAGACATGTCTGGATTTGGACTGTGCATCCGCTACATACTTCGGTTGAGGGCCGTCTCGTCAACAGAAAACGGACCGTGACTGAAAACGGTCTGTGCGGCCTTTTGCCCTTTTTCGGACCATCTTCGCAAGCACAGCTTTAGACCATGTTGCACTGCCAAGGAACTATCATGCGTTTAGCCCTTTACACCGGACTAATACTGGTTGGTGGTTACACCTGCCTGACTCCCGCCCTCGCGGCCGATCCGACCGGCGACTGGCGGGTCGCCGACGGCGTCGCGAATATCCGTGTCGCCCAGTGCAATGGCAGCATGTGGGGCGCGGTTTCCTGGGAGAAACAGCCCGGCGGCCGCGATGAAAACAATCCCGACGCGTCGAAAAAGACCCGACCGACGCTCGGCATGGCGACCCTGATCGACATGAAGAAAAAGCCCGGCGCCGATCTGTGGGAAGGACAGGTCTACAACGCCAAGGACGGCCAGCTCTACAGCGCGACCATCACGCCGGTTGGTTCCGATCAGCTCGAAATCAAGGGCTGCGTGATGGGCTTCCTGTGCGGTGGCGAGACCTGGACCCGGGTTGGCCCGCCGATTCCCTTGAGCACCGCCAATGCCATGGCCAAGAGCGCGCCGAAGTCCGGCGCGGCGCCAAAACCGCAAGCTGCAGCAGCGCCCCAAGGAACGGCCCAAGCCACGGCTCAAGCCACGACCGGCGCCACCGCGCCTGCGCCCGCAGCCCCGAAGGCCGCCGGCGCAGCCAAGCCCGGTCAGAAGAGCGCTGCCGACGCCGTCGGCGACATCTGCCTACTCCCGGAGATTGCGGGGTTTGCCCATTAGGGCGGGCTGAAACAGCAGCACAGCGGCAAGCGTCGTCACCAGCGAGAGTGCGAGCAGCTTGCCCATGCTGGACGTACCGGGATGGCTCGATAGCCACAGGCTGCCGAACGCGGTGGCCGTCGTTAGCGCGCTGAAAAAGATCGCGCGCGTCAGGCTGGTCTGAAGCAGGTTTGTTCTGCCCGAGCGCCAGGCCACGACATAATAGATCTTGAAGGCGACGCCGACGCCGAGCAGCAGCGGAAACGCGACGATATTGGCGAAGTTGAGCGGCAGGCCGATCAGCACGCAGATCTCGAGCGTGACCGCACCGGCCACCAGCAACGGCACCAGCGTCATCAGCACGTCCACGAAGCGGCGCAGCGTGATCCACAGCAACAAGCCGATCACCAGGAGCGCGTAGATGCCGGCGTGAATGAACGCCTTCACCACGGTGTCACCGGATTTCAGGATCGACACCGGGCCGCCGATCGCGGTCGGCTCGGCAACGAGCACCGCCGCCGCAAATTTGCGCAACGTGTCGTTGTCGTTGGGATCGCCCTTGGGCAGCGCCTCGACGCGGATGATGCCGTCCTTGCTCTTCCAGGCGTTGACCAGATCGGGCGGCAGTGAGCTCAGGGTGACGGGACCTGCCTGCATCGCATTCCTGAGCTGGTCGAACACGATCTTCATCGGCGTGACGAACACGTCCTGCGCCTTGTTGCGCGTGGCCTCGTCGCCATTGGCGAGCTTCTCGAGCGCATCCGCCAGCCTGCGCGAGGCAATGGCGCCCGGGCCCTTCGCGTCACCGGCGGTCCGGCGCAGATTTTCCACCGAGGATTTCAGCGCCTCGACGTTTTCCTGGTCGGTCGGCGCCGCGTCGATCTGGTCGGGGTTGAGCGCGGGATTCAGCACCTTGGCGCCCTGCGCAATCAGCTTCAGCTTCGGCGCCTGGTCCTGCGGCACGAAGCTGTCGAGCGACATCACCCGCAGCACCTCGGGCACCTTCTCCAGCTTCGCCTCGACCTGCCTTGCCTGCTCCTCCGACGTGGTCATCACATTGATGGCATTGGCACCGGTGTTCGGGTCCTTGCGCAGGTCGAGGAAGGTCGCGATCGACTCGGCCCTCGGATTGCGCAGGTTCATCGGGTTGAAGTCGAACTTCATGAAGTAGAG
The DNA here is from genome assembly GCF_054185225.1 of Bradyrhizobium sp. 18BD. Lineage (NCBI taxonomy): Bacteria > Pseudomonadati > Pseudomonadota > Alphaproteobacteria > Hyphomicrobiales > Nitrobacteraceae > Bradyrhizobium > Bradyrhizobium sp. 18BD. Next base: position 135,797 of record NZ_JAVAYL010000004.1, on the reverse strand, counting down.
CAGCGGCAGGCCGGCGAGCGCCAGCAGCAGCGTGCCGCCCACGACCAGCACGCGGTGCTTCTCGAGGAAGTGATCGAGCGGCGCCAGGAAGGCGTAGCCGACCGGCTCCATCTCGCCGGGCGGGTTGAGCAGCTTGAGCATGGCCGGCAGAACGGTGATCGACGAGATGAACGCCACCAGCATGCCGACGCCGGCGATCTGGCCGAGCTCCGCGATGCCCTTGTAGTCGGTCGGCATGAAGCAGAGGAAGCCGGCCGCGGTCGCCATCGCCGCGAGCGACAGCGGCACCGCCGAGCGCTTCGCGGCCAGCACCAGCGCGCCCGAAAGGTCGTTGTGCTTGAAGCGCTCCGAGCGATAGCGGACGCTGTACTGGATGCCGAAATCGACGCCGAGGCCGACGAACAGCACGGCGAACGCGATCGACAGCAAATTGAACGATCCGACCATCATCAGGCCGGCGGCTGTCGTGATCGCAAGGCCGACGAAGAGATTGATGAACACGGCGAAAATGATCTTCGCCGAATGCAGCGCCAGCCACAGAATGAGCAGCACGACCAGGACGGTGCCGACGCCGTTGACGACGGCGCCCTCCTGGACGGTGGCGTATTCCTCGTTGGCGATCGGGACCGGGCCGGTCAGGCGCACGCGCGCCTGATATTTGGTCGCAAAATCCAGATCGACGGCGGCCTTACGGATCGCGTCGGTGGCGCCCTTGCCGGGTTCCAGCGCGTTGTAGTCGAGGATCGGCTTGAACTCGATGAAGGCGCGCTTCTCGGAGTCGGAGAGCGGCTCGTCGCTGACGAGCTCGCGCCAGGAGAAGCTGGCATTGCCCTTGTTGAGCACGGTCTCGACCGTCTGCGCGATCATGTTGAAGGGCCGCGCGGTATTGTCGAGCTTGACCTGGCCGCGCTTGATGCCGGCAAGCCCGGTCTCCAACGCGCCGGTCAGGCCGCGGATCGAGGGATCGCCCGCCATGATCTCGATCAGGGGCGCGGCGGATTCGAACTGGCTGGTGGTTTTGGCGACTTCCTCGGTCGGCAGGAACAGCAAGCCGTTCTTCTCGAAGAACTCGCCCGTGCCGAGCTGCTGCATCGACTGGAAGTTGGTCTTGTCGTCCTTCAGCTTGGCAAACAGCGCGTCCGAAGCCGCGGTGGCCATCTCCGGCGTCTTCGCCTCGACGACCGCCGTGATCGTCGCATCGCGGTCGAAGGCGCGGTCGAACTGCTGGTCGCGCTGGCGCCAGTCCAGATTCTGGGCAATCAGCGAATTGATGTCGGTGTTGATGGCGAAGTGCCGGGACGCGTAATAGCCCGCGCCCACCGACAGCAGGAGCCCGAGAACGACGACGAGGGAGGCAAACCGGGTGCAGGCCCTGACGATGGCAACGACTACGCTTTGCAGCACTTCTTTTCTTTCTGCGGTTAACAGCTTGCCGGAAACGCCCGCTGTTTATCGGAGTTCCCGGGCGAAACCTATTGCTGTTTTGAGTGGCTCTCGCCGCAAGAAGGTTCGAGGTAAACGGCGGGAGACCGTCGCAAATCATGCGGGGCGGTCGGTATAGCCGGGGAGTTGAGGCGGGAAAGTGGCGATGCATTGGGCACAAATGTCGCCATTTTGCCCAGAGCAGTTACTGTATTATAATACCGTGAATTTGAACCAGACGGAACCCGGTTTCATCGCACCTTTCCTTTTTGCCGATTTTTTGACACAAAGTGCTGTGCCTCCATGAGCCGGGCCCAGTTGGGGTGGGCGGTTACCGCGTACGCGAGGCCAATGGTGCGGTTATTGCACCTCATTGGCAGTGCCGGAGTGCCGCCGGGGACTTACGAAGCGGATTGGTGCAACTTGCGTGATGGGCGTCCTATGGAAGTTTATCTAGCGCAACCGCGCGGCTTTTGCGCGGGCGTGGTGCGTGCGATCGAGATCGTGGAGCGGGCGCTGGAGAAGTACGGCCCGCCCGTCTACGTGCGCCATGAGATCGTGCACAACAAATACGTGGTCGAAAGCCTGAAGAACAAAGGCGCCATCTTCGTCGAGGAGCTGTCCGAGGTTCCGCCGAAGGCCGTGACCGTTTTCAGCGCCCATGGCGTCGCCCGCAGGGTCGAGGAAGAGGCCGCCGCACGGGACCTTCCGGTGCTCAATGCCACATGCCCGCTGGTCACGAAAGTTCACAATCAGGGGAAGCGCTACATCACCAAGGGCCGCACTTTGGTCCTGATCGGCCATGCCGGCCACCCCGAGGTCGAGGGCACCATGGGCCAGGTTCCCGCCCCAGTCCTGCTTGTTCAAAGCGTTGAAGAGGTTAACGCCCTGACGCTGCCGGCAGATACGCCAGTGGCCTACATCACCCAGACCACCCTTTCGGTGGATGACACCAGGGACATCATTTCGGCCCTTCAGGCCCGCTTTACAGATATTCAAGGTCCGGATATCCGGGATATCTGCTATGCGACACAGAACCGCCAATCTGCGGTAAGGAACTTGAGCAAGCTGGTCGACGTGATCTTGGTGGTGGGCGCTGCCAATAGCTCGAATTCGAACCGGCTCCGCGAAATCGGCACTGAAGCCGGCGTCGCGAGTTATCTGCTTGCCGATGGCAGCGAGCTCAATCCGGAGTGGTTGAAAGATGCCAAGACCGTCGGCGTCACGGCCGGCGCCTCGGCGCCCGAGGTGCTCGTGGATGACGTGATTGAAGCGATGCGGAGAATCGGACCGGTCAAGGTCTCGGTGCTCCCGGGTCGCGAGGAAAACATCGAATTCAGGCTTCCGGCCCAATTGGCTGCGAGCTGACCCACCCGAATTCCAAGCCCAGAAAGAAACTTGTAATGGCTATCCCCTTCTTCAAGGAAATGCGTATCGGCGGCTATTTGCTCAAGCAGAAACTGCTTGGCCGCAAACGCTATCCGCTCGTGCTGATGCTGGAGCCGCTGTTTCGCTGCAACCTCGCCTGCGTCGGCTGCGGCAAGATCGATTATCCGGATGCGATCCTCAACCGCCGCATGACCGCCCAGGAGTGCTGGGACGCAGCCGACGAGTGCGGCGCGCCGATGGTTGCGATTCCCGGCGGCGAGCCGCTGATCCACAAGGAGATCGGCGAGATCGTGCGCGGTCTTGTGGAGCGCAAGAAATTCGTCTCGCTCTGCACCAACGCGCTGCTGCTCGAGAAGAAGCTCGATCTGTTCGAGCCCTCCCCGTATCTGTTCTTCTCCGTCCATCTCGACGGCCTGAAGGACCATCACGACAAGGCCGTGTCGCAGAAGGGCGTGTTCGACCGCGCCGTCTCCGCGATCAAGGCGGCCAAGGCGCGCGGCTTCACCGTCAACGTCAACGCCACCATCTTCGACGGCCACCCGGCCGAGGAGATCGCGAAGTTCCTCGACCTCACCGTCGAGCTCGGTGTCGGCGTCTCGATGTCGCCGGGCTACGCCTATGAGCGCGCGCCGGACCAGGAGCACTTCCTGAACCGCACCAAGACCAAGAAGCTGTTCCGCGACGTCTTTGCGATGGGCAAGGGCAAGAAGTGGAACTTCATGCATTCCGGCCTGTTCCTGGACTTCCTCGCCGGCAACCAGGAATACGAGTGCACGCCGTGGGGCATGCCCGCGCGCAACATCTTCGGCTGGCAGAAGCCCTGCTATTTGCTCGGTGAAGGCTACGCCAAGACCTTCAAGGAGCTGATGGACACCACCGACTGGGAGACCTACGGCACCGGCAAGTACGAGAAGTGCGCCGACTGTATGGCCCATTGCGGCTACGAGCCGACGGCTGCGACCGCAGCCCTCAACAACCCGCTGAAGGCGATGTGGGTGTCGCTGCGCGGCATCAAGACCTCGGGCCCGATGGCGCCGGAGATCGACATGTCGAAGCAGCGCCCGGCGCAGTACATCTTCTCGGAGCAGGTCCAGAAGAAGCTGTCCGAGATCCGCAAGGACGAAGCCGAGGCCGCTCAGGCGAAGGCCGCACGGAAGGCCTCGACCGCCGCGTAAAGCGCGCAACCTTGTAGCCCGGATGGAGCGAAGCGAAATCCGGGACAGTCTCTCCGCGCTGTAAGGCCCCGGATTGCGCTTCGGTCCATCCGGGCTACGAACACCCAAAACAGAAAAGGCCCGGTCGCTGATGGCGACCGGGCCTTTTCTTTTGCTCAGCGATGCGCGGACTCGTTCCTTCTCCTCCCCGCGCTCCCACTAAAAAATGAAAAAACAACCCCATGCACAGTAGAAACGCCGTTGCTCGCCGGCGCGAGGTCCACCCGGTTAGACCATTGCCACGTCGAGCAGATCAGCGACAAGCGAGCATGAAAGGCTGCATCTGCGGTGCGGGTTCGTTTTCGTAACCAGCCGTGTCGTCGGTCGGCCGCGATTCAGACCGGCGCAATTTCGTATTTTACGAATATCGTTTGACGCGTCGGGCAAAACAGTGGCACTATGCGATGCTGGCTCTTTCGGGGGCGACACGAGCTGAACGCCATATGCGACGCGCAAAGTCTTGGTCTTCGCGATCCTCAGATCATGCCGAACCAGATACTTCGTGATTGCGGGGCCGGCAATTTAGGCGACAGTCTGGCACTGTCACTGTAATTACCGGGTCTCACTTAAGGGATGCAGTCCAGTGCATTAAATAGGATCATTCCTCCTCCACCAACGGCTTCGGCCCGCGCTTGGCTGGCTTGAGGACGCGCCCGGTCTGGCGTTCGATACGGGCGAGAAAGCGGTTGTCTCCGAGCGGCCGGCCGATGCTTTCGGCGGAGCGCAGTGCGTCGAACAGATCGGCTTCCGGTTCGGTCGCCAGCAAATCGGCAAACTGCGGAAAGCGATCGTGGATCGGCGCCAGCGCCGTCACGCCGTCGTCCTTGCCGCGCAAATGGGCGCGTGTGCTCGACCAGCGCCAATCCTGTGCCCGCTGCACCAGGCGCGCCCGCACCGGGTTGAGCGACACATAGCGCAGCGCCGCCGCCAGATGCTGTTCGTCCATCACGACGGCGCCGAACCGGCCCTGCCAGAAATGTCCGGTGCGCTTGCGTCGCGCCTGGATGGTCCCGGCATAGCTGCGGTGAACGCGCGCAAGCGCGTGGCGCAACCCATCGGAATCGGACGGCACCAGGATGAGGTGCACGTGGTTGGGCATCAGGCACCAGGCCCACACCTCGACGCCGGCGGCCTTGCAATTCGCCGCGAGCAGGTCGCGATACAGCGCATAGTCGCCGTCCTCGAAGAACGTGCGCGCGCGACCGTTGCCGCGCTGGGTGACATGGTGGGGATGGCCGGGGATCACGACACGAGCAAGACGAGCCATGCCGCATCATGGCCGGGGAATCGTTCGATGTCAATTTAGTGCACTGTCACCGTAATTGAGGCCTCGACCGTCGAGTAAGCAGACGACCTTGTAGCCCGGATGGAGCGAAGCGAAATCCGGGACGGTCTTCGCGTTGCATGCCCCCGGATTGCGCTACGCTCCATCCGGGCTACGGCATCAAAACAAAAAAGGCCCGGTCGCCACCGCGATCGGGCCTTTTCTTTTGTTCAACTCAAGCGCCAGACGGGAAGACCGGAGCGATGCGCGGCTTTCGCATCAGACGGCTTCGCGTCACATCAGAAATGGACCTCGGTGCGCATGCCGAGAACCACGGCATTGTCGGTCTTCACGCCCGCCGCGTTATAGCCGCGCCCGCCGGGATTGATCACATATTGCGCGTCGAACTTGAGGTTCAGCCAGCCGGTCGCCTGCCATCCGTACCAGACTTCGAGCGGAACTTCGTTGCCGCCGGCATTGGGGCTGAGGGCCGCCGAATTCACATGGGTCGTGCCCACCGCGAAGCCGACTTCGTCCTGGGGACGCCAGGTGAACGTTCCGGTATGCCGGAAGCCCCCGGCGATCTGGTAGTCCTGGTACGCCGTCCGGTGATCGGCAACAGTCGTATTGAGGAAGACATACCAACCCTGCGCGCCGGGACCGTCAACAGTCAAGCGCTGAAGGATGGACTCGTAGACGCCGTAGCGGCCGCGTTGATCCCCGAGATTTTGATCGGGGACGCCACCGATGCCCGGAATGGTGGAGATGATACCAGGAAGGCCACCATCGATGGTCGATGCGTTGTCATACCAGCCGCCCAATCGCCAGGTCCCGTTCAACGGTGCCTTCGGTGCCCAGACCAACTCCACCGGCACCAGCACGCCGCTGGCGGGACTTGAGTGAGGAACGCCCGGCAGGAAGTAGACGGTCGAATCGTCTGTCGTCAGATAATTCGGGTTGGCGTCGTAGACGCCGACCGAAATCGTGAATTCGGGCGCGAACTTGTAGTGGACGACACCGGCCCATTGGCTGACCGGCCAGTTATAGATGTACCCACCCTGGATGTTGCCGGGCTGGCCGCCGCAGAAGGTCAGGTTGATGAACTCGCACAGACCGAAGAAGAAGTCGGAGCCGACCGGAAGACGGCCGCCCTTGAGTTCAAGGCGATCATCAAAAAGCTTCTGCGAGTAGTAGAGCTGAGTCAGGCGCAGAATATTGCCGCGGCCGAACACTTCGTTGGTCAGCTGCAAGGCGGGAATGCCCGCCTGATCATTCAGGTTGCGGCCGAAGCGATCGACCAGCGTAAGGCCGACGGTGCCGCCTTGGATGCCCGCGAGCTTCCCCATGTCGAACTTCGCGCCGAACCACAACTGACCAGCGTTCGCCGCAGTGTTCTTGCTTCCGCCCGTGACGTTGCCGACGGATTCGTTACCCAGTGTCAGGCCCAGTTCGATGCCCCGCTCCTTCAGCTGCGTCCTGCCGAGATCGCCAAACAGATACGGTCTCGTCCAGAAATCGTCGGTCTCCGCATACGGAACAGGCGCAGCTTTCGTCGCGAAATCGGCCGCATGTACGTCACCGCCAAACAGCGATGACAAAACAATCCCCGCACCGCACGCACCTGCGATGTTCACAAACCTGCGCAACATTTTCTTCGTCCTCCCGCCGTCTCAGGCTTTGTCATTCTTGCCTCGCGTTCCTGCCCAAGCCCTCGAGCCTGGAACGCGCTCCTTCCCCAGCACACCGTCGCAGCCGCGCGCCCACGAAGCTGCTGTGCGTCAACTGGAGCCTGGATCCGTCATGCCTGGTCGCCCGTTCTCGCCGGCAACGCGTCCACGCCGCGCGGTGCTGCGCCCTGCTGTCCTTCAACCGTCGATCTCGGCGCCATGCGGGCGAGGCCGGCCAGCGCCATCTTGCGCCGTCGTCGGGCCTGCAACTGATGATCCGCCAACACGCCGATCAGAATCACCGTCCCCATCACGGCAAAGTTCAGGGAATTGGGGATGCCCAGGATATTCACGAGGTTCTGCAGCACCTGCAGCAGCGCAGTCCCCAGCACGATGCCGAGGATAGACCCCTCGCCGCCGCGCAGGCTGCATCCGCCCAGGACGGCGGCCGCGATCGCGTAGAGCTCGTAGAAATTGCCGAAGGAGCTCGGAGATACCGAGTTCGTGTAGAACACGAACAGGACCGTTGAAACTCCGGCGAGCCCACCGCTGATGATGTAGGCGGTTGCGATCACGATATTGGTGTTGATGCCCGAGAAGCGCGCCGCTTCCTCGTTCTTGCCGACGGCATAAAGCCAGCGCCCGTAGACCGAGCGGTGCAGCAGCACGCCGAGGACGAGCGCAAGGATGATCAGAAAGATGAAGGTGTTCGGGATTCCCGCCACGTTGCCGGAGGCAATGCTGCTCAGCGTCGCGGCCTCATCGCCGTAGCCGAAGCCGCGCGTCGAGTCGCTCGTGTAGTAGCGGGCGGCGCCGCGATAAATCAGCAACCCGCACAGCGTCACGATGAAGGGCTGCATCTTCAGCCGGGTGACGAGGAAACCCTGAATTCCTCCCAGCGCCAGCCCGCCCAGCAATACGGCCAGCAGCGCCAACGGCCAGGGGACCTGATAAGTCGTCAGAAGGTCGATGAATACGACGCCGAGCAGCGCGAACATCGAGCCGAGCGAGAGGTCGATGCCGCCGGTGATGATCACGAGCCCCTCGCCGAGCGCAAACACACCGAACAGGCCGATCAGATTGGCCATGTTCAGCAAGTTCACCAGCGACAGGAAGGCCGGATTGATCGCGCCTGTGACGGCGGAAATCACCACGAGCAGCAGACCCAGGCCGAGTTCTTTCTTGTTCATGGCGCAGCCGCTTCCACGGTTTCCTGCGCCTGGCCGATTGCAAGCTGCAACACGTTGTATTCGCTGAACTGCGGACGCTCCAGCACGCCGCTGACGCTCCCTTCGTGCATCACCGCGATCCGGTCGGAGACGCCGATGACCTCCTCCATGTCCGAAGAAATCATCACGATCGCGACGCCCTGGTCGGCGAGCTCGCGCATCAGCGCGTAGATCTCGCTCTTGGCACCGACATCGACGCCGCGGGTCGGCTCGTCGAAGAACATCACGCGCGGCTGCATGGAAAGCCACTTGCCCAGCACGACCTTTTGCTGGTTGCCGCCGGAGAGCGTCACGGCCTCCATATCGATGCTCGGCACCTTGATGGAGAGGCGCCTCACCTGCTCTTTCGCGACCTTGCGCTCGGCCGGGCCGCTGACCAGCCACATCCGCGCATAATTCAGCAGGCTGGCCAGCGTCACGTTCTCCCGGATCGGCAGCTCCAGCACGAGCCCGGATTTCTTGCGGTCCTCCGGCATCAGATAGATGCCTTGCCTGATCGCATCCCGCGGCGAGGCGACATCGACCGGCGCGTTGTCGATCCTGATCTCGCCACCCAGCGGCGGGTCGATGCCGAAAGCCGCGCGGGCAAGGGAGGTGCGACCAGCGCCCACCAGCCCTGCCAGTCCGAGGATTTCGCCATGCCGCACGGAAAGATCGATCTGCCGGTCGGGAAAGGCCGATGTCACGAGGCCGACGATGTCGCAGCCGCCCGGCTGCGGCGGCCGCTTCGGCGGCGTATGCAGCGCCTTCAGGTCGCGCCCGATCATCAGCCGGATCATTGCGGCATGGCTGAGCTTGTCCCGCGCCAGCTCTCCCACCGTGCGCCCGTCGCGGAGCACCACGACGCGGTCGGCGCAGGTCATGATCTCGCTGAGCCGGTGAGAGATGTAGATCACCGAGATGCCGTGCGCCTTCAGATCGGCAATCACCTCCAGCAATCGTTCAGTCTCCGAAATCGTCAGGCTGGAGGTCGGCTCGTCCATGATGATCACGCGGGCGTCGATCGAGAGCGCCTTGGCGATCTCCACCAACTGACGCTCGGCGATCGACAAATTGTCGACCAGCGTGTCCGGGGTGAAGTCGGCACCCAGCCGCTCCAGCAGCGGCGTCACGCGGGCGCGCATCTCCGCGTCGTCCACCAGCTTCAGCGGGCCGCCGACGAGCCTCTCGCGTCCGATGAAGACGTTCGCGGCGACGTCGAGATTTTCGAACAGGTTCAGTTCCTGATGCACGAAGGCGATGCCGGCCTGCGTCGCCTCGTTCACCGTCATGCGGGCGTGGTCGGCGCCACCGATGCGGATCACGCCCTCGCTCGGCGCGATCACGCCACCCAGCACGCGCATCAGCGTCGATTTGCCGGCGCCGTTCTCGCCGATCAGGCCCAACACCTCGCCGCGGTAGACACGCAGACTGACGTCGTCGAGGGCCATGACGCCGGGATAGGACTTGCTGATCCCGGCGAGTTCGAACAGGATTTCCGCCATTCATTCCTCCCGCATGACGCCCGGCGGCCGTGCCGCCGGGCGCTGAATGTCACTTCTTCAGGAGGTCCTTCAGATTGGCGGTGAAGTCGGCGACGTTGGACTTGCTGATCACCTTGGTCGGCACGATCAGCTTGCCGCCCGCCGGGATCCAGGACTTGTCGCCGTTCAGCGTCTTGATGATGTTGGTGGCGGAGAGATAGCCGAACTCGTACGGCTGCTGCACCACCGTAGACTCGATCGTGCCGTCGGAGACGCCCCGCAGCGTGCGCTGGTCCTCGTCGAAGCCGACGATCTTCACCTTGCCGGCCTTGCCCGCCGCCTTGACCGCGTCATAGATCAGCGGTGTTTCGTAGCTCCAAAGGCCGGACAACAGCGCAATGTCGGGATATTTGACGAGCACGTTCTCCATGTTCGCCTTGGCCTTGGCGAAGTCCACCTGGTCGGTGAACACGTCGACCAGCTCGACCTTGGTGCCGGCGATCGCGTCCTTGATCCCCTGCACCCGCTCGCGGGCATTGTCCGCGTCCATCGTGCCGACGAACAGCGCGATCTTGCCGCCGTTCGGCAGTGCCTTCTTGATCTCCTCGCCTGCTTGCCTCCCGGCCGCGACGTTGTCGGTGCCGATATAGGCGAGACGATTGCTCTGCGGCGCGTCGCTGTCCGTCGTGATCAACACGGTCTTGGCCGCAACCTTGTTGAGCTGTTCGGTCGCGTGCGGCGCATCGTCGACCGAGATGGAGATGCCGGCGACGCCGCGCACCAGCAGGTCGTCCAACTCGCGCCGCTGGCCCGCCGCCGTGCCCTCGTTGGTGACGATCAATTCGATATTGTAGTCCGGGTGCTCCTTCTGCGCCTTTTCGAGCCCGCGGCCGGCGATGGTCCAGAAGTCGGCCGCAACATTGGTGACCAGCGCGATGGTCTTCTTCTGCTGGGCCTGCGCCATCCCCGTCGCCATTGCGAGCGCGGCGGTTGCGAGCAGCGGCACTAGCAATTTCTTCATCGATTCGTTCATGTTCACCTCCCTATGGTCACCCCGGATGAGGGGGCCTCTCGACGCTTTTGCGTCTTATTTTATTTACGCAGCGAACAAATGTCGCAGAGCAAAAACATCGAAATCAGGATGTACTGGCTCTTCCTTCAAGCAGAAATAGTACATGAGGCATGATGATAGTAAATACGGCTTGCAGACGACGCCTTCTGGCTGTGCTTTTCCGATCACACCACCCATCCATGCGCACATTAACTTCACTTACTGAATTAAAGAGACAACATGGCTGACCAAATTGAACCGCCGAGACGCCTTTCAAGCATCGCCCGCGGCGGCTCGAACCGCGGTCGCCTGGTCGAAGTCTTGCGACGCCAGGGGCCGTTGCCGCGTGTGGAGCTCGCCCGGAGTACGGGATTGAGTTTCCCCGCCGTTTCCGGCCTGACGTCGAGACTGATCGCGGAAGAGTTGCTGTGCGAGACCGAGACAGCAGCAAGCTCAGGGTCCGAGGACACGGACGAAGACGATGCGGACGGGCTGAACGGCCGCCGCCGTGGCCGGCCGGCCGTGCTGCTGACCCTGAACCCCGAGTTCGGCCGCATCATCGCGGTCTCGCTGCGCATGAATCTGATTGAAACGCTGATCGCGGATTTCAGCGGCTCTGGCCTCGCACAATCGCGGCTCGAAATCGCGACGCGGGCTCTCGATGCGGGCGCGTTGTGCGATCTTGTGATTGCGCAGATCGATGCGATGCTCGAGGCGACGGCCACACCGCGCGATCGCCTGTTGGGAATAGGGATTGCCCTGCAGGGTATCGTGAACGCGGACACCGGCCGGCATCTGTGGAGTCCGGCGCTGTCCGTCACCGATGTCGATCTGGTGAAGCCGGTGCGCCAGGCCTTCGGCGCCGAAGTCGTGATGGCGAATGACGCTGTCGCGGTTGCGCTCGCCCTCTCCGCCGCGGAGCCGTCACTGGCGCAGGGCCTCTCGGCCACGATCATGGTCGGCCACGGCGTCGGCATGGGAGTCGTTGTCGACGGTGAAGCGCGCTGGGGCGCCGGCGCCGGCAGCGAGATTGGCCATATCAAATTGGGATCGAACGGGCCGCAATGCCGCTGCGGCCAGCGCGGCTGCATCGAGGCCCATCTCGCCGACTATGCGCTCTACCGCGACGCCCGCACCTTTCTCGACTTGCCGCCGGCGGCGGCGCAACAGCCTTCCGAGGCGCAGATGGCCCTCCTGCGCGAGCGCGCGCGGGGCGGCGACCCCCGTCTCGAGCACGTCTTCCAGCAGGCAGGTCGCGCGCTTGCCGAGGCGGTCGCTGCAACGATATCCGTGCTGCGTCCGCACCACGTGATCCTGGCGGGACCCGGCCTGCAGGCATTTGACATGATGCGCCGCGCCTATGAGGAGCGGCTTGAGCAAGCGGTGTTGCCATGGCTGCTCAAGTCCACGGCGATCTATCTGCGTCCAAGCGAGTCGGCGGCAATTGTCGAGGGCATGATGCGACAGACGCTATGGGTCGTGGACCGAAACCGCATGGAGGCGACCGAGTGAGCATGGGACGCTGCGGCCTTGGCCGTCCCAAAACACAAAAGGCCCGGACGCCAATGGCGACCGGGCCTTTTGTTTTATCGGATCGAGAAGTTCAGGCCGCCTTGGAGACCAGCGCCTCGCTCTCGATGAGCTCGGTGCCGATCAGATAGTCGCGGCAGCCGCGCAAGGAGCGCAGCGCGCGGTTGAAGTCGATACCGGTCGAGACCAGTGCATGCAGCGTCGCCGGATTGCGGACGATGCCGCGCAGCACGGCCGCGAGGTCGATCTGGCCGTTCGGCTTGATCGCGGCGCGGGCGAGCGCCGGCAGCGCGCGGTGGGCGGGATCGCTGATGACGCGGACCGCAGCGAAGGGCAGCCCGGCCTCGGCGGCGTAGGCGGCGGCGATATGGCTCTCCATATCGACGGCGGCAGCTCCCGTCTCGGAGTGCAGCGCCGCCTTGCAGGACCGGCCCGTGACCACTTCCTCGGCGCCGGCGAGGCTGCTGCGCACGACGCGGCGGCGGCCCGAGGTCAGACGGTCGATCAGGTCGTCGCCGAGCGACAGATCAGCGGCCCAGCGGGTGTCGCCGGCGAGCACCTCGGTGGCCAGCACGACGTCGCCGGAACGCAGCGTCGGGTCGAGCCCGCCGGCCACGCCGAACGAGATCACGCCGCGAATCGTTTCGGGATCCACCACGGTCAGCAGCGCCCGCAGCTGGGTCGGGCTGCTGGATGAGCAGATAACAGCCATGCCCGGCCCGGCCGCGATACGGGCCTCCTGAACCAGTCCAGTCACGATCAAGATCGGCCGCGGATCAATGGCATTGCCCGCGGTAAGATAGTCCCCCGTCCCCAAAGTCACATTCCGACCCCTACCACCCTGCTGTTGGTGTTCCGCAAGTTCCGATACCGCGCCAGCGCCCACAACGGAAAGAACTTCGGGTAACCATGATACCGCAGATAGAATACACGCGGAAAGCCTGTGGCGGTGTACCGTTGCTCGTCCCACAGTCCTTTTTTGTTCTGTGTTGCAATCAGGTACTCCACCCCGCGGGCGACGGCCGGGTGATCAACCTCGCCTGCGGCCATCAGGGCAAGCAAGGCCCATGCCGTCTGTGAGGCGGTCGAGGGAGCGGCCTCCCAGCCCTTGTAGTCCAGCCGGTAGCTGACGGCGTCCTCGCCCCAGCCGCCGTCCTCGTTCTGGATCGAGGCCAGCCAGTCGGCGGCCTTCCGCATCATGGGGTCCTCGTGGTCCACGCCGGCCATGTTCAGGGCGCAGAGCACCGACCAGGTTCCATAGATGAAGTTCATGCCCCAGCGGCCATACCAGGACCCTTCGGGGTGCTGGGTCTTGCGGAGGTAGGCGACGCCATCGGCGACGTGCTTGCTGGTCTTCTCGGTCTCGCCGAGCTGCGCCAGCATCGAGATGCAGCGCGCGGTGACGTCCTCGGTCGGCGGATCGAGCAGCGCGCCATGGTCCGAGAACGGAATGTTGTTGAGGTAATATTCGAGGTTGTTGACGTCGAAGGCGGCCCAGCCGCCGTCGTCGCTCTGCATGCCCTCGATCCACTCCCGGCCGCGGTCGATCGCGGCGTCGTAGCCGGTCGCACCATGCTCGCGGCGCATGCGGTCCATCGACATCACCACGACGGCGGTGTCGTCAAGGTCGGGGTAATGGGCATTGTTGTACTGGAACGCCCAGCCGCCCGGGCGCACGTCGGGCCGCTTCACCGCCCAGTCGCCCTTCACCTCGAGCTCCTGCTTCGGGATCAGCCAGTCGAGACCACGCTTGGCGGCCGGCACGGCTTGCGCATCGCCGGCCTCGAGCAGCGCATGCGCGGTCAGCGTCGTATCCCACACCGGCGAGACGCAGGGCTGGCAATAGGCCTCGTCGTCGTTGATCACGAGCAGCTTGTCGATGCCCCGGCGCGTGATCGCACGCGGCGGGAAGTTCTCGTCCTTGCCGAGCGCGTCGTACATCATCACGATGTTGGCCATGGGCGGATAGATCGCGCCCATGCCGTCCTCGCCGTTGAGCCGCTCCTCGATGAAGGCGAGCGCAGCGTCGATCGCACGCTTGCGCAGGCTCTTCGGGAACATCGGCTCGATCACGCGCAGGATCGCATCGAGCGAACGAAACAGCAGGAACCAGGCCATGCTCTGATGCGGCGCCTTCGCAGTCATGCCGATCGAGCGCGGATCCTGCAGGAACAGCTCGTCGATGCCGACGCCCTTCGGATTCCTCGCACGCGGCTTCAGCGCGGCGATCACCATCAGCGGCACCATCGTGGTGCGCGCCCAGTACGAAATCTTGTTTAGGTGGAACGGCGACCAGAACGGCAGCAGCACGATCTCGATCGGCAGCACCGGCACCGCGCGCCAGGTCACGACGCCGAAGGTGGCGAGCAGGAAGCGGGTGAAGACGTTGCTGTTGATCGCGCCGCCGCGGGCATGGATCGCTTCGCGCGCGCGCACCATGTGCGGCGCGTCGACGGAATCGCCGATCATCTTGAGCGCGAAGTAGGCCTTCACGCTGGCGCTCATGTCGAACTCGCCGTCATGCACCAGCGGCCAGCCGCCATGGGCGCCCTGGACGCGGCGCAGATAGTTGCCGATCTTGGCCTCGAGTACGGTGTCGACCGGCTCCGCGAGATAATGGCGCAGCAGGATGTATTCGGCCGGAATCGTACAGTCGGCCTCGAGCTCGAACACCCAATGGCCGTCGGGTTGCTGGAAGCCGAGGACGCCTTCCCTCGCCGACGCAATGCTCGATTCCAGCATCCTTGCGTCCGGGGCTTCGCGGCTGATCGCGTTCACGGAATCCATGTCGCTCGATTGCTCCGATAGTCGATTGAATTTGACCGGGACAATTGCCCGTCAGGGCCGCTCTGCGGCCAAAACCAGATCGGCGGCACGATCACCCGACCGGACCGATCCCTCGATGGTTGCAGGCAATCCCGTAGCAGTCCAATCGCCTGCAAGAAACAGGTTTTTCAGCGCAGTGACCGGCCCCGGACGCAGGGCATTCTGCGCCGGCGTTGCCGCAAATGTGGCACGGCGCTCGCGCACGATCTGCCAGGGAGGCAATGGAGGCGGCAGCTCGCCGGAGACGCCGCCGGCCTTGCAGACGTCGTTCCAGATCGCCTGCGCGAGCTCCTCGCGCGGCATGTCGATGAGACGGTCGCCATTGCTGATGGTGACGGACAGCCGGTTCGGGAACGCGAACAGCCATTCCACCACGCCGCCGATCACGCCGAGGATCGGCGCCGAACCCGGCGGCGGCTCAAAACGGAAATGCGCGTTCACGATGGCGCGGAATTCGGTCGGCGTCTTCACGCCGGGGAGCAGGCTCGCAGCAGCGCGCGGCGGCACCGCCATCACGACGAAGTCGCCCTCAGCGAGCTGGATCACATCCTCGCCGCCGAAATTCAGCGCGCTGGCCTTGCCGTCGCTGGTCGTAAACGAACGCAGCTCGTGGCCGAGCTGCACGGTGTGGCCACGGTCAGCCAAGAATTTCACCGCGGGCTCGATCAGCACGGCGCTGAGGCCGTCGCGTGCGATCAACGGGCGGCACGCCTGCCCGCCGGCAAGCAGCGTCTCGCGCACGATCGCGCCGGCAAGCCCGGCCGAGCCTTCGGGCGGATCGACGTTGAGCGCCGCCAGCAGCAGCGGCTGCACCAGGCGCTGATAGAGCACGCCTTCGCAAGGAATGGACTTGCCGACCAGCGTCTCCTCCGACGCCCAGATCAGCGGCGCCAGCTTGAGATAATCGGTGAGCCCGGTGTCGGGCACGCGGCGGCTTTCGTCGAGCACCCAGGTCGGCAGGCGGCCGGTGCCGAGATCGATCTGCCAGCGCTGCCCGGTCTTGATGTCGACGAACGGAAACTGCGCGCTCTCGGGGCCGACGAGGCCTGCCTCGGTGCCGATCGAGCGCGCATAGGCGCGCGCGTGGCTGTTGCCCGACAGCAGCAGATGATTGCCGTTGTCGATGGTGAGATTGGTGGCGCCGTCGAAATAGGAACGGCAGCGGCCGCCGGCCTGGTGCGTCGCCTCGTGCACGGCGACCTTGAAGCCGGCATTGGCGAGCCGCACGGCGGCAGAGAGGCCGGAAATTCCGGCGCCGATGATGTGAGCTGTCTTTTGCATCAGATGAAAGCGTAACGGAGCAGGATCAGGATGCGTGTGACTTTCGACACACGCACCGGCTCGCGCGGCGCGTTGAAACCGCGCGCGATCAGGAGGTCCAGAATGGAATGATAATACTTCGACATGATCCGCGGCGCGCGCACCAAGCGGCGCTTGTTGCGGTTCATGATCTCGTCCGACTTCTCGAAATGCGCCTTCGCGCGCTGCGTCAGCGGCACGCAGACCTTCGGCAGCGCACGTTCGGCGATGACGCGGTTTGGATCGTTGGAGGTGATGCCGGCATGCAGCAGCGCCTCGCGCGGCAGATAGAGCCGGCCGAGGCCTGCGTCCTCGTCAATGTCGCGCAGGATGTTGGTGAGCTGCAGCGCGCGGCCGAGATGGTACGCGAGCAGGATGCCATCCTCTTCCGGCAGGCCGAACACCCGCACCGACAGCCGTCCGACGGCGCTCGCGACGCGGTCGCAATAGAGATCCAGCGTCGCCATGTCGGGCGCGCGGATGTCCTGCGGCACGTCCATTTCCATGCCGTCGACGATGGCGAGGAAATCCTCGCGCTTCAGACCAAAGGTCTTGACCGAGGCGACGTAGTCCTTCAGCCGCGGCGGCGGATTGCCCTGGTAGAGCGCGTCGATGTCGTTGCGCCATTCCTGAAGCGCGGCGAGGCGCTCGTCGCGCGGGCCATCGGAATCGGCGATGTCGTCGACCTGGCGGCAGAAGCTGTAGATCTGGAACATGGCTTCGCGCTGGTCATGCGGCAGGATCCGCATCGCAGCGTAGAAGGAGCTGTTCGATGCGGTCGAGCCGTAATTGGCGCTGGGCGAGGTCGCCTCAAGCGTCATGTGCAGTCCCCGGTCTGGAAATGGCCTTGCGTCCGATCGCGCGGCGGCCGACTTCGCCGATCATGCCGGCGAGGCTGAAAGTGAGAAGCTCGAACTTGTTCAGATGCACGCGCTCGCGCAGCGGATCGCGCGCCTTCAGCAGGCGCACGATGCGGTCGGCATAGGCCTGGATCACCGCGACGTCGACGCCGAGGCGAAAATCCCGGATCTCCGCGCTCAGCGACCTGCCCTCGTCGAGCAGCGCTGCGTTGCGCACGGCGAGCCCCTGCAGGCAGGCCAGCATTTCCGGCGGCGACTGCGTCAGCCCGAGCTGCTCGACCGAGGCGCCGCTCGCGGCCAGCGCATCGCGCGGCAGATAGACGCGGTTGAGCTCGCGGAAATCCTTGCCGCAATCCTGCAGATGATTGTTGATCTGGAGCGCTGCGCAGAGCGCGTCCGACGCGGCCCAGGTCGCGGTGCTCTCGCCATGGACGTCGAGCATGAAGCGGCCGACCGGCATCGCCGAGTAGCGGCAATAATGGATGACCTCGTCCCAGTTCTCGTAGCGCAGCTTGGTCACGTCCATGCGGAACGCGATCAGCACGTCGAGCGCGTGGCGCGGCGCCATGCCGCGCTCGGCCAGCGAGCGCCGCAGCGCGACAGCTTCGGCCTGGCTGTCGCCCTTGCCGAGCAGTTCCGCCTCGAGCAGGTCGAGATAGCGAAGCTTCTCGTCCGCCGGCAGACTCGCATGGTCGGCGATGTCGTCGGCGGTGCGGACGAAATTGTAATAGGCCAGGATCAGCGCGCGATGACGCGGATGAATGATCCAGGACGCGACGGGAAAATTCTCGTCGCGGTCACCTTTGCCGGATCGCAATTCGCTCGCAGAGGTCATCGAGGGCTGGTTTACAATCGTTTGGACAGGAAGGGGTTTTTCGCTCGCGCGGGCTCATGCCGGCGATGCCGCCGCGGCCCCCATATAGGGGAATACGGCCACAAAACCAATCCTGTCTCTCGATGGCCGCCCCGCGGATCCGGCCCGGAAAGGCGGCCCCGGGGCCGCCTCCATAGGCCAGTGGCCGAGCTTACTGGTTGTGGTTCTTCAGGACCTGGTCGCAGGCCTGCGAGATCTTGGCCCGGTTTTCCTTGAGGCAGGCGAGGATCGTGAAATCGCCCTGATCAATAACCGGGCGGCAGAACTTCTGCACATCGCGCGTGCAGGCTTTCTGCTCGGCGTCCGTGCCGCGTCCTGCCTGGGCGAAGGCCGCCGTCGTCGAAAGGGTCGACAGCAGGGTGAGAGCGACGAGAAGCTTACGCATTGTATTCCTTCATTCTGACGGCAGAATCGCACCAATCCCGGACTGCACAGGGCGGCCGGCGGGACCGGATTGTTCTGATGGCAAGTGCCGCGGAAGTAGCGGCCTCGGAGAAGGCACAAGCACTGGCAAATGCGGCCAAATTGGCGCCGCGCCCACCAAATCAGGTCTTCCCTGCGCCTTCATTGGCAGATGTAAGAGGTTGATACTACGTCATAATTCAGGCACCGCGCATTTTACTGCGCCCCTGTTGCAGCTCTGCATCTCCCCGCCCCGCCATTTCGGCCGGAAACACACCGAAACACGGCAAATCGCTCCCATCAGCCGCGGCCCAGGCCCTTCGTGAACGACCATCTCTGGCCGTCGCGCGTTGAACCTGACACAGGCTCGGAACACTAAACCTTCGATGTGGCGAGACGTCCTTCATCTTGCGCGGACGTCGTTCCAAAACGGGATATTTGTGATGAAATTCTTTGAGCGATCTGGACTGGCGATCAAGGCGGCCGGCATTGGGGCTGCGCTGGTCTTCTCAGTTGCGGCAAGCCACGCTCAGTCGTCCGGACCGTTTGCCGGTTTCGACGGTGCGTGGACCGGCACCGGCACGGTGTCGCTGTCTGACGGCTCCACCGAACGCATCCGTTGCAAGGCGGACTACAAGGTCGCCGGTAACGGCCTCAACCTGAAGCAGGCGCTCCACTGCGCCTCCGATAGCTACAAGTTCGATCTCACCAGCGACGTGACGAGCCAGGGCGAGCGGATCTCCGGCAACTGGAGCGAGTCCAACCGCAACATCTTCGGCAATCTGCAGGGCACCGCCGGCGGCGGCCAGATCGACGTGTTCGTCGAGGCCAACGGCTTCGCCGCCAACCTGTCGCTGCGCACCAACGGCACCAAACAGACGGTGCAGATCTCTTCCAAGGGCGAGATCCGCGGCGTCAACATCACGATGTCGAAGGGCTGATCGCCCCTCCCGCTTCGAAGGACGCGCCCTCGGTTCCCGCGAGCCGGGGGCTTTTTACTGACATGGACCATCTGCGCAGACACTTGCTCAAAGCCATCGGACTCTTCGCCGCCAGCCGGGCGTGGGCCGATGACCAACCGTCAATCCAGCGGGGACGGACATGCAGCCTTCGTCAGTGAAGCCGCGTCACGTGCTCTGCTTCCTCGGCAACAACGACAGCGTGCTGCATCCGCCGAAAGCTGTGGCGAAGACGATCGCCGATTTCAACTTCGAGATCGACCGCACCTATTCGCAAGACCAGCCCGATCCGCACATGGAGCGGTCGTTCGGTGTGTGCCGGGACCGCGTCTTTCCCAACGCATGGACCACCGCCGACGAAGCGGCCGTGGCCAACCACAAAGCGGTGCTCTACGTGCTGAGCCCGCCGCTGGAGCAGCCAAAATCGGTCGCCTATTCCGCGGCAGCCTTGCGCATCGTCGAGGAGATGATCGAGGCCGGCGCCACCGCAGTGGAGGGCGAGAGCGCGGGCGTTGCCCATGGCCTCAAGCGATGGATGCAGCTCGCCGGCGAGTGCAAAGCGGCGGCGCAGACCAACCAGGGCCTCGCTGTCACGACAGCGATGAGCCGAACCTGCCGCCTCGCCTTCGCCAAGCGTCCGCTCGGCGGCAACAGCTACAATGAAAGCGTCGGCTTCCATCTCGTCGGGCTGCCGGAGGTCTATGTCGCCAAATCGCGCGGCAGCGATCGGGACGCGGTCAAGCTCATGGACGAGATTGCGGACGCGATGGCCGAGCGCGGGATCGAGGCGACGCTGCGCGACCGCAAGCTCACGCTTTCGCGTGAGCAGGACTACGCCGAGAACGATTTCAAGTTCAATCCGTACGGGATCGTCCGCGTCAGGGCATGAGCGCGGATCAGTCCTTCCGTGCGACGCATTCGCAGCGGCACCGGAAATAGACCGCGTCCGGATCGGCTCCCCAAGCCTCCCATCCCGCAAGCGCAAGCTGAATTTCACGATCCGTGGCGAGCCCCTTGCCGACGAGCTGCGGCCCGAGGCCGAACAGGCTTCGCCTCGCATCGGCGACGGCCTCGCTGCGGCTCGCAGCATCGGCGCTGTGATTAATGTAGCTGGCACCCGCCCAGACCGGCGTGAAGCCGTGGGCGCGAAGAATGGAGCTCTGTCGTCGACCGAAGAAAAGCGCGTCCGGATCGTCATGCTCGTACCAGCGCTGCCAGAGATCGAGCGCAAGGCGCACGCCGTCGATTTCGGGATGAAGCACATTGCCGCCGGCATCGGCGTCGCGCGTTGCGACGAAGCCGCCCGGCTTCAGCACGCGACGCGCTTCCGCCAGCGTTCGCGTCAGGACCGCTCGGTTCTGATGGTAGAGCACCGCGTGAAAGAATACGGCGTCGAACGATCCATCCTCGAACGGCAGCGCCATCATATCGGCTTCGGCAAAGGCAAGGTTGGTCAATCCGGCGTCAGCCGCGAGGGCATTGGCGGCGGCGACCGCCTTCGGCTCGTTGTCGATCCCGATCGCCTTTCCGACAAGGTCCGCCAGCGCCGCGGTGATGGTGCCGGGCCCGCAGCCAGCGTCGAGCAAGGTCATGTCCGATGTCAGGAACGGAGCGAAAAACGCGGCGGAATCGCCGCCGCGCTTCTGCTGAAACGCCACGATGGAGCTGTCGTGCCGCATGGGCTGCATCCTCGGCCGGAACGCCGGCGCAGTCGTTCAGACTGCGCCGATTCCATGTCCGGGCGATGAAGCCGCTCAGATCGCGGGCTTGTCCGGCCCCTGCAGCTTGGCGTGCAGATTGATCAGCCACATCGCCGTCGGCCGCAGGATGAAGAGATCGGCGACGAGGGCCATCACCATCGAGAAGGCGCTTAGCCAGCCGAACAGCCGCAGCGACGGCAGGTCGGAGAACACGGTGACGACGAGGCCGCAGGCCAGCACCACCGTGGTCAGGATCAGTGCGGGGCCGACCAGCACGGTCGCCCGCTCCACCGCGAGCGCCGAGCCGACGCCCGGCTTGCTCTCGAGCCTCAGGCGATTGAGGAAGTGGATGGTCGCGCTCAATCCGAGGCCGAACGAGACGGTGAGCGCGACGACGCTGGCGAATTGCAGCCCCTCGCCCATCGCCCATAGCACCGTGCCCGACATCACCACCGGGAAGATGCCCGGCAGGATGCAGGCGAACATCACGACCCAGGAGCGGAAGGCGAGGCCGATGAAGATCGCGACCAGCGCGAATTCGATGGTCAGGCCGCGGTTCAGCTTCTCGATCATGCTGGCCGAGTTGCGCGCCGCGATCGCGGCAAGACCGGTCACCGCGATCTCATAGCCGGGATGCTTCTTGCGGACGGCGTCGAGCTCGGAATCGAGCTTGTCGACGATCGGCAGCAACTGGCTGGAATCCTTGTCCGGCACGCGGCCCGCGACCACGACGGCGTCCTGCTCGGCGTCAATGAAACGCCGCACCAGATGCTCGGGAATCACGCTCACATATTCCTTCAGCGTCGCGACGTCGGCGCTGCCGGCCTTTTCAGCGAGCCAGCGGCGCAGCGTTTCGAGCGACCAGACGTTGCCGACGCCGGCCGCCTTCTCGACGGTCGAATGCACGTCCGCAATGGTCTGCAGCGTCTCCGGCGAATAGAGCGATTCGCCCTTGGGGAACTGGATCAGCACGTTGACCGGGTTGGCGCCGGTCAGCTTGGCGTCGAGCCGGTCGCTGGCGGCGACGGCCTGGCGCTTGTCCGGCACCTGGTCGGCCAGGCGGTAGCGCGGCTCGAGGTTGGCGTAGATCACGCCGAGACCGCCGACGAACAGCACCGCGATCAGGCTGAACAGGCCGGGCCGGCCGACCATGCGCACCGCGATCCAGTAGCAGAAATTGCGCAGCGCCTGGACGCCGGCATCGGCGCTCTGGAACTTGACCGCGAACATCTTCTCGTTGCGCACCAGCAGCACGCCGAACACCGGCACCAGCGAGAGCACCGCGACCAGCGCGATGATGGTGGCGGCGAGACCCGCCTCGCCGAACTTGCGGATCAGGTCGGAGTCGGAGAACTGCAGCGCGATGAAGGAAATGCCGGCGGTGCCGTGCGTCAGCACGCAGGCCGGGCCCACCACCAGCACTGCGTTCTTGAACGCGGTGAACTTGTCCTGGCCCGCGATCAGCCGGTCGCGCGCGGCGAAGGTGAGCTGCATCGAGTCCGAGAAGCTGATGACCATGATGAGCGGCGTCATCACGTTCAGGAACATGTTGAGATTGAAATTGGCCCAGCCGAGCGCGCCGAGCGCCAGCAAGATCGCGATCATCGGCGGGAATGCCGCCGCCACCATGAAGGAGATTTTGCGGAAGAAGATGATGGCGATGACGCAGCCGGCGAGGATGCCGAGGATGTTGTAGGTGAGCCCGTCGCGCTCGACCGCGTTGCGGATCTCGAGCTGCATCACCGGCACGCCGGAGAGCTGCACGTTGAGGCCGGTATCGCTGAGATCTTCCTTCATCAACGCGCGGATGTCGCCGACGGTCTTGGTCAGCTTGCTGGAGGCCACCACCTCCGGATCGAGCGACAGCACGATCAGCGCCAGCGTGCCGTCCTCGGACAACAGCTTGCCGCGGATGATCTCATTGTTCTTGACGGTTTCGATGAACTTGTCATAGGCCGCGCCCTCGGGCAGCTCGGCCGGAAACAGCGCCGCCGGCAGCTTGCCCGGCGCCGGCGCCTGGCGCGCCGAGAACAGCGAAACGAGGCCCCGCGTGCCCTCGACCAGCTGCATGTCAGTGACGAAGTCACGCAGCTTCTCGAGGTTGTTCCGCGCCAGCAGGGTCTTGCCCTCGACCACGACGAGGACGTCGAATTCCTCGGCCGGGAACTTCTTCGTGACCTCTTCATACTGCTTGAATTCACGGGTGTCGGAGCGGAACAGCTGCGACAGCGAATCGTCGATCTTGATCCGGTAGATGCCGAACACCGCGCCGACGATCAGCGCGAGCAGGACGATGCAGGAGAGGATCGGCGCCCGGACGGCGATCAGGCCGATGCGCTCCAGCCCGAAGGCGATCGAGGACGTAGGTCCCTGTTCGACCTTGTCGACATGAACCTCACTCTCGCTGTGCTTTTCGAGCATGCCTTGTCCAGTTCCTAAATCGGCTCGGTCTGTGAGCTTATGGCGTCCCGCGAACGGCTTGAAAACGCCATACCAATGGGAGGCTTGCCCTTTGAAAATGCGCGGAAAATCGCCGGCAGCGGTTTAGCAGGACAATTACCCTTTTCGCAAGCAGGCGAAGGGCGGCCAAACCGATCAAGATGCGGCGATTTTGCCGAAATGCCCGTCATTCGGGCCGCGCCGTGCCGATTCGACGCGGTGCGCGGTCCGCGCTCTCGTCCTTGAGCGCCACACCCGTGACCTGGCGCGCCAGTCCCTCACGGACCAGCCAGGCGATCTTGAAGGCGGCCTCGTCATAGCTCAACCCGGCGTGGTGGACGTTCGACACGCAATTGCGCTCGGCATCGGACCGGCCCGGCTGCGGCGCGAAGGTCAGATAGGCGCCGAGACTGTCGGGGGCGGACAGGCCGGGCCGCTCGCCGATCAGCATCACAACCATGCGCGCACCGAGAATCGCGCCGATCTCGTCGCCCAGCGCGACACGCGCGCCTGAGGCAACGACGACATGGCCGGCCGCGACAGCGTCGCCCTCCGCGAGCAGCGGCAGCAGGCGCGCCACCAGCGTCACCGCGTGGGCGTGGACCGCCGCCGCCGACAGGCCGTCGCCGATCACGATGGCAAGCTGGCACGGCACAGAGGCACTTGCCGCCAGCAACTCCGCGGAGCCGGCGTCAAGCTGCCGTCCCAGATCGGGACGACGCAGATAGTCGCGGCGGTCGACCGCCTGGCTCCTCACTTGGGTAACGACGAGCCCGAGCGCGCGGAGATCGGCGGCCAGCCGCGGCGCATCGAACACCGCATGCACGGCGTCACGGGCGCGGGCATGGTCCAGCGTGAAATCGAGCAGCGCGCGGGTCGGCACGCTCGCGCCGCTGCGGCCGAGCGCGACGCGCGCGGGCGTGAATGATTTGAGGTCGATGGTCGGTCGGGCCGGAACGGACTTGTCGCTCATTCGGCTGGAACGGCGGCCTCGCGCAGCCGGATCGAGTAGTTCGAGGCGTTCTGCTTACCGCTCGATGCCGCGCGCGCAAAGGTGATGAGATGATGCGCGATCAGCGTGCAGCCAATCAGCCCTTCGATATCGCCGCGCTTGATGCGCCCGAGTGCGAACTTCCAGAACACGCGCTTGTAGTCGCCGAGCACGCCGACCTTCCAGAAGATGTTGCGCAGCATAACGAGACCGCGCCGGATGTTGGCCCAGGTCTTCATCTCGTCCGGCACCGGCATATTGAGGCGGTGGGGATAGACGTGGTCGCATTGATACTGGAAGCGCGCGTAGACCTTCTCGGGCTCGTAGGCGACGCTCATGGCATGCTTCCATGATGCGACGACATCGTCGTAAGGCAGCAGGAAGTCGACGTTGGAATCGCGGCCCTCGTCGTCGATCAGACGCCCTTCCCGCTCCAGCCGGTCCCACAGCGGCGTCTTCGGCAGCGCCTGGAGCAGGTTGATGGTGAGCAGCGGAATCCGGGACTCCTCGACGAAGGCCAGCAGCGCCTCCGAGGTGTTCGGCTTGTCGGTATCGAGCCCCATGATGATGCCTGACACCACCTCCATGCCGTAGGAGTTGATGGTGCGGACGCCCTCCAGGATCGGGACCATCATGTTGTGGTCCTTGTGCATTGCCTTCAGCGCGTCGGGGTCGGGCGTCTCGATGCCGCAGAAGATCGTGATGAAATAGGCCTCACGCATCTTCTTGAGAATCTCGGGACGCTTGGCGATGTTGAGCGTCGCCTCACAGGCGAGCCGCACCACATAGCCGGTCTTCTTCTGCCATTCGATCAGATGCGGCAGCAAATCCGACGCCGCCTTGCGGTTGCCGATGAAATTGTCGTCGACGAAATAGACCGTGTCGGTCATGCCGCATTCGCGCAGACGATCGAGCTCGGCGATGATCTGTTCCGGCGACTTGATGCGCGGGTTGCGTCCGTACAGGCCGGGGATGTCGCAGAACTCGCACTCATACGGACAGCCGCTGGAATACTGGATGCTGCCGAGGAAATAACGCTTCACATCGACAAGCTCATAGGCCGGGATCGGAAACTCCGTCATCGGCACGCGGTCCTTGGTGGTCAGGACCACCTGCTGCTCAGGGCGCGCCGTGTCGCGCGACAGGATTTCGAGCAACTGGTTGGTGGCGTCGCCGAGCTCGCCGACATGGAGATAGTCGAACGACGGATAATAGTCCGGGCAGGCACTAACCGACGGACCGCCGAGCGCGACCGGCAACTCGAACTCATGAGCGCGACGGCAGATGTCGTTCATCTGCTGGCGTTGGATGTGCATGCCGCTGACAAAGACCGCTTCGGCCCACTCGAACTCCTCCTTCGTCGTGCGGCGGAGATTCTCGTCGACGAATTTGACCTGCCAGTCCTCAGGCAGATAGGCGGCGAGCAGCAAAAGCCCCTGCGGCGGCATGAAGGCGCGGACGCCGTCGGTCAGGGGATAGGAATGCTCGAACGTCCCGAACGAGGAGGTGTATCGCGGAAACACACACAGAATCCGCCGGGCCGTACCGTTGCTTTCAGCTCGCATCAAAGCTCCCCCGCCACGCTTGACCTGGTTGCGGAAATTGCCAGCCAGACACATAGCGTAATGCTGTCGCCGGAATTTCTCAATATTGTGGCATGAGCATAATTCCGAAGGGGAGCAATGGTTTCCCAAAGGCCCCGGGGCGCTTCCCTCGTCAGGCGATCAGCCGGGAGGCAAAATCGGGCAACAGGCCTGCATCCCCGGCAAGTCGGAAATCGGCGCCCGCAATGCCCGACTGCACCAGCCAGTCGTCGAATTCCGGCGCGCGGCGCAGGCCGAAGACGTCGCGGACATAGAGCGCGTCGTGAAAGGACGTCGACTGGTAGTTCAGCATGACGTCGTCGGCCCCGGGGACGCCCATGATGAAGGTGACGCCGGCCGCCGCAAGCAGCGTCAGCAGATTGTCCATGTCGTCCTGGTCCGCCTCGGCATGGTTGGTGTAGCAGATGTCGATGCCGAGCGGCAGGCCGAGCAGCTTGCCGCAAAAGTGATCCTCCAGCCCGGCGCGGATGATTTCCTTGCCGTCGTAGAGATATTCCGGGCCGATGAAGCCGACCACGCTGTTGACCAGCAATGGCGCATAGGCGCGGGCGACCGCATAGGCGCGTGCCTCGCAGGTCTGCTGGTCGACGCCGTGATGGGCATTGGCCGACAGCGCCGAGCCCTGCCCGGTCTCGAAATACATGACGTTCTGACCGACTGTGCCGCGCTTCTGCGACAGGCCGGCCTCGTGCCCTTCCTTCAGCAAAGCGAGGTCGATGCCAAAGCTGCGGTTGGCGGCCTCGGTGCCGGCGACCGACTGGAAGACGAGATCGACCGGCACGCTCTGCCCGATCAGCGACAGCGTCGTGGTGACATGGGTCAGCACACATCCTTGCGTCGGGATCTTCAGCCGCGCGATGATCTCGTCGAGCAGCCGCAGCAATTGCGCGATCACGGCAGGGTCGTCGCTGGCCGGATTGATGCCGATGCAGGCATCGCCCGCCCCCAGCAAAATGCCGTCGAGGATCGACGCCGTGATGCCCCTGGCGTCGTCGAAGGGGTGGTTGGGCTGCAGCCGCGTGCTCATCCGGCCCTTCAGGCCGATGGTGTTGCGGAAGGCGGTGGTGACCTCGCATTTGCGCGCGGCCAGGATCAGGTCCTGGTTGCGCATCAGCTTTGACACCGCCGCCGCCATCTCCGGGGTGATGCCGGGTGCGAGCTTGCGCAGCACCTCGGGCGTTGCGGCATCCGACAGCAGCCAGTCGCGGAAGGCACCGACCGTCAGCGAGGCCACCGGCGCGAACGCTTTGGCATCATGGCTGTCGACGATGAGGCGGGTGACCTCATCGGCCTCATAGGGGATGACGGCTTCCTGCAGGAATCGTCCGAGCGGGACGTCCGCCAGCGCCATCCGCGCCGCGATCATCTGCTCGGCGCTGGCGGCGGCAATGCCGGCCAGCCGGTCGCCGGAGCGCGGCGGGGTCGCCTTGGCGAGGAGGTCGCGCAGGTCCGGGAAGGTGTAGGTCGTGGCGTCGATGGTGTGGCGGTAGACCAAGGGGCCTCTCCGGGTTCGTCGGCCAGCGGCCGACCTCAGCGCGATCCGAGGAACTATACCTCCGGATCAAGACGCTGAAACATCTTACCTTTCCTACGACCAAGGACGAAGGGGGCGCGCCGGGGCGTTAACACTGCGTCCATCTTCATTCTGCATAGTTTTGCATCAATTTTGACGACCGCGCTTTCCGGCCGCTCCCGGCCGTTCGGGCCCCCGCACCATGACCTCAGACCGATCTGGGAATGCCGCCAGCCTGGCAGGCCGTTTCACGCTTGCGACCAAGCTCTATGCGATCTTCGCGCTGTTCGCCCTGCTCACCGCGGCGATCGCGATGCTGTCCGACTACAACAGCCGCCGCAGCGCCGAGTTGACCAGCGCGATCGAGACCGCCAACGCCGCTGCGCTGAACGTCGAGCGCGTCAACTCGCTGGTCTACGCCGTCGTGATGGAATCGCGCGGCGTCTACATGTCGACCGAACCCGCGGTCGTGAAGAAATACGGCGAGGGCCTGCTCAGGTTCAACGACCAGATCCTCGACGTCGTGAAGCGCTGGGAGACCATCGTTAGGGACGACGACGCCGCGCAGTTCGCGACCTTCAAGAAGCGCATCGAACAGTTCGTCGACTTCCGCAAGGAGCTGGTGCGCCGCGGCGTCGAGATCAACGCGGCCGCGGGCCGCGAATGGGGCGACAACGACGCCAACCGCGCCGTGCGCTCGGCGCTGAACAAAGACCTCGAGGCGCTGTCCAAGGTCTATGCCGAGCGCGCCAGGCAGATCGCGCACGAGACCGAGACCAACCGCACCCTCTCCTTCGTGCTGACCTGCCTCGGCGGCGTGGCGCTGGCCCTGGTCGTGATCGGCATCATCATCATCGCCCGCTCGATCGCGCGCCCGCTGGCGTCGATCACCGCGACCATCAAGCAGGTCGCCGACGGCGCCGAGAATGTCGAGGTGCCGCATTCGGACCGCGCCGACGAGATCGGCGCGCTGGCCCGCGCGATCCAGGTCTTCCAGGACGCGATGGGGCGCAACCGCAACCTCGCCTCGCAGGTCTCGCAGGACTCCGCCGCGCGCGAGCAGCGCGCCCGCCATATCGAGCAATCGGTCGAGGAGTTTCGCGAGGCGATCGGCGCGATCATGCGCGGCCTCAGCGACAACGCCTCCGTCATGCGCGAGACCGCGCAGACCATCACGCGCGTCACCGCCGACGCGAACAGCCGCGCCGGCACGGCGGCGGACGCGACCGCGCAGGCCTCGCACAACGTCACGGCGGTGGCCGGCGCAGCCGAAGAGCTGTCGGCCTCCGTCGAGGAGATCGGCCGGCAGGTGCGGCAGAGCGCCAGCGCGGTCGAGCAGACCGGCCAGCGCACCGAAAAATCGATCTCCGAGATCGAGAGCCTCGCCGCCGCCACCCAGCGCATCGACGGCGTGCTCAGCCTGATCCAGGCCATCGCCGAGCAGACCAATCTGCTTGCCCTCAACGCCACCATCGAGGCCGCCCGCGCCGGCGATGCCGGCCGCGGCTTTGCCGTGGTCGCGCACGAGGTCAAGGCGCTCGCGGGCCAGACCGCGAAGGCGACCGCCGACATCAGCGAGAACGTCTCGATGATCCAGACCTCCACCCGCAACGCGGTCGACGCCGTGCGCGAGATCGGCGGCGCGGTGCGCGAGATCAACGAGGTGACCTCCGCGATCGCCGGCGCGGTCGGCCAGCAGGACCAGGCAACGCGCGAGATCTCCTCCAACGCGCAAAGCGCAGCCCAAGGCAACGAGACGCTGGTCGCCAACATCGCCTCGCTGCGCGATGCCATCGGCGAGACCGACACGGCGGCCTCGTCCGTGCTGACCGCGGCGAGCAGCCTCACGGCCACGGCAGACACGCTGTCGCGGGAGGTGGAAAAATTCTTCCAGAACCTGCGCTCGGGCGCGGAGAGCCGCGTCGCCAAGGCGGGATGACGGCGCATCCACCGCCCGCGAGGCCGGCGGTGGGCCTGCCTAAACAAAAACTCGCAAAACAACCCCATGCACAGTAGCCGGGGCTCGCGATATCAGTGACTTAGCCGGCAGGTTTTGGCGAATGCTGATTTTACGAAATCGCTTTGACTCGTCGGGCAAAACAGTGGCATGATGTCATGCTGCCGGCGGTGGACGTTTTGGCCTGTCCACTGAAGACGCCACCTCGACTGAGCAGGCCTTGGCGAACCCGATGAACCAGCGAAAGCACGTCCGCTCACTGTCGGCCAGCGAACATCGCAACTTCGTCAGGGCAAGTCAGCAGCGGGCCATAGGCTGAAATCAGGGCTTGAGCCTGCTCAATGGATGCTCTGTCGAACCGTCTGGATCAATCAGCGCCAAGGTAGTCCAGCGCGCTTCGATCGCTGGCTTGACCGCCCCCTCAACCTCCACCACCGTGTCCCACGCCGACTGGATGGACACTGCACGCTCGGTCAATCCAATCAGACGAAACTTGCCTCTTACCCGGACTCCGGATTTCACTGGGCTGAGGAAGCGAACCCGCTCGAACCCATAATTGACACCCATCCGAGTCCCTTCGACACCAGGCATTGCGTCGAAAGCGAGCGCCGACAGGAGCGACAATGTGAGAAAACCATGTGCAATGGTCCCTCCAAAGGGAGTTTCGCTCTCGGCTCGTTGACGATCGGTGTGAATGAACTGATGATCATGGGTGGCGTCGGCGAACATGTCGATCATAGCCTGATCGACTGTCAGCCAATCCGACACGTGCTCGGGGCCATTGAGGAGCTGACGATAGGCTGTCAGTGAAATAAGCTTTCGGCGGATCGCTTCGAGTTCGGCGGTTCGCTTGACGTCTGACACCTTCAGCCTCAAGAACTTCGATTGGTCCTAGCTCGTTTAAGCGAGGCTGCCGCGATGCGCCAGCAAGATTTCGGCCCGGACCGTCCTTTGAAGTCTGCTTCGGGCCCACAAGCCGACACCGGCCGAAACAATCCGGACGGCCGCTTACAACTCACAAGCTGGCTCGCTCCCGCCAATCCAACGCGAGGCCAAGTGCTGCCTCGATCAGACCAGACTCTGTTCAGCCAGGAAGCGCGTGAGCGCATCGGTCTGCTGCGCGCCCACGAAGGCACTGATGTAGCCGTCCGGACGCACCAGCGCCCAATCGCCCGGCGACACCGCGTAGGCACCGCGGAAATGTCCGCCGTCGTCGATCAGCTCGCCATCCGAACCGATGCAGTGGATGTGCAGTCCGCTCCGCGCCGGCACGGCGCCACGCTTCACCTGATAGCCGAGCAGCGTCCAATGCGTGCCCTTGAATAATTCGAACAGACGCCTGGTCTGTCCGGCGGCTCCGCGGAGTGGCGCATCCGGTGCGCGATCGCCCGCAAGCAGACCTTCCGAGCGCTCGGGCTGCTCCAGCGCCAGCGGCGAGCCGGGATAGCCGATGTCGAGTTGCTGCACCTCGCGGCCGCGCCGCATGTCGCCGCGCTTGGCGGCCTCGAGCAACCCGGTAGCGAGACCGAGCATGCCTGCCGCGACGGGGCGGCGCTCGCTCTCATAGCTGTCGAGCAGAGTTGAAGCAGCGCCGCCGATCACAGATGCAAGCTTCCAGCCGAGATTGTAGGCATCCTGCACGCTGGTGTTGAGACCTTGTCCGCCGGTTGGCGGATGAATGTGCGCGGCATCGCCGACCAGAAACACGCGGCCATCCCTGTAACGATCGGCGAGACGCGCGTTCATCTGATAGGCCGATGCCCACAGCACGGACTGAATGCGGATGTCGTCGCGCCCGGTGCGCTCGGCGATCATCCTCGACAGCCCTGCGGCCGACAGGTCGACCTCGCCTTCGAGCGGGACCGGCGCCTGCAGCTGGAACAGCTCCGTTCCAGCCAGCGGGCACAGCGAGATCTGGCGGTCCATCGCGCCGTCGTTGAAGCGGTGCCACGCCGCGCGATCCAGCCCGGTGAGGACGACGTCGGCGACCACGGCGCGCACGCCGAGCGTCTTGCCTGGAAAGCCGATATCGAGCGCGTGACGCACGAAGCTGCGGCCACCATCGGCACCGACGAGGTACCGCACCCGCATCGTCTCCTCGCCGGCCGCGCCGGACAGACGCGCGGTCACGCCGTCCTGGTCCTGCTCGAAGCCGATCAGCTCGCAGCCGAATTCCACGCGGTGGCCAAGCTCGAGCAGACGCTCGCGCATCAAGCCCTCGGTGAGGAATTGCGGGATCATCAGCGCCATGTGGTACGGCTCGGCCGGCGTCGGGGCGATGTGCTCGACCTCGGACTCCGTGAAGCTGCCGTCCGTGCGGTAGACGCGCTGCGGCGGATAGAGGCCACCGGCCGCCACGATGCGGTCGATGATGCCGAGATCCTCAAAAATCTCCTGGGTGCGCGGCTGGATTCCCTTGCCGCGCGAGCCGTGGAACGGGCGGTCCATCTTCTCGATCAGCCGGAACGACCCCCCTCGCCGCGCCAGTTCGATGGCGAGCGTGAGGCCGGCCGCGCCCGCGCCGCAGATCAGGACATCCGCCGTGAATTGCTTTGTCATGGGATCCTCAATATGTGTAATATGCACACATTAGGCAGAGGGCTATCGGGATGTCAAGAAGGGTGCAAAATACACATATTAAAAAACAGGTGCGTTCGCTTCACGAGGCGTTGATCGACATCATCAGCGTCATGAACCGCCGGCAGGGTGACGAGATGATGATCCGCGAGGCCGGGATATCGCTCGATCGCGCGCTGTTTCCGCTGCTGGTCGGCATCGAGCGGCGCGGTCCGATCGGTGTGGTCGACCTCGCCGATCGCATGGGACGCGACTACACGACGGTCAGCCGGCAGGTCGCGAAGCTGGAAACGCTGGGCCTGGTCAAGCGCCACGCCAGCGAGGCGGATCGGCGCGTCAGCGAAGCCACCATCACGCCGACCGGCAAGGCCATGACGGATGCGGTCGACCGGGCCCGCGAGCGGATCGTCGGAACGATGTTTGCAAGCTGGGACGATCGCGATATCGAGGAGCTGGTACGTTTGATGCGCAAATTGGCCGACGCGATGACCGCGCAGGGCGATCCGACCTAGAATGGAAGTAGCTGACTGATGAGCAAGACCCAGCGCGTATTGTTTCTCTGCACCGGCAATTATTATCGCAGCCGCTATGCCGAGGAGATCTTCAACCATCGGGCCCAGCTCGAAGGGCTGGACTGGCACTCCTTCTCGCGCGCCGTGGCCGAAGCGCTGTTCCCTCAGAACGTGGGGCCGATCTCACCCCATGCGCTCGAAGCCTTGCAGAAGAAGGGCATTGCGGCAGGCGGCATTACGCGGCTTCCGGTGCTCTGCACGGTCGACGATTTTGCGGAAGCCGAGCTCGTCGTCGCGCTCAAGGACGCGGAGCATCGCCCCATGATCGAGCGCCGCTTTGCGGGCGTCGCCCATCGCGTCGAATATTGGGACGTGGACGATATCGAATATCTCGATCCGCCGACGGCCCTTGGCAAGATCGACGAGCGTGTCGGACGGCTGATCGGGAGCCTGCAACGCGGCTCCCGATAGCCTGCGCCCTCCCCCGCGCTCACACCGTCAGCAGCGTCTTGATCGCGCGGCGCTCATCCATCGCCTTGTAGCCTTCGGCGACCTGGTCGATCGACAGCGTGAGATCGAACACCTTGCCCGGCTGGATCCGTCCATTGAGCACCCGCTCCATCAGATCGGGCAGGAACCGCCGCACCGGCGCCGGACCGCCCATCATGCGCCGCTGGGCGAAGAACAAGGCCTGGCCTTCGAAGGTCACGCCGTGGGGAACGCCGACATAGCCGATCGTGCCGCCGGGCCGCGCGCATTCGAGCGCCTGCGACATCGCCTCCTGGGTGCCGACGCATTCGAGCACCGAATCGGCGCCGACGCCGCGGGTCAATTCCTTGACGCGCGCGATGCCCTCTGCGCCGCGCTCGACCACGATGTCGGTGGCGCCGAATTGTTTGGCGAGATCCTGCCGCGTCTTGTGGCGGCTCATGGCGATGATGCGCTCGGCGCCCATCTCTTTCGCGGCGAGCACACCCATCAGGCCGACCGCGCCGTCGCCGACCACCGCGACCACCGAGCCCTGCTTCACGTTCGCAGCATCGGCCGCATACCAGCCGGTCCCGAGCACGTCGGAGGTCGCGAGCAGATGCGGGATGAGATCGGGTCCCGGCATCTCTTTTGTCGCAACCAGCGTGCCGCCGGCGAGCGCAACGCGCGCGTAGGGAGCCTGCGCGCCCGACATGAACTCGCGCTGCTCGCACGAGGACTGGAAGCCGAACTTGCAATGCGGGCACGTGTTGTCCGACAGGCAGAACGAGCCGACCACGAACTGGCCGGGCCTGATGGTGCGCACCGCGCTGCCGACCTCGACCACCACGCCGCAATATTCGTGACCCATATGCGCGGGGCCTTCGCTGGGCTGCAGCCCGCGATAGGGCCAGAGATCGGAGCCGCAGATGCAGGTGGCCGACAGCTTGATGATGGCGTCAGTCGGGTGAATGATCTTCGGATCGTTGACGTCTTCGTAGCGGATATCGCCGGGTCCGTAGAGGACGGTTGCTTTCATTGTCATTCTCCTTTCTTGGCGGGGCGCCGTACTGCTCATCCGTCACCCGTTCCATCCATGTGACCGGGTTGCCGTCGAGCGATTCCTGAATCGCGATATGGCTCATGGCAGACGTCACAGACGCGCCATGCCAGTGCTTCTCGCCGGGTTCGAACGACACCACGTCGCCCGGACGGATGTTTTCGACCGGTCCGCCCCAACGCTGCACGCGGCCGAGGCCTGAGGTCACGATGAGCGTCTGACCAAACGGATGCGTGTGCCACGCCGTGCGCGCGCCGGGCTCAAACGTGACGTGGTTGCCGGCGACGCGCGACGGATCGACGGCAGGGAACAAGGGATCGATACGGACCGTGCCGGTGAAATATTCTGCCGGAGCCTGGACTGACGGTTGCGAGCCTGCTTGCCGAATTTGCATGTCGTGCCTTCGTTGCTGCCAGCGTTTCAATCATTGCGCGCGAAACCGATTCACAAGGCACAAGCCGCGCATTGCGCGTTGGTTCTTCGCTTGCGACGAAAGATTCCGATCAAGACGACAGCGGAGGAGAGCGCGAGGATGGCGGCGCTGAACAGAAAGGTGTCCCGATAACCGCCGCCGTCGAACAGCACGCCGCCGCCTGCCGCTCCGATCGTGATGGCGAGTTGAACCACGGCGACCATCAGGCCGCCGCCTGCTTCGGCGTCGTCGGGCAAGGCCCTGCTCAACCACGTCCACCAGCCGACGGGCGCCGCCGTCCCGACGAAGCCCCACAGGAACATCAGCGCAGCCGTCGCGCCGAGTGAAGAACCATACGCCGTCAGTGCGACCGCCATGACGGCCATTGCGAACGGCATCAAGACGAGAGACGAATAGAGGTGCTGCTGGAGGACGCGCCCGATCAGTGACGTTCCGGCGAGCCCAGCCACGCCCATGACGAGCAGCAGAACGGAAATGGTCGTGGCTTCGACGCGCGTGACCATTTCGAAGAACGGTCGCAGATAGGTGAACAGCGAGAACTGCCCGAGGAAGAACAGCGCCGCGGCGAGCATGCCGTAGGGAACTTCAGGGCGGCGCAGGACCTTGAACGCCGCCGCTGGGCTTGCACGCTCCCGGCTCGGCATGGCCGGCAGCGTAACGAATTGCCAAAGCAGGGTCAGCGCGGCAATCGGCACGACGCAAAAGAAGGCGCCACGCCAACCGATGTACTGGCCGAGGAAGCTGCCGAGAGGCGCGGCGATCGTGTGGCGAGCGCATTGCCGCCATTGAGAAGCGCAAGTGCACGCGGCACGTCCCTGCCCGGCACCAGGCGGATCATCGTCGCGGCGGACATCGACCAGAAGCCGCCGACAGCCATGCCCACCAGCGCGCGTCCGACCATGAAGACCGGATAATTGGGCGCGAAAGCAACGAGGATGCCGGAGACGAGGGTGATGCCGGTCTGCCACAGCAAGACGGACCGACGATCGACACCGCGCGTTGCGGCCGAGATGAAGAGACTGGTGAGGATGGCGAACAGGCCGGACACGGAAATGGCTTGCCCGGCCTGGCCTTCGGTCAAATACAGACAGTCCGCGATCGGCGTCAGCAGACTCACGGGCATCCATTCAGCTGCGATCAGCGTCGAGGCGCAAAGCGACAGCGCAAAGACGGCACTCCACGCGGCCGTCGGCGTGTTCTGATTTGTCGTGACGTCCATCGGGGATCCATGTCTCGCGAAGTGCCCAGCGGGCTCACGGCAACAACTAGCGCCTGGGGCGGCATTCGATTAGCCGATATAATTTGCTTGCATTGATCGATGCAGGCCATGAATAGTCGCGGCCATGGCAGCACAGGATTTCAACGACCTCCTGGCTTTCGTGGCCGTCGCCCGCGAGCGCAGCTTCACGAAGGCCGCGGCGAAACTGGGCGTCGTGCAGTCGACGCTCAGCCACACCATCAAGCGGCTGGAATCGCAGATGGGCCTGCGGCTGCTGACACGCACGACCCGCAGCGTCGGCCTGACCGAGGCCGGCGAGCGGCTGCGGCAATCAGTTGCACCGCGCATCGAGGAGATCGAGCGCGACATCGCCGCGCTGATGTCGCTGCGCGACAAGCCGTCGGGCACGATCCGGATCACCCTCTCGGAGCATGCCCTCGACAAGGCCGTGTGGCCGAAACTGGCGCCGGTCCTGCAGAAATATCCCGACATCAAGGTCGAGTTCAGCGTCGACACGGCGTTCCGCAACATCGTCGAAGACGGTTTCGACGCAGGCATCCGCCTCGGCGAGAGCGTCGAGAAGGACATGATCGCGGTGCGCATCGGTCCGGATTGGCGGCTCGTCGCGGTCGCCTCGCCCGCCTATCTGAAGGAGCATCCGAAGCCGAAGCATCCGCAAGATCTCCTGAAGCACGTCTGCATCAAGCGGCGCGCGGCGGCCGGCGGCCATTACGTGTGGGAGTTCGCCAGGAACGGTCCCGACCTCCGCGTGCGGGTCGAGGGGCAACTGACCTTCAACGATTCCCGCGCGATGATCGAGGCCGCCGTCGAAGGCTTCGGCATCGCCTATGTGCCCGATGACATGGTGACGCGGCAGATCCGGTCCGGCGAGCTCGTCATCGTGCTCGACGACTGGTCGCCGCCGTTCGACGGCTACTACATCTATTATCCGACCTCGCGGCAGAACTCGGCCGCCTTCAAGGTGATCGTCGATGCGCTACGCCATCACGAGCCGCGACGGAAGCGCGGCTAAAGCATGATCCGGAAAAGTGCGCAGCGGTTTTCCGAAAAGATCATGCTCAAACAACGACCTAAAGCGCGATGACGATTCATCCAAATCTCATCGCGCTTTAGACGCGCTCGTGCATGCTCGACAACGAAAAGCCCCGGCACGCGGGCCGAGGCTTGCGATCCAGCTCGCGTACATCCGGCGAACCAATCGTCGATGCAGACACTAGCTGTGAATCTTGAACAGATGATGACGGAGTTCGACGCCGACAAAGTGTCGCGCCGGGCGGAACTCCATCACTCAATCGCGTCGCGAAGATAGAGTTCCACCCGTTTGAGCAGATGTTCGATCGCATCGACACGGATATAGCTCGCAGCGAGCCGTCGCGCCAGTTCGCGCGAGAGCGTGGTCTTCCCGGTCGCGGGAAGGCCGCCGAAGACAATGAGGATGGGTTGCCCTGTCATGCCTCATCATCCGCCAGCGCGCCTGGACCTGCAACGGCGCGGTCACAGACGGCCTCAGAGCATCATGGTAGCGAGAGCGATCAAGCCGATCGCGGTCAACCCCCAAGCCAGCGAATGCATCGCCCACGGCCGCATCATTGCACTCCGTCCGAGTGTCTGCCCACGACAGGAGACGCCCGAGGGACGCGCGCGGCTTGAGGTAGATCAATGGCTGAAGATGACGGCGGAGATGGCGGCGACGGTGAAAGCACCGGCCGCAATGGCAATGACACGCAGGAAAAGCTCGTCGCCCATGCCCAAGACTAACATGGGTTAAACCGGGAAAACTATGCAGTTTGTGCCAGAATGGACCGTTCCAACATGACGACCTCTCGATAGACCGGCCAGTCCGCCGTTGCGCCTATTTCGGCAGGCATTCCACGTTGTAGGCGATGATGATCTGGCTCGGATCCGCCTTGCCCAGGCTCTTCAGGTCTTCCAGGCCGCTCTTCAGCCTGGCGCCTGCCTGGCTCAGGCTGCCCTCAAGCGTCGTCTTTGCCGCCCTGCAGCGCTCTTCGCTCGAGAATTCCTGAAAGACGACGGTCGGCAGCAGCCGCCATTCCGCCTTGTCGTTGGTCGCGGCCGGACTGACCGAATAGGAGAAGACGTACATCAGGACCCACATGATGGGGGCTCCGGTGCGATGCGAGCGGGAGTGCGACACGCATCGCGCCATGCGGCGGCACGGCCTCGTTGATCCAGATCAACGAAGGTTCAGCCGACCGGCCCGGGCGTCCAGTCATTACCGGATAGCGGCCTGACCGTGACGTCAGGAATGACGCCGCGCTCCATGCTCGGATCGAAATGGCGCATGGTCCGCTCATTGAGATCGATGATGCGCCCGGGCCTGAGCGGCCCCACGTCATTGATCTTGACGATGACCTTCTTGCCGGCGGCCTCGACGAGCGCAAATTTCGGTCTCACACCAAATTGGACGCCGCCAAATTTCTGACGCAAGCTCGTCTTGATTGCGGCTGTCCACACTTCGGGATCATAACGCTCGCCGGAGGCTGTTCTCGGGCCGCCCTCCTCCTTGCCGGGCTTGAACGGATTATACGTGGACGCCGCGCCGACGATCATATCCCCACAGGCGGCTTCGACGACGGCACTTGATTGAACCCCACTTGTTTCACCACGGGCAATGGTCACAGAAACGCCAAGCGCAACCAGGGCGCCGCAAATTGCGGCGCTCGAGCGGAACACCATTACATCTCCTTTGATTTTCGTCCGGTTCCGGTCGCAGAACATGGTCAAGCGAACGCGGGAGCGTTTCGGAACTTGCGCCAATATTTTGCGGATTCGCGCCAACCCCTTGGCTGCGGAACCATTGCGAGAACCTGAGCGGTCCCGCGTCGTGTTTTCGTTATCGCCGTCTAAGACAGAGATTGAGTCAGCAACATGACCCCGGGGATCATCGGTCTTCGAACCCCGGAATCTTACGCGCTCAGCAGTGAGGGAGATTGCGGAACACCCGTGAAACCCACGATGCGCGGAACTTCAGGAGAGTTGCATATCGTTGTTTTGCAACGGGAGGCGCTAAAGCGCGACGAGATTAGGATGAATCGTCATCGCGCTTTAGATTGTTGTTTGAGCATGATCTTCTCGGAAAACCGCTGCGCACTTTTCCGGATCATGCTCTAGCCTCCGATCACTCCACCGCGCTTGATCAGTTCCTTGCCGACGGCGGCGAGGTGCACTTGATCCGGCCCGTCACCGATGCGGATGAAGCGGGCATAGACGTAGGCGCGCGCAAGGAACGTGTCCTGCGAGACGCCGGCGGCGCCGTGGATCTGGATGGCACGATCGATGACGCGCGCGGCCATGCTGGGCACCACGATCTTGGCGGCGGCGATCAAGTCGCGCGCGGCCTTGTTGCCTTCACGGTCCATCCTGTCCGCGGCTTGCAGCGTCAGCAGGCGCGCCTGCGCGATCTCGCAGAAGGAGTGCGCGATGTCCTCGCGCACCGAGCCCTGCTCGGCAAGCGGCTTGCCGAACGCGACGCGCGAGACCGAACGCTGGCACATCAATTCCAGCGCACGCTGGGCGCAGCCGATCAATCGCATGCAATGGTGAATGCGGCCGGGGCCGAGCCTACCTTGCGCGATCTCGAAGCCGCGGCCTTCACCGAGCAGCATGTTCGCGGCGGGCACGCGGACGTTCTCGTAGACGATCTCGGGATGACCGACCGGCGCGTCGTCGTAGCCGTAGGTGAGCATGTCGCGGACGATGCGCACGCCGGGCGTATTCCTGGGCACCAGGATCATGGATTGCTGGCGATGGCGGTCGGGATCATCAGGGGCGGTCTTGCCCATCACGATCAGGATCTCGCAATCCTCGTTCATGGCACCCGAGGTGAACCACTTTCGCCCGTTGATGACGTAGTCGTCGCCGTCGCGCGTGATCGCGCACTGGATGTTGGTGGCATCGCTGGAAGCGACCTGCGGCTCGGTCATCGAGAAGCCGGAGCGGATGCGCCCCTCCAGCAGCGGCTTCAGCCAGCGCTCCTGCTGCGCCTTGGTGCCGTAGTTTGCCAGCACCTCCATGTTGCCGACATCGGGCGCCGAGCAGTTGAAGACCTCGGGCGCCCAGAGGATGCGGCCCATGATCTCCTTCACCGGCGCATATTCGAGGTTGGTGAGGCCCGGCTTTGTAAGATCTGGGCCGTGCTCGCCAGAGGGAAACAGGTTCCAGAGCCCCTGCTCCCGCGCCAGCCGCTTGAGGTCCTGCAGCACAGGCGGCGTCTTGTAGCGCGCGGCCTCAGGCTTCACCTGTTCGTAATAGAGCTCCTCGACCGGCTCGACATGTGTGCGCATGAACAGGCGCACGCGCTCCTGCAGCTCCAGCGAACGGGCGGAGTGTTGAAAGTCCATGGTGGTCTCCTGTTCGTGCAGCGGAAGCCGCGCCGAATGAAGGTGCCTCTTCCCTTCTCCCCTTGCGGGAGAAGGTGGCGCGAAGCGCCGGATGAGGGGTTGCATCCGCGAGCTCAATGTAGAGCCGACTCGCGGAGAGAGACCCCTCACCCGGCTCGCCGCTTCGCGGCGATCCACCCTCTCCCGCAAGGGGAGAGGGTGCACCGTCTCTGCGGCCGGTCGCCCAATTGCCCCCTCACGTCCCCCGCAGCAGCTCGCTTGCCACGACCCAGTCGTTGCCGTCGAACTGGAGCATGTAGCCGTCCTTGATCGGGCGGAAATCCTGCGGGGTGGTGTTGAGCGTGATGCCGGGCATCAGCAGCGACAGCGGCACGTTCTTCAGATTGGACGCCTGCGCCATGATGTTCTCGCGCGTCAGATTGTCCTTGCACTGCTTGAGCAGGACTACCAGCGCCTCGGCGACGGTGTAGCCGTAGAGGCCGGCGACGTTGTTGATGTCGGCATTGGGCAGGCGCTTCTTCATGAACTCGATATAGGCCGTCATCGCCGGATCGTCCTTCGGCGCCTCGACGAACGGCTTGAGCGAACCGAGCGACAGCACGCCCTTGCCGGCGTCGAGCCCGGCCGGCACCATCACGGTCGCCTTGTTGGCGCACCCGCTGGCGAGGAAGCGCGTCGGCTGCCAGCCGACCTCGTGCGCCTTGCGGATCGCCTGTGCGCAGGCGCGCGGCGTCACTGAGTAAATCATAAAGACGTCGGCCTTGGTGTTGGCGAGCGTCAGCACCTGGGAATCGACGGTGGGATCGGCGACCTCGAAGCTCGAGGCCATCGCGATCGCCTTGTCGGCGTCGGCGCCGAGCGCTTCCTTGACGCCGCGAAGATATTCCTTGCCGGCGTCGTCGTTCTGATAGAGCACCGCGAAGCGCGCATTGGGGTTCTTGGCCCGGGCATAGGCGACGTCGATGGCGGCCTCGCTGGTGTAGTTCGGCGCCCAGGGCAGCGCCATCGACCACGGCATGTTGGCGGGATCGTTCCACTTCGAGGCCGAGCTGATCAGGAAGATCTGCGGCACCTTGTTGCTGTTGAGATACTTTGCGATCGCCGAGCTCGGCGCGGTGCCCATGGTCGCGAAGATGAAGGCGACGCCATCGCCCTCGACCAGCCGCCGCGCCGCTTCCATGGTCTTCGGCGGCGAGAACGCGTCGTCGAGCGACAGCAAATTGAGCTTGCGGCCGTTGACCCCGCCCTTCTCGTTGACCTCGTCGAAATAGGCCGAGATGACCCTGCCGGTGATGCCGAGCGGCGATGCCGGGCCGCTATAGGGCATGGTGTTGCCGATCTTGATCTCGGTGTCGGTGACGCCGGGACCGTAGGATTTCTGCGCGGATGCGGGCGCGGACAGGCAGGCGGCAGCCAGCGCTGCGGCCAGGGCCAAAGCGGCTTTCATGGTTTCTCCCCGGTGCTTATCGTCCGCGCGAGGCGGCGCGGCGTGCTGCTTTTTGTCAGCGCGTCAGCTCACCGGAGTTCCGCAAGATGGTCTTGCGTCGAGTTGCTGGTAGCCCTAAAGCGCGATGAGATCGGGATGAATCGTCATCGCGCTTTAGGTTGTTATTTGAACATGATCTTTCCGGAAAACCGCTGCGCACTTTTCCGGATCATGCTTAGTGGCGCGACTTCAGACCGAGGCCGACGCTGATCCAGCCCGCGCCCGCCATGATCAGGTCGATGCCGAGGAACAGGCCGAGGATGTAGACGCTGTTGACCGGCCAGCGCGCCAGGATCAGCAGCCCGAGCAATAGCGTGATCACGGCCGACAGCGCGACCCAGACCCAGGGGCTCTCCCGCTTCATGCTGAAGGCGAGAAACAATCTGACCGCGCCGGACGCGAGCAGCGATGCGCCGAGGAAGAGCGTCAGCAGCACTGCCGCGAACAGCGGATTCTCGAAGGTCAGGAAGCCGGCAACGATGTAGAGCACACCGAGCAAGGCCCAGATCAGGAACTTGCCCCAGCTCTTCATCTGGAATGCGCCGATCACCTCGGTCACGCCGGCGATGATCATCATGACGCCGACCACGAGGACGCTCGCCACCGTTGCCATCATCATGCTGCCGAGCGCGATGAAACCGGTGATGAGGTAGACGACACCAAGGGCGACGATCCAACCCCATTTGGCATGGAGTGACGCGATGCCCGAGCCGAGGCTGGAAGGATGAGACGTATCGGAAGCGCTTGTCATGGCGGCTACTCCTACATGCGAAGCCCTCGGGCACACGCCAGGATAGCACGGGCCGCGCCGGGACAACAGCCAGCATGCAGCCGCAGCCGGCAGCAACATTGACGCAAATCAAGCCCGAGGGGGCGTCAGGCGCGGGAGCGCTCCATCTCGAACTCGGCCTTGAGGTTGTCGAGATCGCGATAAATTGAGGCAACTGCGAGCACGCGGCCGCCCTTGCGGTACTTCAGCAGGCAGTCCCTGCCGGAAATGCTGCCGTCGATCGCGACGTCGTCAAAGCTCTCGGCGTGGCCGACATAGTTGATCGGCACGTCGTAATGCTGACTCCAGAAGAAGGGCACGGCGTCGAAGCGCTCGCGCTTGCCCAGCATGTTGCGCGCCGCGGTCTGGCCCTGCCGCTCCGCCACCACCCAATGCTCGACACGAATGGTTTGCCGGGAATGCGGATCGGGCCAGCGCGCGATGTCGCCGGCCGCGAAGATGCCGGCGACGCTGGTCTCCAGGAATTCGCTGACGCTGATGCCACGATC
The DNA here is from genome assembly GCF_054185225.1 of Bradyrhizobium sp. 18BD. NCBI lineage: Bacteria > Pseudomonadati > Pseudomonadota > Alphaproteobacteria > Hyphomicrobiales > Nitrobacteraceae > Bradyrhizobium > Bradyrhizobium sp. 18BD. The sequence goes on along the minus strand of NZ_JAVAYL010000004.1, from coordinate 92,729 downwards.
GGCGGCAAGCCCGGCATGCTCGGCCAGCGCAAGGCGCGGCTTGACGCCGATGCCGACCACGACGAGATTGGCCTCGATCACAGCGCCGCTCTTCAGCGTGGCACGGGTGCCGTCGAGCTTCTCGACGGTGTCCTGGAGGTGGAAGTTGACGCCGTTCTCCTGGTGAAGCGCACGTACGAAGTCGCCCATGTCGGGCCCGAGCACCTTCTGCATCGGCCGTTCCTCCGGCGCGACCACGTGCACCTCGATCTTGCGCGCCCGCAAGGAGGCCGCGACTTCGAGCCCGATAAAGCTGGCGCCGATCACCAGCGCGCGTTTCGCAACTCCTGCGGCCTTGATGATGGCGCGGCTGTCGGCGACGGAACGCAAGGTGTGGACATGCGGCTGGTCGGCGCCCGGGATCTGCAATCTGACCGGCTCGGCACCGGTGGCGAGCAGCAGCCTGTCGAACGGGAGCTTGTCGCCATTGCCGAGCGTGACGCTGCGCGTCTTCGCATCGATCGCGGAGACATTCGTGTTGAGCCTGAGGTCGATGCCGGCGTCCTGATAAAAATCCTCGCCCCTCAGCGGTAGCCAATCCTCGGGCGCGCTGCCGGCGAGATAATCCTTGGAGAGGTTGGGCCGGTCCACCGGCATCGCGCCGTCACTGCTGAGCATGGTGATGGCGCCGGCAAAACCCTCGCGCCGGAGCGTCTCGGCCGCCGCGAAGCCGGCCGCGCCGCCGCCGACGATGACGAATTTTTCGGGTGACGGCGCACTGCGGTGCGCGGCCGACGGCTTTCGCGCCTCGCGCTTGCGCTGAACGATGATCCTGTCCTGGTCGCGCGAGACATCCCACACCGCCAGCGCATTCAGTGCCGGCGGACGGGTGGCCTCTCCCGTGCGCAAGGAGAAGCAGGCGTGGTGCCAGGCGCAGCGGATGGTGTCGTCGACCACGAGGCCCTCGGCGAGCGGGCCGTGATAATGGCTGCAGGCCGGCTCGATCGCAAAAATCTCGCCGCCGGCCTGCACCAGGAGGACGTCTTCCGCACCGACATGGCCGAGCAATTTGCCGTCCTTGAATTCGGTCAGCGACACGCCTTTGGTCAGGTCGGGTCCACTCGGCGTCTTGTCCTCGGTCATGGCATCGCCTCCTTGGCATCGCTCCTTGGCGTCGTCTCCTTGCGGATCAATCGTCCGAATTGGCCAGCCCCAGCAGCTCCTGTCGGGTCAATGCGTTGTCGCGGAACACACCCAACATGCGGCTGGTGACGAGATCGGTCCCCGGCTTGTGCGCGCCGCGCGTGGTCATGCAGTGATGCGTCGCCTTGATAATGACGCCGACACCTTCGGGCCTCAGCACGTCGTTGATGGTGTTGGCGATCTGCGCGGTCATCTTCTCCTGGATCTGGAGACGTTTGGCGTAGATATCCACCAGACGCGCAAGTTTCGAGATGCCGACGACGCGGCCCTGCGGGATATAGGCGACCCAGGCGCGGCCGACGATCGGCGCCATGTGGTGCTCGCAATGGCTTTCGAAGCGAACGCCGCGCAGGACGATCATCTCGTCGTAACCTTCGATCTCCTCGAAGGTCTTTTGCAGGATTTCGGTCGGATCCTGCGCGTAGCCGGAGAAATATTCATCAAAGGCACGCGCGACGCGGTCCGGCGTCTCGCGCAAGCCGTCGCGCGCGGGATCGTCGCCGGCCCAGCGGATCATGGTCCGGATTGCCTGCTCGACCTCCGCCCTGTCAGGCCGATCGGTCGGCGCCTGCGCGACCGCGACACGTTCCAGCCTGCGCGCTTGTGACGTCATCGAAAACCTCCCCTGCAACGAGCCGCACACAAGCGGCCCCACAGCTTGGACGGCTGCGGTTGGAAAAGGTTCCCAAGGTCAAGAAAAATTGGAAGGTTGGCCCTAAACCCTCATGGTGAGGAGCCAGGCTGTCAACGGACGCACTAGCCTATCGATCAGTCGCCTTCCGCACATCCAGCACCGCCTGCGCCCATTCGGCGGGGCGCTCCTGCGGGAGATTGTGGCCGGCGCCGGCGAACACGCGCCGCTCGAAAAAGCCTTCGAACTTGCGCGCGTGGTGGGCGGTGCCGGGATTGACGCCGTCGCTGTCGCCGTCGATCGCAATCGTCGGCACGCGGATGGCCGGTTGCGCCGCGAGCTTTGCTTCGATCGCGGCGTAGGCGGGATCGCCTTCGACCAGCGCGTAGCGGTGACGGTAGGAGTGGATCACGACATCGACGAAGTCAGGATTGTCGAACGACGCCGCGCTCCTGGCGAACGTCGCGTCGTCAAAGCTCCATGTCGGCGACCACATCGCCCAGAGCTGGCGGGCGAAGCCGCGGCGGTTGCGCTCCAGCGCTCGGCGGCCGCGCTCGTTGTGGAAGAGATATTGATACCACAGCGCGGCTTCCTCCGGCGGTGAGGCCGGCTCCATCGCACGCGCGATGTTCTGGATGTTGTAGGAATTGCCGGAGACGAGGCCGGTCACGCGCTGCGGGTATAACGCCGAGACGACGCAGGCGGCCCGCCCGCCCCAGTCATAACCGCCGACGATTGCGTGTTCTATTTTGAGAGCATCCATAAAAGCCAGGAGATCCGCGCCGAGCGCGGCCTGCTCGCCGGAGCGCAAGGTCGAAGCTGAACGAAACCGCGTCGGCCCGTAGCCGCGCAGCCAGGGCACCAGCACCCGCGCGCCCGCCGCCGCGATGATCAGCGCGGCCTCGGCATAGGCGTTCACGTCATAGGGGAAGCCGTGGCCCATGATGCAGGGCCAGCCGTCGGGCGCGCCGTAGTCGAGATAGGCGATGTCGAGGACGTCCGTGGTGATGGTTTTTTGTTGCATGATTTGCTCACGGATTGGGACTTCGTAGCCCGGATGGAGCGCAGCGTAATCCGGGAATCGCGGATGCAGGCGTCCCCGCATTCCGCTTCGCTCCATGCGGGCTACGGCACCTGCAAGCGCGCAGGCTACTTCTGCGGCCCGGACAGCGAGATCTCGCGCTCGGCGCGGAAGACGTTGCTGTAGAGATTGGCGATCCATTGCCGGCCGATCTCGGTCTTGTTGAGATAGCCGATCTCGGTCTGGATGTGCGGTGCGACGCTATTCCAGTAGAACTGTGGATAGCGGTTCACGATGTCGGCGGGCGAGTCGTAGCCGAGCTGCCTGTTCATGCCGACTTCCTCGAACTCGTAGTAGAGCGCGTTGGCCTTGCGCAGATAGTTGGGATCGCCGAGCTGGCCGATGAAATCGGCGGCGCGCAGGATCGAGGCGTCCTCGTCATAGTCCTGGCCCTCGCGGGCCGGAAAACGCGTTCCCTCGATGGCGCGGGCAATGCGCTCGCTGTCGAGGCCTTCGACGGGCAGGAGCCGCTGCTCTACGTAAAGCTTCGACCGATCAACGTGATACATCATGAGGCTGGCATCCGATGCCCCCCGCGGCAAAGAGACCTTGGTCCCTGCCGCGTCGATCACGAAGCCGTCCTCATCATCATCCTCGAACAGGCCACGGACATAGCCGATGTCGTGCGCGAGGCAGGCCACGAGAATGTGGGTATAATCCTCAGCCGAGAGGTGTCCGTGCAGATGGCGGCCCTGGAGGATCGCCTGGCCCGCCAGCGTCACCAGCATGGTATGCTCGATATTGTGGTAGAGCGCGTCACTGTTGCCGATGCACTCCATTGCCGTGCGCGTTGCTCCCTCCACGATCCTTGCAGAGTCCTCGTCGTAGCGACGACGCATGAACGTGCCCAGCAACTTCTCCAGGGACTCGGCCGCCAATCTTGGCAACGTGATCATGGATGCAGCCCCGTTTGTCGGTCGTGTCCCACGCGTGCTCCCGACGCCTCGTCCTTCCTCGACGCACGAGCCAGCATAGCCCAACTTTGGCTGGCTGGACAAATCCCGAAACAGGGACACGAAAATATGTTGCGGTACCGCTTCGCAACATCACGGTTGCGGTCACCGTCCGGTACAGCCCGGGTGCAGGGCCCGGCCAATGGCCGACCTTAAACTTCATGTCATGGGGACGCCCGGCGGCGACAGAACATTGCGCGCGGCCAGGCGCGGACGCCCGCGCCGTGTTGCGGAGGCAGCGTCAAATCCCGCGCGCGCGGCGCGCCAACATGGCGTCGAAGGCGACCTTGATCCGGCGGACATAGGGGTCCTTGTAGGGACAATCCTGATTCTGTTCATGCACCAGCATGGAAGCGTTGACCTCGAACACGACGAGGCGGCCGTCGCGGTCGAGGGCGCAATCGATCCCGAAATAGTCGAGACCGATGCGGTCGCGGATCGCCCGCAACATGTCGTCATGCGCAGCGCCGAAGACCTTACCGGGATCGCGCAGGAAGCGCTCTTCCTCCGCCTGCATCCAGGCGTGATGCGCCATCTCCGTGCTGTCGCGATGCAGCTTCCAGTCGTCCCCGATCGCCAGATGATAGGGCAGGATGTCCTCGCCGACGAACAGGAATCTGTACTTGCGGAAGAAGCCGTCAAGGGAGCGATAGTCGACATAGTCGATCACGTAGCGGTCGCTGTCCGCGTGCTCTGCGAGGAACGTGGCCAGCGCCACATCGTCGTCGAGCTTCTCGAAGATGTCGCCGCCATGGGTGCCGGCCGGCCGCGCCAGCAGCGGAAATGCGAGCTCAGCGCGCGCGGCAAGTCCCTCGCCCGCACCGACGCGGATCGTGCGCGGCACAACGCATCCCGCAATGCCGGCAAGCCCGAGCGCCGTGGCATCGCGCGTGGTGCGCAGGATTTTTCCGGGATCGTTGATAACAGGCTTGCCGGTCGCCCTGGCAAGGGCGGCAACGAGCGGCAGAACCTCCCCGCCCTGGTCGGCATCGGACACGAGATTGACGACGACATCGGCTTGATGCGCGAGCATCGCGATGTCCGGCCGGCTTTGAGGCAACAGCGACAGGATGCTGGTCTCGTAAGCGCAGTGCTTGAACAGGAACTCGACCGGCGTGTTGCCGACGAAGGGCGCGAACAGCGCCAGCGCCCGGAATGCGGGCGGCGATGTGATCGCGGGCTTGCGCAACACCGGATGCGCCTGCGCGGCGCGGATGTAGGCCGCCTGCGCCGCCTCATTCTCGCCCCGCGCCTGCCGGATCGCGCCGATCCAGTAGAAATTCTCGGCATGATCGGGCGCGAGCACAATCGCCTGCTCGAAATGCGCGATGGCTTCACTGGTCTCACCAAGCTCGAAGCAGACCTTGCCGAGCTGGCTGTGGAGGGCGGCATCCTCAGGCGTCTCCTCCAGCAATTCGCGCAGCAGCGTCCTGGCAATGGCAAACTGCCGGGTTGCGACCAGCGCCTCGACCAGATTGGTCCGCGACGGCCTGTGCGCCGGATTGAGGCGGAGCGCTTCCAGATAGAGTGCGATGGCTTGCTGCGCCATGCCGCTGCGCTGATGGACGATGCCGAGATTGCACCAGCAGGCGACGAGATGCGGCGAAAGACGCAGGGCCGCCTTGTAGTTCTCGCCCGCGGAGACGATGTCGTCGCAGAGCATGAAGGCGTTGGCGAGCGCGGCATGAAGGTCGGCCACGACGCCGCCGGCTGCGCCGATCGCCGTCGTCGTCGCGAGCGCTAGTCCCGCCTGGAAGATCGCGATGGCGTCCCTGAGCCTGCCGCGGCGATAGTGCTCGCGTCCCCTCAGCAAATAGTCAGCCGCATCCGGCGCGCCGGCTGCCGCCGGCGCGAAGGCAAACGAAGTCGCAGTCATGGAGTCTCCGCCGGAAGCTTTGCCGCAGATGTCCGCGAACCGCTTCAGCAATGATGATGCGCCGGAATGTCGCGTCGCAGCGTTAACAAGCGCTTAATGAACGGGCTTTGGCCACAAACAGGAAACATGCCGAAACAATTTTCCCGCGTTCCCTCGCCGAACAATCACTCCACCAGCAGCACGTCCACGGCGACGCCGAGCTTCTGTTTCGGCGAGCCGACGATGATGCCGTCCACGGGAGACACATCGGAGAAGTCGCGGCCGACCGCGAGCACGATATGGTCGTTGGCGACCAAGAGATCGTTGGTCGGATCGAAATCGATCCAGCCGAGCTCCGCCCCGCACCACAACGATACCCACGCATGCGTCGCGTCCGCGCCCTGCAAACGCGGCTGGCCCGCCGGCGGAATGGTGCGCAAATAGCCGCTGACATAGGCCGCAGGCAGGCCGAGCCCGCGAAGCCCTGCTATCATCACATGGGCAAAATCCTGGCAGACACCGTGGCGCTTGTCGAAGACCTCGTTGAGCGGCGTCGAGATCACGGTGGCCTTGGGGTCGTAGCGGAATTCGGTGCGGATGCGATGCATCAGATCGACCGCACCAGCGAGGATGCCGGCGCCGGGCGCGAAGCTCGCGGCCGCATAGGCGCTGACCAGGCGCAGCACCGGCACCAGCGGGCTCGCAAAGACATAGCCGACCGGCGAGGACGGGCCGAGGCTGGTCGCTTCGAACGCGATATCGCGGATACCCTCCCAGGCCGGGCTCGCGGCGTCGCGCGCCGGCGGCTGCCGGTCGACGGAGACGCGCGAACGTGAATCGATACGCAGATTGCGATGCGCGGCTTCGATCACGACGCTCTCGGTCAGCGTGCCGAAGAAATCGCGGCGAACGTTGCGCTCGGCGGGGCGCGGACGGATGTCGACGCTGTGCGAGATCAGCTGCTGGCCATGGCCGCTTTTCGGCTCCAGCCGCAGCGTGCAGCGGGCGAAGCTGACCGGACTTTCGTATTCGTAGGTGGTGACGTGCCTTATGTCGTAGATCACGCCAGCCCCGTCAGCTTTTCCGGCCGGGCGGCATTGGGACCGTGCGGGAAGTAGTGCTGGCCGATCGCCTCGGCGAGGCTGAGCAGATCCTGCTCCAGCGAGAACAGCGTCTTGACCTCGAGCTTCTCGGCCTCCGCGGTCGCCAGCATCGACTGCACGGCCACCGCGAGCCGTTGCGGCTTCTCGATCAGGCCGTGCTCCTTCAGGCTCGGCAATGCCGCGATGTGCTCGTTCAGCGCCGCCACCTGGAACGCGACGGAACGCGGATTGTAGCTGTCGAGCACGGCGAGATCGCGCACCGGCGCCAGGATCGGCGCCAGCAGATAGCGCGAACGGTAGGTGATCTGCGAATCCACCAGCGTCAGCAGGATATCGAGATCCTCGTCGCCGGCCTCGTCATAGGCGAACTGACGCGCGAACCGCGCCGTGTTGATGGCGCGCTCGGCGCGGCGGCCGATGTCGAGGAAGCGCCAGCCGGCGGCACGGTTCATGTTCTCCTGCGCAAGGCCCGCAAAGCTCGAAAGCTCCTGCAAGGTCAGCTCGGCGGCGCTCAGCACGCCGTCGTCGCCCTCGACCTCGTAGGCGAGCCGGTCGGCCATCTCGGTGATGACCTGCCAGGCATCGGGCGACAGCCGCTCGCGCAACGAGGTCGCGGTGCGCTGGGCCGAACGCACCAGCGACAGGGCCGAACCGAAACGCTCGGCGCTCTGCAATGCCTCGGCGGTGATGCGCCCCGGTGTCGCGCGCGAGGTCTGCGAGATCGCGCCCCAGGCGACCAGCAGGCGCTGGATGCGTTCGGACGATTGCAGCGAGGCCGCGGTGCCCTTGTTGGGCCCGCTCGGCGAGCCCAGCGCGCGCACCAGCCGCAACGTCGCCTCGGCGCGTTCGAGATAGCGGCCGAGCCAGAACAGATTGTCGGCGGCGCGGCTCGGCAGCACCCCGGCGATGCGGCGGATGCGAACCTTGTCCTTCGCCGGCAGCAGGGTCGCGGTCGAGACCTGCTTGTCGGAGACCACCCAGACGTCGGCGGCGCGGGCACCGTCGCCCATCGACACAGCGCGCGCATCCGGCTGCTCGGCAATCCGGCAGAAGCCGCCGGGCATGATGGCCCAGCCGTCGGGCGTCGCGGCTGCGAACACGCGCAGCACGAACGGGCGCGGCGTGAGCTGGCCCTGCTCCCACACCGGCATGGTCGAGAGCCGCACCACCTCCTGGCCGACATAGTCCATGCCGCGAGCGCCGATGGCGTCGATCAGGCGCTGGCGTCCGGCCGCGTCGAGCTCGCTCGCGAGCACCGGCCCATTGCTGTCGAAGCCGGGCACGCCGCGGCGATAGGCACCTTCGATTGCGACCTCATCGAGCCGCGACAGCACCTCGTCGCGCGCATTGCGCTGGCCGCACCACCAGGTCGCGATGTGCGGCATCTTCAGCTCTTCGCCGAGCAGGCGACGGCTCAGCGCCGGCAGGAAGCCGAGCAGCGCTCGCGCCTCCAGCACGCCCGAACCCGGCATGTTGGCCACGACGACGCCGTCCTTGCGCAGCACGTCGATCAGGCCGGGCACGCCGAGATGCGAGGAGGCATCGAGCTCGAGCGGATCGAGCGAGTTGGAATCGACGCGGCGCAGGAGCACGTCGAGCCGCTTCAGGCCCGCGACGGTGCGGATGTGGACGCGGTTGTCGCTGACCGCGAGATCGTCGCCCTCGACCAGCAGGAAGCCGAGATAGCGCGCCAGCGTCGCATGCTCGAAATAGGTCTCGCTGAAACTGCCCGGTGTCAGCACGCCGATGCGCGGCTCGTCGCGATCGGCGCGGGCACGCAGACTGTCGCGGAACGCTTCGAAGAACGGTGCGACGCGCGGCACGTTCATCGACTTGTAGAGATCGGAGAAGGCGCGCGAGAGCACCAGGCGGTTCTCGAGCGCATAGCCCGCGCCCGACGGCGCCTGCGTGCGGTCGCCGAGCACCCACCAGCGGCCGTCGGGCCCGCGGCCGACATCGGCGGCATAGAGCGAGAGGTAGCGGCCGCCCGGCGGCGGCACGCCGCAGACCGGGCGGAGATATTCGGGGCTGCCGGCGATCGCGGCTGCGGGCAACGCGCCCTCGGCGACGAGGCGGCCCTCGCCGTAGATGTCGCGCAGCACCAGCTCCAAAAGCTCGGCGCGCTGGGTGATGCCGGCCGAGAGCTGCTTCCAGTCGGCCTCGTCGATCAGCAGCGGCAGGTGGCTGACCGACCAGGGCCGGTCGGCACTGTCGCCGGGCGCGCGGTAGGTGACACCTGCCTCGCGGAGGTGACGGTCGGCCATGGCGAAGCGCCGCTCGGCCTCGTCGGGGGCGAGCGCGCCGAAAGCGTCGAAGAACCGGCTCCAGACCGCGCGCGGGGCGCCGTCGGGCCCGAGGAATTCGTCGGGAATGCCGGGCAGGCGGCGATAGTCGCGGACCCATTGGGCAAGGCGGCGCTGGCCTTCACGCTGGCCTTCGCGTTGACCTTGCGCCTTGCCTGCCCTGTCGTCCTGTCCGGCTGCGCCCTCGCCCATGCGCCTCTCCCTGCCCCACCATCATACTCATTGCAGGAGCGGGGTCCGCAAGTCGAGGGTCAGCGGAAACTCATTTGTGCGTTCCTCGGGCGGCGGCTGCATTGGACCCGGCGTATGGCCGTGGTCCTGGAAGCGCGCCAGCCGCCTCGCCTCGGCCTCATAGGTGTTGACCGGCTTGGTGTCGTAGCTGCGGCCGCCGGGATGGGCGACGTGGTAGACGCAGCCGCCGAGCGAACGGCCGTTCCAGGTGTCGATCAGGTCGAAGGTCAGCGGCGCGTGGACCGGAATGGTCGGATGCAGGCCGGAGGCCGGCTGCCAGGCCTTGAAGCGGACGCCGGCCACGGCCTCGGCCGAGCGGCCGGTCGAGGTCATCGGCAAGCGGCGGCCGTTGCAGGTGACGATGTGGCGGCCTTCGACAAAGCCTTCCGCCTTGACCTGGAGCCGCTCGACCGAGGAGTCGACATAGCGCACCGTGCCGCCGGCCGAGCCCTCCTCGCCCAGCACGTGCCAGGGCTCGAGCGCCTGCCGCAGCTCCAGCGTCACGCCGCCATGATGGATGCGGCCGAAGGCGGGGAAGCGGAACTCGAGCTGGGCCAGATACCATTCCGGCTCGAACGGATAGCCGAACGCCTTCAGCTCGGTGAGCACGTCGAGAAAATCTTCCCAGATGAAATGCGGCAGCATGAAGCGGTCATGCAGCGCGGTGCCCCAGCGCACGAACTTGCCCTGTTGCGGCTCGCGCCACATCTTCGCGATCAGCGCGCGGATCAGAAGCTGCTGTGCGAGCGACATGCGCGGATCGGGCGGCATCTCGAGCGCGCGGAATTCGACGAGGCCGAGCCGGCCGGTTGGGCCCTCCGGCGAATACAGCTTGTCGATGCAGATCTCGGCGCGGTGGGTGTTGCCGGTGATGTCGACGAGCAGATGCCGGAACAGCCGGTCCACCAGCCAAAGGGGCGTCTGGTAGCCCGGCGGCGGCACGTGCGAGAGCGCGATCTCGAGCTCGTAGATGCTGTCGTGGCGGGCTTCGTCAATGCGCGGCGCCTGGCTGGTCGGGCCGATGAACAGGCCGGAGAAGAAATAGGACAGCGACGGATGCCGCTGCCAGTACAGCACGAGGCTCTTCAGGAGATCAGGACGGCGCAGGAACGGCGAGTCCTGCGGGCTCGAGCCGCCGACCACGACGTGATTGCCGCCGCCGGTGCCGGTGTGGCGGCCGTCGACCAGGAAGCGGTTGGCGCCGAGGCGCACCTTGGCCGCGTCCTCATAAAGGCCGGAGGTGATCTCGACCGCATCGCGCCAGCTCTTGGCCGGCTGGATGTTGACCTCGATCACGCCAGGGTCCGGCGTCACCTTGATCACCTCGATGCGCGGATCGAACGGCGGCGGATAGCCCTCGACATGGACCTGGAGCTGCATCTCCTCGGCCGTGGCTTCGAGCGCCGCGACCAGTTCGAGATAATCCTCGATACGCTCGACCGGCGGCATGAACGCGCAGATCACGCCGTCGCGGACTTCGATCGACATCGCGGTGCGGACGGGGACGGACGTGTTGAGCTTCTCGGGCGCCTCCCGCGGCGGCGATTTCGGGCGCGCGGGAGCCGTGAACACCGGCAGCTTGCCACGCGACTCCATCGGGTCCTGCTCGATGATGTAGGGATATTGATTGGGCGGCACGTAGCCGAGCGAGCCGATCGGCAAGCGCAGACCGAGCGGTGAATCGCCCGGCATCAGAAACAGGTGAGTGCGCCGGAGCGGCCAGCGTTCGCTGCGCCAGCGCGGCGGCGCATTCCAGCGCTGGATCGGCAGCACGAAGCCGCGTGGCGTGTTCAGGCCCTCGTCGAACACCCGCGCCATGCGGGCGCGCGCCTCGGGATCGGACAGTTTGGAATCGGCGGGATCGACGTTAACGGGAAGCTCGGCTTCCTTCTTCAGCCAATAGGCCGGATCCTCATAGGCCGGCATGATGTAGCCGTGGTCGAGGCCGAGCCGCGCGGCGGTGCCTTCCATGAAGGCTTCGGCATCCCTGACCTCGGGCCGCCGCGGATTCTCGATCTTGGCGATGAGGTCGGCGTTCTTCCAGATCGGCACGCCGTCCTTGCGCCAGTAGAGCCCGAAGGCCCAGCGCGGCAGGCTCTCGCCCGGATACCATTTGCCCTGGCCATAATGCAGCAAGCCGCCGGGCGCGAAGCGATCGCGCAGGCGCCGGATCAGATCGTCGCCGAGCGCGCGCTTGGTCGGGCCGACCGCTTCCGTATTCCACTCGCCCGCTTCGAGATCGTCGACCGAAACGAAGGTCGGCTCGCCGCCCATGGTGAGCCGCACGTCCTGCGCGGCGAGATCGCCGTCGACCTGCTCGCCGAGATCGTTGAGCCGCGCCCAGGATTCGTCCGAGAACGGCTTTGTGATGCGCGGCGCCTCGCGGATGCGCTTGACGCTCATGTCGAACGCGAACTCGACCTCGGCAAAGCCGGCGCCGCCGGAGATCGGCGCCGCCGAGCGATAATGCGGTGTCGCGGCAACAGGGATATGCCCCTCGCCCGCGAGCATGCCGGAGGTGGCGTCGAACCCGATCCAGCCGGCGCCCGGCAGATAGACTTCCGCCCAGGCGTGCAGGTCGGTGAAATCGTTTTCGACCTCGGGTGGTCCCTCGATCGGATCGATGTCGGGGCGGATCTGAATCAGATAGCCGGAGACGAAACGCGCGGCGAGGCCGAGATGACGGAAAGTCTGGATCAGGAGCCAGGCGGAGTCGCGGCACGAGCCGGCGCAGGAGGTCAGCGTCTCCTCCGGCGTCTGCACGCCCGGCTCCATCCGGATGATGTAGCGGATCTTCTTCTGCAGCTCCCTGTTGAGATCGACCAGGAAGTTGACGGTGTTGGGCGCATCGTGCGGGATCGTGTCGAGATATTTCGCGAACAGGCGATCGGGCTTGATGGTCTCGAGATAGGGCGCGAGCTCGGTCTTGAGATCCTTCGGATACTCGAACGGAAAGCTGTCGGCGTAGGGCTCGACGAAGAAGTCGAACGGGTTGACCACGGTCATCTGCGCCGTGAAGTCGACCTCGAATTTCAGCTCGGTGGTCTTCTCCGGAAAGACGTAGCGGGCGAGCCAGTTGCCCTGCGGATCCTGCTGCCAGTTCACGAAGTGGTTGGCTGGCGTGACCTTGAGCGAATAGCTAAGGATCGGCGTGCGCGTATGCGGCGCCGGCCGCAGGCGGATGGTCTGCGGGCCAAGATCGATCGGGCGGTCGTATTTGTAGTGCGTGACGTGGTGTAATGCGACGTAGATCGACACGGGGTGCGGTGCTCCAGCAGCTTTTTTGAGCAGAACACCTGACGTCAATGCGATCAAGCACTAACAACGGGCAGAGGGTGCCTAGGAAGTATCCCCGTTGTCCTCGGAGCGACCACCTAGCAGGTAGGAGTTTGGCGCCCTGAAGCCTCCACGGCGTCATGGCCGGGCTAGTCCCGGGCATGACGACCTCTTGTGGATCTACGTACTACTTTCGCGGCGCGGCCTCATGCCGCCGAGGTCAGCCGCTGCAAAAACTGCGTCACCTCGCGGCGGAGCGTCTCGACTTCGCCGTGGACGCGCTCGGAGGCGCTGTTGACGCGGCTGGCGACGCGGCCGGTGTCGGCGGCGGCTTCGCTGATGCCGGTGACGTTGGAAGAGACCCGCGAGGTGCCGGCCGAGGCTTCCTGGACGTTGCGGGCGATCTCGCGGGTGGCGAGACCCTGCTGCTCGATCGAGGTCGCGATTGAGGCGGTAATGCCGTTGATCTCGGCAATGGTCTGCGCGATCGCCTCGACGGCCGTGACCGAATTGGTGGTCGATTGCTGCATCTCGCCGACCTTGGCGCTGATCTCTTCAGTCGCCTTCGCGGTCTGGTTGGCGAGGCTCTTGACCTCGGCGGCCACCACCGCAAAGCCGCGGCCGGCCTCGCCTGCCCGCGCCGCCTCGATGGTGGCGTTGAGCGCCAGAAGGTTGGTCTGCGAGGCGATCTCGCTGATCAGCTTGACGACGTCGCCGATCCGCATCGCGGCGTCCGCGAGCGTGCGGATCTCGCTGCCGGCGCGGTTGGCCTCGTTCACCGCACGTCCCGTGCTCGCGGTCGAGCCGGTCACCTGGCGGCCGATCTCGGCGATCGAGGACGCGAGCTGCTCGGCGGCGCTGGCGACGGTCGCGACGTTGCGCGAGGCCTGGTCGGAGGCGCTGAGCACACCCGAGGTCTGCCGGCTGGTCTTCTCGGCTGCCGCCGCCATCTGGCCGGCGTCGGTTTCGAGATCGGTCGCGGCGCCCATCAGCGTGCCCGCGACCTGGTCGAGATGCGTGCCGAACTGTTTTGCGAGGTCGGCGATCTCGACGACGCGGCGACCGAGGCTGTCGGTGCCGGCATTGATGACGACGGCCGAACGGCGGAACGAGCCGGGCAGACCGCGCGCGAGGATCTTTCGGAAATGCTTGCCGCGGCTGGCATAGTCCATCGATGCCGAGGCCTCGCGCAGGTAGGCATCGGTGATGTCGAGCATGTCGTTGACGGATTTCTGGATCGCCCCGATCCGTCCGGCCTGACGATCGCTCAGGATGCGAGCTTCGAGATCACCGCGCGCCGCCTTGCGGCAGACATCGGCGACCTCATCGACGGCGATCGCCGTGCGATGCTGGCACCAGACCGCGTAGCCGAGCAGCGCGACGGTCGCACCGAGCAGTGCCGCACCGGCAATTCCCGTCACGCCGAGAAGCGAGAGGGCGAACGCAACGACAGCAAGAACACACGCGAGCGCGGTCGCTCCCTGCGCCTTAGAGAGAGAGCACAAATTCATCGTAACCGACACCCTGTTGCTTCAGTAGTCCGACCATCGCATCGAAGCTCGCGCGCATGCCGTCCTTGGCATTGGCGTGCCGCGCCTCTTCCGCGCACAGCGTCTTGTAGATCGGCTTGATACGCTCGATCTGCGCCGGATCCGGCTTGCGGCGGTTGGAGTGGTAGCCGACGATATTGCCGCGTTCGTCGAAGGTCGGCGTGACGTGGGCAAACACCCAGTAATGGCTGCCGTCCTTCGCCAGATTGACGACGTAGGCGAAGATCTCCTGCTTGGACTGGAGCGTGTCCCAGAGCAGCTTGAAGACGCAGCGCGGCATGTCGGGATGACGGATCATGCTGTGGGGCGCGCCCATCAGCTCCGCGTAGGAATATTTGGCCATGCGGACGAAGACGTCGTTGGCGTAGGTGATGCGGCCTTTCAGATCGGTCTTCGAGACGATCAGCTCCTCTTCACCGAGGAGATTTTCCACGCCAGTTGGCCGTACCGCATGCGTCATCGTTGACGAATCCTGTCGAAGGGCGAACGTCCCCCGAAAGGAGTCGGGCTCGCATCGCACAAGGATTACGACAGGAATTATTAATCATAAGTGAGCACGAGAACACGTGCGGTTACGCGGGAGCCTGTAGGATTGCCTACTCGTGGCCGGATTTTCGCTGGAGGGACCCGTCGGCGGTGTTGCGCCAAGCCTTTCGGCAGTCGCGACGTTCTCGACTGAACCGCCGCGAGATCAGCGGTCCGCAGAGAGTTTGAGGAAAGTGAAGTAGGTCACATTCGCCACGCAAATTGAGGGCTATAAGCTTGAGGAGTGCTACTTGCGATTGACGAGCAGGTGCACTAGGATCACTGGTTTCCACCAATGGAGGCGTGAAATGAAATCGCTTCTGTTCGCATTGATTGTAGGCCTATTTGTTTTCGGCGGCCTCTGTGCCCCGATCAGCCCTGCGGTGTCCTACGCACTGGCTGATCCAAAGTAGCTAGCAGCGCGGCTGCCAGCGGCATTTTAGAGTTTGACCCGAGAGCTTCATGATGGAGACTCTCATGCTTCCTCTATTTGCGACCTTTTTCTTGGCGACGGCCTGGATAGCAATTCCCTTGGTTCCGGCGATGATTTTCCATCGCGTCTGCCCCGAGATGATCATCTTCGCTTCCGGCAAAGTGCCTGGAACGGATCTCAAGCTAAATGCCGCTGGAGCCGTCGCCGTCTATTTCGTCGTGCTCTTTCTGCTCATGTATCAGCTGGTGGGTACGGCAACCAAGGATATCGCAAATCTAGGCAAGCCCTATTGGGAGATCACAGGCAGGTTGTACTTCCTTGACGGCACCAGAGTTGTTGCGCCGACAGACCAGCTGTTGCGCATCATGGAGTTGAAGGCAGATCCCAGCAATCTGTCTCACAATGGTAGCCTAGTAACATTGAAAATACCCGAGGAAACCGCCCGAGCGTTTCCAACGATAGACATTTCCTTTCCCGAAACTGAATGGGTCGCAAAGTTAGATTTGACCGAGACAACAATCCCGTGGTGGAAGTTTTGGGGGCACACCAATAACAAGATGAAAATCGATCCTCTGTACAAACAGATCGACGTTTCAAGGATCGAGGTGAATAAGCTGCCGCGTCGCGGAACCTATAATTCGCTCCAGCCAAACGATCGCCCCGACCCGTAAAATTGCGATATTGACTGAGGTGGCCGCAGCAAATTCGTTTCAGTAGAACGTGCGCGCTAGCCCGATTTGGGTGTACAGTAGAGATGCGGTTGCCTCACTACCGGAGGTGCGCAATGAATAGACTCTCATCTCTGGCGCCTGCTGGGCTCTTCAGCAAAGTGAAAACGCTTTCTGCGCGGTCGGCATGTGCCAACCGCCGAATGCGACGAAGGCCCGACAAGGTTGCGGCTTTGCTTGTCGTCGCGCTTGCAAGCTCATTCTCGTCCCGCGTTGCGATATCGGCAGGAGATCTCTCCGCGTGCTTCCAGGAAGATGCCGCCACCGCTATCTCTGCATGTTCGACTTTTCTGGAGTCTGGAGACGGGTCGGCGGGCGCCAAGTCGCAAGCCTATATCCTGAGAGGCAATGCCTATGAGAAAAGAGGAGACTACAACAAGGCTCTCAAAGACTTTGATAGCGCGATAAAAATCGTTCCGAGCAATCCTATCGCGCTGTACAACAGGGGCAATATCGAGACAAGCTTGGGCCAATATGATAAGGCGATCGACGACTACACCCAAGCGATTGCGCTAGATCCGCAGTACGCCAGAGCGTTTAACAACCGCTGCTTCGCATATAACGCCCGAGGAAAACGTGCCGAAGGGCCGATGACTGGGGATCCTCAAGGTAAAGGTGTCAGCGATTTCGAGAAGGCGGCAGCCGACTGCCGCCGCGCGATTGCGCTTGATCCGATGCAGACGAAATATTTCCTGGGATTGGGTAACGCGCTCGGCAGCGCCGGGAGCACCAAGGATCTTCACACGGCGATAGAAAACTACGATCTCGCAATCCGCCTGGATGCTCAGAACTCTAACGCATTCGTGGGACGGTGTAACGTAGACTTAAAAATGAACGAGTTTGCCCGTGCAGTCACCGACTGCAGCGAAGCCATCAAACTCGATAAACTTGATCCGATCCCATGGAACAACCGATGCTGGGCCCGAACGATCATCGGAGCCGAGCTTCAGGAGGCGTTGTCTGATTGCAACGAGGCGCTCAAGCTCCAACCGAATGATCCGTACGTGTTAGACAGCCGTGCGCTTACGCATCTCAAATCGGGTCGGTGGGACGATGCTATTGCCGACTATGACAAGGCACTCTCATTTCAAAGAGGTCGAGCGTCATCGCTATATGGACGAGGTCTTGCCAAGGAGAAGATAAGTGAGGGAAGCGGCAAGCAAGATGTTGAGGCGGCGATAGCGGCGGACTCGACGATCAGCCAAAAGTATCGGACCTATGGCGTAGACTCCGGCACGCAGTAGCTTCAAGAGCTGCTGTCGCATCGGGGGCCTAGGCGCCGCCCCAGATCCTCGACCTACTTGGCGCCACGCTACGACCTTGTTTCGCTAAAAAGCAATCCACGGAACGGTCTACCCGGACATCAAGGACCCGACCTGACATCTCAGCTCGAGCCGCCTTAGGACACATTGAGGGATTGATGAAGCTCTGTTTCGCTTCGAACCGCCTACATCCGTTCCGCTTGCTCACCTGGAGCCGGTACTAGGGAGGCCAAGAAGTCTTCGCAATGCCTGATTCCGTTTTGCGGCGTCAATGGAGCGAAGTTGGACCATACAACTTTCCAACCGCTTCGTGCTCGCGCATTTGTTGTGATGCAGTCGTTTCTTGTCCGCTGCAGAGGTCCAGCGCTGCCCGTTCTCGACCGCCTGCACGAGGTTGATCTCTTCATCGTTCAGCGAGCCGACCACACTGGCTCCCTCGATCGACGCTAACCTGCCGTAGTTCCCGGGAACGCTCCACAGGAACACGAAAACGTAGCCTGGAAACATCGGGCCCCGTTTCAGGACCTTTCGGCTCTTGGCGATGACCGTCTCCGAGTACCGCGGCACATAGATGCCGAAGTGCCTGCGCTGCAGCTCGGTCTCCACTTCGCGAGACCGAACCTCGACAACGGCCCACTTCCCTTCGACATCGTCCGCAAGCCGCACAATGCGCGGATCTCCAGACCAATACGGCCGCGCCACCTTCGCCAACTTCGTCGTCATCCAACATCTCGATCTGCCCACCGATGTGTTGGCACTTCCCGGCCCTGCGGCCGGTTCGAGAAACGGTACCGGTCGGGTACCGTTTCTCCGGGAGGATTGATGGGAGCTTGCCTGAGGCCCCTCAACGATCCTCCCGTCTCAAGAAAACATTGCGAGACAAGGCTTTCTTGAATCCTCGCGCGTCCTGCATATTTCCGCAGCGAGGTGCGTCCGGCGCGATTACATCGTCGCGCCGAGCACCCAGGGCGCGAACTCGGCGCCGCCGAAATCGAAGCTCTCGCTCTTGGTCGGCTGGCCCGAGGCGGTCTTCAGGATGAGATCGAAGATGCGCTGGCCGCACTCCTGCACGCTCTCCTCGCCTTCGAGGATGGTGCCGCAATTGACGTCCATATCCTCTTCCATGCGCTTGTACATGGGCGTGTTGGTGGCGAGCTTGATCGAGGGCGCGGGCTTGCAGCCGAACACGCTGCCGCGGCCGGTGGTGAAGCAGACCAGATTGGCGCCGCCGGCGACCTGCCCGGTTGCCGCGACAGGGTCGTAGCCGGGCGTGTCCATGAAGACAAAACCCTTCTTGGTGATCGGCTCGGCATAGCGCAGCACCTCGACGAGGTTGGTGGTGCCGGCCTTGGCCATCGCGCCGAGCGATTTCTCCAGAATCGTGGTGAGGCCGCCGGCCTTGTTGCCGGGGCTCGGATTGGCGTTCATCTCGGCGCCTTCGCGCTCGGTGTATTCGTCCCACCAGCGCATCAGGTCGACCAGCTTCTCGCCGACCTCACGGCTGACGGCGCGGCGCGTCAACAGGTGCTCGGCGCCGTAGGTCTCGGGCGTTTCCGACAGGATCACTGTGCCGCCGTGGCGCACGATGAGATCGCTCGCCGCACCCAGCGCCGGGTTCGCCGACACGCCGGAATAGCCGTCGGAGCCGCCGCATTGCAGGGCGACCGTGAGCTCACTCGCGGGCACGCTCTCGCGCTTGACCTTGTTGGCGTCGCCAAGCGCCTCGCGCACGAAGGCGATGCCGGCCTCGACCGTCTTGCGGGTGCCGCCGACTTCCTGGATGTCCATCGCGCGCAGGCGGCCGGCGAGCTTCTGCTCTTCCATCAGCCCGCCGATCTGGTTCACCTCGCAGCCGAGGCCGAGCACGATGACGTGGGAGAAATTGACGTGCCGCGCGTAGCCGCCGAGCGTGCGGCGGAGCAGCGCCAACGGCTCGTTCTGCGTCATGCCGCAGCCGGTCTTGTGGGTCAGCGCGACGACACCGTCGACATTGGGGAATTCGGCCAGCGGATTGTCGCCGGTGAAGGGATTCTTCTTGAAGACGTCGGCGACGAGGCTTGCGACATGCGCGCTGCAATTCACCGAGGTCAGGATGCCGATATAGTTGCGCGTGGCGACGCGGCCATCGGGACGGCGGATGCCTTCGAAGGTCGCCGGCAGGTCGAAATTCGGCGTCGGCTTGACGTCGGCGCAATAGGCATAGTCCTTGGCGAAATCGCCCATGCCGCAATTCTGCACGTGCACGTGCTGGCCCGGCGCGATCGGAATGGTCGCAAAGCCGATGATCTGGCCGTAGCGGATGACGGGCTCGCCCACCGCGATCGGCTTGATCGCGACCTTGTGGCCGGAGGGAATGCGCTCGACCGTGGTCACGCCGTCGGCGACCACCGTCCCCGGCGGCAGGCTCGCGCGCGCGATCAGCACGCCATCATCGGGATGCAGGCGGATGACGGGGCTGATGGTCATGGGTCTCTCCTTCGGCGAATAGTGAGTAGCGAGTGGCGAATGGAAAAGGGGAGCAGCACCATTCGCTACTCCCCATTCGCCATTCGCGAGTTGTCAGGCCTTGCCGCCGGAATCCTTGCGGGTCGCGTTGACCTGCATCTTGGCGTAGGTCGTCATCAGGCCGACCTCGTTCGAGAGCGTCACCAGCTTGAAGCCCATGTTGATGGCGCGCGCTGCACCTTCCGCGCCGCTGCAATGGATGCCCGGGTTGAGGCCGCGCTTGCCGCATTCCTTGATGATCTTCTCGTAGATCGCGAGAATCTCGGGCTCGCTGCGGTCGAGCTTGGGCTCGAGGCCGTAGGAGAAGCCGAGGTCGGACGGGCCGATATAGACGCCGTCGATACCCTCGACATCGAGGATCGCTTCCATGTTCTCGACCGCGGTCTTCGTCTCCATCATCGGCAGCAGGATGGTGTCGGCATTCGCGGTCTTCTGATAGGAGCCGGCGGTGCCGTACATGCCGGCGCGGATCGGGCCGTTGGAGCGGACGCCCTGTGGCGGATACTTCGAATAGGAGACGAGGTTCCTGGCTTCCTGCGCCGTGTTGACCATCGGGCAGATCACGCCATAGGCGCCGCCGTCGAGCACCTTGCCGATGATGCCGGGCTCGTTCCAGGGCACGCGGACCATCGGGGTGACCGGGTGCTTGTCCATGGCCTGGAAGCACTGCACCATCGACAGATAGTCCTGCACGCCGTGTTGCATGTCCACCGTGACGCTGTCGAAGCCGCATTGCGCGACCATTTCGGCCGAGAAGCCGGAGGGTATCGCCAGCCACGCGTTGACCACGGCCTTGCCCGACTTCCAGATTTCCTTGACCTTGTTCGCCACGTTGCCTTCCTTCTTCGTTGTTTGAGCCTTCGTCACCATGACGAGCGCCGCGACAGCACGACCTCGCTGTTACCGCGAACCGGCTCGCCGCGCTACGCTCGCAATGACGCAAGACCTATGCGCTGGTCCACTGGATGCTGCCTTGCGGGCGGCGACAGTATCGCCGCCCGGGTTCGTCCGGCAAGGGGATGCCTCCCAAGGCGCTCGGCCGGGGTTTTCCGCCCGGAAACGGCATCCCGATGACGGAACCGGTCAAGCACTCGCCTTGGCATGGCCGCCGAGATAGGCGGCGCGGATCGCTTCATTGCCCCAGAGCTCGTCGGGCTTGCCGCCGAGCACGATGCGGCCGGTCTCGAGCACATAGCCGTAATCGGCCACCGACAGGCCCATGCGCGCGTTCTGCTCGACCAGCAAGACCGTGGTGTTGCGGCGGATCTCGGAGATGATCTTGAACACGGCCTGCACGATGACCGGTGCAAGGCCGAGCGACGGCTCATCGAGCAGCAACAGCCGCGGCTTGGCCATGAGCCCGCGCGCGACCGCCACCATCTGCAACTGGCCGCCGGACAAGGTCCAGCCGAGCGCATTGGTGAACTTGCGGATATCCGGGAACAGGTCGAACATCGCATCGGCCTCGCGCGAGATCTCCGAGGTCGAAGCCCGGCGGTTGGACGCGCCGAGCATGATGTTCTCTTTCACTGTGAGTCCCGGGAAGACGCGGCGTCCCTCGGGCACGTGGCTGATGCCCATGCGGACTATGGCCTCCGGGCCGAGGCCCGCGATCGACTTGCCGTCGAACATGATGTCGCCGGAGGTCGGCTTGGCGAGGCCGGAGATGGCGCGCAGGGTCGTGGACTTGCCGGCGCCGTTGGCGCCCAGCAGCGTCACCACCTGCCCCTGCTCCACGGCGCAGGTGACGCCGCGCAGCGCTTCGATCTCGCCGTAGCGCACGACAAGGTTGCGGATTTCGAGCAACGGCATCATTCGCTCCCGAGATAGGCGGAGACGACGTCGGGATGACGCAGCACGGCCATGGATTCGCCGTCCGCGATGCGGCGTCCGAAGTTGAGCACGGTGATGTGCTGGGCCGCTTCCGAGACCAGCGTCATGTCGTGATCGATGATCAGGATGGTGAGGCCCTGCGCGGCGATACGCTTCAGCAGCTCGTGCAGCTCCAGCTTCTCGGTCGAGTTCAAGCCGGCCGCGGGCTCGTCGAGCAGCAGCAGCGTCGGGTTCGAGGCGAGCGCACGCGCGATCTCGATCAGGCGCTGATGGCCGTAGGAGAAGCTCGAAATCAGCTCGTTGGCACGGCTGCCGAGACCGACGAAGGTGAGCGCCTCCATCGCACGCTCGGTCAGGGCGTCGTCGCCCTTCCCGACCATGGTGTTGCCGGGCCGCTCCGCGCCGATCTCGACGTTTTCAAGCGCCGTCATCGAGCGGAACAGGCGGATGTTCTGGAAGGTGCGCCCCAGGCCCGCAGCCGTGCGCTGATGCGGCGGCATGTGGGTGATGTCGGTCCCGTCGAGCACGATCTTGCCTGCGGTGGCCTCATAGAGACCCGAGAGCACGTTGAGCGTCGTGGTCTTGCCCGAGCCGTTCGGCCCGATCAGCGCATGCACGCCGCCGCGCTTCACCGCGATATCGACGCCGTCGACGGCCTTGAGGCCACCGAAATGCTTCGACAGGCCGGTGACTTCCAGCACCGTATCGCCACCGATCGTCGCAGGCTTCAACTGCAGCGCGGCCGCGACCGGAGGTGCCTTGGTCTTGGCGCGCCAGCGCGTGAAGGCATCGGCGACAAAGCCCCAGATGCCGTCGGGCATGAAGCGGATGATCAGGATCACGAACAGGCCGTAGATCGCGAGATACAGGCCCGGCACGCTCTTGAGAAAGCGCAGCCATTCCGGGATCAGGATCAGCAGGCCGGTGCCGATCGCAGATCCGATCGGCGAAGCCACGCCGCCGAGCAGCGACATGGTCAGGAACACGATCGATTCCGCGAAGGAGAATTGATCGGGGCTGACATAGGCGAAACCGCCGGCGAACAGGCCGCCCGCGAGGCCGCCGAGCAGCGCGCACAGCGCGAACGCGTAGATCTTGGTGCGGAAGACGTCGATGCCGTTGACGCCGGCCGCAAGCTCGTTATCGCGCACGGCACGCATGGCGCGACCGAGCTTGGTGTCGGCGAGATGCCAGACGAGGTAGCCGACGATCGCCAGCATCGCGACGCAGAAGGCGAGATAGCTCTGCGACGACTGGAACAGCTCCGGGCGCTTGATGTTGGGCACGCCGTCGGGACCGTGCGTCAGCCAGATCGCGTTGATCATGACCAGCGTCACGATCTGCTGGAACGAGATCGTCACCATCGCGAGGTAATGGCCGCCGAGCCGCAAGGTCGACATGCCGAGGAAGGCACCCGCGAGCAGCGAGATCAGGCAGCCGCCGACGA
Source organism: Bradyrhizobium sp. 18BD (assembly GCF_054185225.1). NCBI lineage: Bacteria > Pseudomonadati > Pseudomonadota > Alphaproteobacteria > Hyphomicrobiales > Nitrobacteraceae > Bradyrhizobium > Bradyrhizobium sp. 18BD. The sequence goes on along the minus strand of NZ_JAVAYL010000004.1, from coordinate 69,831 downwards.
GGCAGAGCCAGAAGCTGACATGCAGGTCGGTCGTGCCGATGCCGACCGCGTAGGCGCCGAGGCCGAAGAACGCGGCCTGCGCCAGATTGATCTGGCCGCACAGGCCGAGCACGACCGAGAGGCCGAACACCGCGATCGAGAACGTGGTGGCCTGCAGCAGGATGTTGTGGACGTACCCGTCGAAGCGCATGGTCGCGGCGAGCGCGACCAGGATCGCTGCGCCGATAAAGTAAGGCAAATGCCGGACCAGCAGCGGCTTCGAATGGATGGCGGGTGCCGGGATCGGCATGTTGTCGCTGGGAGCGCTCATGCTTTTTCCGCCACGCGTTCGCCGAAGATGCCCTGCGGCCGGAAGATCAGGAAGGCGACCAGCACCAGGAAGGCAAAGCCGTCCTTGTAGGGCACCGAAATGTAGGCCGCGCCAAACGTCTCGATCACGCCGAGCGCGAGACCGCCAATGATGGCGCCGGCGACGTCGCCGAAGCCGCCGATGATGGTGGCCGCGAACGCCTTCAGCGCGATGGTCGAGCCCATCTGGATCGAGACGAACAGCACGGGTGCGACGAGGATGCCGGCAAGGCCGCCGAGCACAGCCGAATAGATGAAGGTGATCATGATCATGGTGGACACGGAGATGCCGAGCAGCGAGGCCATCTCCTTGTCCTGCGAGGTCGCCTGCAGCTTCTTGCCGAGCAGCGTCTTCTCGAAGAACCAGAAATTGAAGATCACGAGGCAGATCGTGACGCCGATGATCAAGAGATACTGGCTGTCGAGATAGACCGGGCCGAGCTGAATGCCCGGTGTATCGAACCAGCCCTGCAGCACCTGCGGCTGCGGGCCGTAGATCGCGAGCACGGAGTTCGCCAGCAGGATCGAAGCGCCGATGGTGGCGATGATCACGGGCAGATAGGTGCGGTGGCGCAGCGGATAATAGACGCCGAGATTGAAGATGACACCGAGCAGTGCCATGCCGAGCAGCGCGACGATGAAGGCCGCCCAATAGGGCAGACCGGCCTCGACCGCGACGACCATCAGATAGGCCGCGACCATGGAGAACTCGCCCTGGGCGAAGTTCACCACGTTGGTGGCACGGAAGATCAGCACGAAGCCGAGCGCGACGAGCGCGTAGACGGCGCCGATACCGATGCCGGTAAAGAGCAATTGGAGGGCGAGATCCATGACAAGCGTTCTGTTGGAGATCGGATAGGTTCGACAAAGGACGTCACGACCTCCCCGACCGGCATCGGGGAGGTCGTTTCAACGTCAGTCGTTGAACTCGATGTGCTTGTCGAAGACGATGGTGCCCTTGTCGTTCTTCACGATGTTATAGCCGTGCAGACCATCGCCGTTCTGGTCGAAATTGTATTCGCCTTCGGCACCGGCGAACTTCTTGGTTGCCAGGATGGCTTCGCGGATCTTGGCGGGATCGGTCGAGCCGGCATTGTTGATGGCCTGCGCCAGCACGTTGATCGCATCGAACGTCCAGGAGCTCTGGTTGTCGGGCGCGACCTTGACCGCATCGCGGTAGATCTTGCCGAATGCCTTGGAGCCTTCGCTGGAATCCTCGGCATAGTCGGCGACGCCATAGGTGTTGTAGAGCGCGGGGCCGGCGAGCTTCAGCGCGGTGATGTTGACGATCGAGGGCGAACCGACCCACGGAATGTTGACGCCGAGCTGACGGAGCTGGCGGGCGAAGATGCCGAGGTCGTTCTCGAAGGTGAAGTAGGATCCGAGGATGTCGGCGCCCGACTGCTTGATCGCGAGCACGACCGGGGTGAAATCCTGGCTCTGGTTGGCGTAGCCCTGATCGAGCACGGGCGGCGCGCCCAGCTTGGTCAGCGCTTCCGTCAGCGCCTTGCCGCCGGCGGTGCCGAACGCGTCGGTCGAGTGCAGCACGGCCCATTTCTTCTTCGCCAGCGTGTTGACGCCGTATTCGGCGATGACGCGGCCGGAATAGCTGTCATTGGGGCGGCAGCGGAACAGCCACTGATTGCCCATATGGGTGAGGTTCGGATCGGTGCCGCCGATCATCACCGGCTTGCCGAGCTTGATAACGTCGGGCGCCATCGCGTGCACCTGGGTCGAGCGGATCGAGCCGAGGAACCCGACGATGTCGGACTGTGCGGCGAGCTTGGAGAATGCGAGCACGATGCCGGGATTGGTGGTCTGGTCGTCCTCGACGATCAACTCACCCTGCTTCCCCAGGATACCGCCGGCCTTGTTGACGGCCTCGAGCGCGAGCTTGGCGCCCTTGATGGCATAGCCGCCGGATTCAGCGGCGGGACCCGTGACGGGCGCGCACATGCCGATCTTGATGGTGGCGCCCTGCGCATTTGCGCTCTTGATGAGGTATGGCGCGGCAATGCCGGCAGCAATTCCGGCCGCAAAATCGCGTCTCGTCAGTCTCATTCATTCCTCCCTGGGGCCGGGCTTCCTTGTCGGCCCTTCTTGGTTTGGCTTTGTTACTGAATACAGAGCCGGATGCTACTTACGGATTCTCCCGGCGTGAGTAAATTGATATTGAGATGTCATCGACTAAGTGCGGAGAACGCGCGCCCGCTTGTGACTAACACCAGCAGCGATGATCTATTCTCGGCGATTTCCAGAGGGCTTTTCGCGCATTTCGCATCGCGCGCGCTGCTCGCGCTTTAGGCAAAGACGACAGTCATGCGCAGCGAGCAAGTCATCATGCAAATTTGCCGTTACGTCTCATCCGTGACGTCGTCACTCGTGCCGGTGGAAGCAAGGCACAACTCCAACTGTCCGAGCATTTCCTGCAACTCGGCGAGCTTGCGCGCGCCGAAGCGCTGCGTGATCTCGGCATAGATCGCTTCCGAGGACGGCGCGACCAGCGCCATCAGCTTCACACCCTCCTTCGAGATCGAGACCATGCTGCGGCGCTGGTCAGTCTTGGCGGTCTTGCGCTCGATCAGATTGCGCGCCTCGAGATCGCGCAGGATGCGCGACAGGCTGGGACCGAGGAGAAATGCGGTGCGCGCGAGTTCCGTCACCTCCGCCGCCTCGATCGAGGCGAGCGCGCGCAGGATGCGCCATTGCTGCTCAGTCAGGCCGTGCTCGCGCAGATTGGGGCGAAACTGCCGCATCACGGCTTCGCGTGCCCTCAGCAGCGACATCGGCAGCGAGCGCGAGAAGTCGCGCATCGGCACTTGTCGCGCGGCAGCCGCTTGTCCGTTCGCGGGATCGGCCGGTCTCTTCGTCATGACGCCCTTTCAGATCGCAAAACGTTTGCGGTGCAGCAAGCCAATTTCCGTTTGACGCATTCACTTAACATGTTAAGCATTTCCCGGCACCACGATTTTGGTAGACCGCCAATGGCGCTTTCCAACGACGATATCCAAGCTTGCGCGAGGCGTCTGCACCAGGCGGAAAAGACCCGCGTGCAGATCCGGCAGCTCTCGCGGGATTTCCCCGACATCACCATCGCCGATGCCTACGCGATTCAGAAGGCATGGGTCGACGTCAAGGTCGCCGAGGGGCGCGTCGTCAAGGGCCACAAGATCGGCCTGACCTCGAAGGCGATGCAGAGCGCGCTCAATATCGACGAGCCTGATTCCGGCGTGCTGCTCGACGACATGTTCTTCGCCGATGGCGGCCTCGTCCCGACCGAGCGCTTCATCGCCACGCGCGTCGAAGCCGAGCTCGCCTTCGTCATGAGCAAGCGCTTGTCTGGGCCGGACTGCACGATGTTCGACGTGCTCAACGCCACCGACTTCGTCGTGCCGGCGCTGGAAATCCTGGACACGCGGATCGAGCGCGTCGATCCCAAGACCAAGGCGACGCGCAAAATCTACGACACCATTGCCGACAATGCGGCGAATGCCGGCATCGTGCTCGGGGGACGGCCGATCCGTCCGCTCGACGCGGATTTGCGCTGGATCGGCGCGCTGTGTTTCAAGAATGGACAGTTGGAAGAAACCGGGCTTGCCGCCGGCGTGCTCAATCACCCTGCGACAGCCGTGGCCTGGCTCGCCAACAAGATCGCGCCGCTTGGCCTTGCGCTGGAGCCGGGACAGGTCGTGCTCGCGGGGTCCTTCATCCGTCCGATCGAGACCCGCAAGGGCGACACAATTCAGGCGGATTATGGCGCCTACGGCTCGGTCAGCTGCTACTTCGCCTGAACGATAAAAATACAGGGAGTGAAACCGCGATGCCGCATTTCACGATCGAATATTCGGCCAATCTCGACAGCCGTCTCGACATCGGCGCGGTCTGCGAGGTCGTGCGCAAGGCTGCGGTCGAGACCGGCATCTTCCCGCTCGGCGGCATCCGCGTCCGCGCCGTCAGGTGCGAGCATTATGCGATCGCGGATGCGCGGCAGGATTACGGCTTCCTCGACATGGTGCTGCGCATCGGCGAGGGCCGCGATCTTCCGACGCGGCAGAAGGCCGGCGAGCACGTCTTCCAGGCGCTGTCAAAACATCTCGATCCCGTCTTCGCCGCCAGCAAGTTCGCTTTGTCCTTCGACATGCAGATCAACGACAAGGACACGAGCTGGAAGCGCAACAACATCCACGACGCCCTGAAAGTGGAGGCCGCAAATGGATAAGCCCACGCCGAAATCCGATGTGTTCCAAGCCAATCGCGACCGCGTCGCGCCGCTGCTGAAGAAGCTGCGCGCCGACGGCATCGGTCACATGATCGACGGCAAGACCGTCGCCTCGATTTCCGGCGAGACCTTCGAGACGAGGTCGCCAGTCGATGGCGCGGTGCTCGCAACCGTTGCGCGCGGTAACGCCGAGGACATCGACGCAGCGGCCACGGCCGCTTCCCTCGCCTTCAAGTCGTGGCGCGACATGGGACCGGCGATGCGGCGCAAGCTGCTGCATCGCGTCGCGGACGCGATCGAGGACAATGCCGACGACATCGCAGTGCTCGAATGCATCGACACCGGCCAGGCCTATCGCTTCATGGCCAAGGCCGCGATCCGCGCCGCCGAAAACTTCCGTTTCTTCGCCGACAAATGCGCTGAGGCGCGCGACGGCCTCAACACGCCGAGCGACGAGCACTGGAATATCTCCACCCGCGTGCCGATCGGCCCGGTCGGCGTGATCACGCCGTGGAACACGCCGTTCATGCTCTCGACCTGGAAGATCGCGCCAGCGCTGGCGGCCGGCTGCACCGTCGTGCACAAACCGGCCGAGTGGTCGCCGGTGACGGCTTCCATCCTCGCGAGACTGGTCAAGGAAGCCGGCGTGCCCGACGGCGTGCTCAACACCGTCCACGGTTTTGGCGAGGAGGCCGGCAAGGCGCTGACCGAGCATCCCGCGATCAAGGCGATCGGCTTCGTCGGCGAAAGCGCGACGGGCTCGGCGATCATGGTTCAGGGCGCGCCCACCCTGAAGCGCGTGCATTTCGAGCTCGGCGGCAAGAATCCGGTGATCGTGTTCGACGACGCCGATCTCGATCGCGCGCTCGATGCCGTCGTGTTCATGATCTACTCGCTCAACGGCGAGCGCTGCACCTCGTCGAGCCGCCTGCTGATCCAGCAGAGCATCGCGGACAAGTTCGTGGAGAAGCTGACGGCGCGCGTGAAGGCGCTGAAAGTCGGCCATCCCCTCGATCCCGCCACCGAGATCGGGCCGCTGATCCACGAACGCCATTTGGCAAAGGTCTGCTCCTATTTCGACGTCGCGCGGCAGGACGGCGCGACCATCGCGGTCGGCGGCAAGGCCTATGACGGCCCCGGCGGCGGGCATTATGTCGAGCCGACGCTGGTCACCGGCGCGAGCGGCAAGATGCGCGTGGCGCAGGAGGAGGTGTTCGGCCCCTTCCTCACCGTGCTGCCGTTCAAGGACGAGGCACAGGCGATCGAGATCGCCAACGACATCCGCTATGGCCTGACCGGCTATGTCTGGACCAATGACGTCGGCCGCGCGTTGCGCGTTGCCGACGCGCTCGAGGCCGGCATGATCTGGCTGAACTCGGAGAACGTCCGCCATCTGCCGACGCCGTTCGGCGGCATGAAGGCCTCGGGCATCGGCCGCGACGGCGGCGACTACTCGTTCGACTTCTACATGGAAACCAAGCACGTCTCGCTGGCGCGGGGCACGCACAAGATTCAAAAACTGGGAATTTAGGGAAACGGTCATTCCGGGGCGCGACGAAGTCGCGAGCCCGGAATCCATATTCACCAGCCGGGGTTATGGATCCCGGGCCTGGCCCTGCGGGCCATCCCGGGATGACGAGACGAGAGGGGAAACGCCAATGCCCGTACCGCAACACATCTTCGAGCCGCCGTTCAACATCATTCGCTCCAGCCACGTCGTGCTCGACGTGACCGATCTGAAGCTGAGCCGCGAGTTCTACGAGACCACCGTCGGCCTGCATGTCGAGGATGCCGACAACAATGTCGTCTACCTGCGCGCCGCCGAAGAGCATCAGCATCACTCGCTGGTGCTGCGGAAGGCCGCAGTGCCGGCCTGCGCGCGGCTGGGATTCAAGGTCGGCAACGACGGGGATCTCGACAAGGCCGCTGCCTTCCTCTCCGAGAACGGTTTGAGCTACGCGTTCGTCGACCAGCCCTTCCAGGGCCGCACGCTGCAGTTCACCGACCCCTTCGGCTTCCAGATCGAGCTCTATGCGTCGATGGAGCGCCGGCCGCATCTGCTCCGCCGCTACGACCTCTACAGGGGGTGCCACCCGCAGCGGCTCGACCATTTCAATGTCTTCGCCGCCGAGGTACAGGACACCGTCGAATTCTATGCGCGGCTCGGCTTCCGTCTCACCGAATATGCCGAGGAGGATGGACCGAACGGTCGCATCGCCGCAGCCTGGATGCATCGCAAGGGCAACGTCCACGATTTCGCGATCACCAACGGCAAGGGCCCTCGCCTGCACCATTTCGCGTACTGGACGCCGACGGCGATGAACATCATCCATCTCTGCGACGTCATGGCCTCGCAGGGTTTCGTGAAGAACATCGAACGCGGTCCGGGACGTCACGGCATCTCGAACGCGTTCTTCCTCTACGTGCGCGATCCCGACGGACATCGCCTCGAGCTCTACACCAGCGACTATTTTACCGGCGATCACGACCACGAGCCGCTGCGCTGGTCGCTGCGCGATCCGCGCCGCCAGACGCTGTGGGGCGCACCGGCGCCGCGCTCCTGGTTCGAGCAGGGCTCGCCCTTCACGGGCCAGGCGGTGCGCGAGCCGAAGTTTGTCGCCGACGTGCTGGTGGCTGACTAATGAAGCTCCCTCGCCTCGCCACCTATTCCGTCAAGGGTGACATCCGCTACGGCGCCGTCCTCGAAGGCGGCATCGTCGATCTCTCCCCCCGCTACGGCAAGGACTATCCGACGCTGCGCGAGGTGATCGCGGCCGGAAAGCTCGCAAGCCTTGCCGAGGAAGCCGCCGGCCGTTCGCCGGATCACGCGCTCTCGGATATCATTTGGCTGCCGCCGGTGCCGACGCCGGAGAAGATCATCTGCATCGGCGTCAACTATCCCGACCGCAACGCCGAGTACAAGGACGGCCAGGACGCGCCGAAATATCCGAGCATGTTCATGCGCTCGCCCCGCTCCTTCGTCGGCCACGACACGCCGCTGGTGCGCCCGCGTGCATCGAGCCAGCTCGACTACGAAGGCGAGATCGTGCTGGTGATCGGCAAACCCGGCCGGCACATTTCGGAAAGCGCGGCGCTCGACCACATCGCCGCGCTCACGCTCTGCAACGAAGGCTCGGTGCGCGACTGGCTGCGCCACGCCAAGTTCAACGTCACGCAAGGCAAGAACTTTGATTCCAGCGGCAGCCTCGGGCCTTGGCTCGTGCCGTACACAAGGGAAGCGCAGATCGCGGACATCCGTCTCACCACGCATGTCAACGGTGAGCTGAGGCAGGACGATCGTACCAGCCGGCTGATGTTTCCGTTCCGTTATCTCATCAGCTATATCTCGACCTTCGCAACGCTCGTCCCCGGCGACATCATCGTCACGGGCACGCCGACGGGTGCCGGCGCGCGGTTCGATCCGCCGCGTTATCTCAAGCCCGGCGACGTCGTCGAGGTCGCGGCCGAAGGCATCGGAGCTTTGCGCAACGGTGTCGTCGACGAAGCCTGATGAACAATGGAAGTGGAATAGTGCAATGACCACCCTCACCGGCGGCGAAGCGATCGTAAGCGGGCTTGTCGCCCATGGCGTCGACACCGTGTTCGGCCTGCCCGGCGCGCAGATCTACGGCCTGTTCGATGCCTTCCACCAGGCCCAGCTCAAGGTGATCGGCGCGCGGCACGAGCAGGCTTGCGGCTACATGGCGTTCGGTTATGCGCGCGCGAGCGGCAAGCCCGGCGTGTTCAGCGTGGTGCCCGGCCCCGGCGTGCTCAATGCCAGCGCGGCGCTGCTCACCGCCTATGGCTGCAACGAGCCGGTGCTGTGCGTGACAGGCCAGGTGCCGACGCAATTCCTGGGCAAGGGCCGCGGCCATCTGCACGAGATGCCGGACCAGCTCGCAACCTTGCGCACCTATGTGAAATGGGCCGACCGCATCGAGCATCCCGGCAATGCGCCGACCACCGTGGCGCGCGCATTCCAGGAGATGACGTCGGGCCGGCGCGGTCCCGCCTCGGTCGAAATGCCCTGGGACATCTTTACGCAGCGCGCGGACACCCGTGCGGCACAGGTGCTGAGCCGCTGCCCGCGCCGCGGCCCGATCCCGACGTGATCAAGCAGGCGGCCGCGCTGATCAAAGCGAGCAAGGCGCCGATGATCTTCGTCGGCAGCGGCGCGATCGAAGCGCGCGAGGAGATCCTCGCGCTCGCCGAGATGATCGATGCACCCGTCGTCGCCTTCCGCAGCGGCCGCGGCATCGTCTCCAATGCGCACGAGCTCGGCCTCACCATGGCTGCCGCCTACAAGCTGTGGCCGAAGACGGACCTCATGATCGGCATCGGCTCGCGGCTGGAGCTGCCGACGATGTCGCGCTGGCCTTACCGGCCAGACGGTCTGAAAAGCATCCGCATCGACATCGATCCAGTTGAGATGCGGCGCTTCATCTCCGACACCGCCATCGTTGCCGACGCGAAATCCGCGACTGCCGATCTCGCCGCCGCCGTCAGCAAGGCCGGCTACAGCAAGACCACCGGCCGCCGCGCCGCGATCCGCGAGGCGACTGCGGCTGCGCAGCAAGAGATCCAGCGCATCCAGCCGCAGATGGCGTATCTCAACATCCTGCGCGAGGTGCTGCCGGCGAATGCGATCGTCACCGACGAATTGTCGCAGTTCGGCTTCGCCTCCTGGTACGGCTTTCCGGTCTACGAGCCGCGCACCTTCATCACGTCGGGCTATCAAGGCACGCTCGGCTCGGGCTTCCCGACCGCGCTCGGGGCCAAAGTAGCGAACCCCGACAAACCGGTGGTGGCGATCACCGGCGACGGCGGCTTCATGTTCGGCGTACAGGAGCTTGCCACCGCCGTGCAATTCAACATCGGCGTGGTGACGCTGGTGTTCAACAACAACGCATACGGCAATGTCCGCCGCGACCAGCGTGAACGCTTTGACGGCCGCGTGGTGGCGTCTGATCTGGTCAACCCGGATTTCGTCAAGCTCGCGGAGTCCTTTGGTGTGGCGGCCGCGCGCGTCACTGCGCCGCACCAGTTCAAGGCAGCCATGGAGAAGGCGCTTAGCCACGGCGGGCCGTATCTGATCTCGGTCGAGGTGACCAGGGATTCGGAAGTCAGCCCCTGGGCGTTCATTCATCCGCCGAAGCCGTAATCAACGCACCGTGGGAGAAGGAAGATCAGCGCGTCCTGCGAAACGTCAGATTGATCCGCTTCCGGCCGAGCAATGGATGCTCACCTTCCGCGAGCGGCGCGACGCCGTGATAGGCCAGCCGGCTCGGCCCGCCCCAGACCACGACATCGCCATGGACGAGCCGGAAGCGGCGCGGCTTGTCGCTACGCGCCATGCCGCCGAACAGGAAGGTCGCGGGCAGGCCGAGCGAGACCGAGACGATCGGCGCCGAATAATCCAGCTCGTCCTTGTCCTGATGCAGCGTCAGCCGCGTGCCGGGCTCGTAGCGATTGACGAGGCAGGCGTCGGGCGCGAAGTCTTGAAAGCCGCCCTGCTCCGCCGCGCCACGGGCGAGATCGCGGAGCACCGGCGGCATCGCCGGCCACGGCGCACCGGTTCGCGGGTCGATCGGGTCATAGCGGTAGCCGGTGTGATCGGTGATCCAACCGCGCTCGCCGCAATTGGTCATGGCGACCGACATCAAATGGCCGCCGGGCGTGGTCATCCGACGGAACGGCGATTGCGCCACGATGGCGCGCGCCGCTTCGATCAGCTCGCTCTCGATCGGCTTGACGAAGCCGCGCAGCAGCACCGCGCCCTCGGCGATCTCCTCGCGCGACGGCTGCGCCTCGGCAACGCTGTCGAACAAATCAGCAGTCAATCGCAGCACTCATTTGGCATCGTGAAAGATCACACCCAGCGTGTGGCGCTGGCCGGAGCGAATCCTGCTGACACCATGGCGCAGGTTAACGCGGTAGGTGCCGCGTGTCCCCTGCGCCGGGCGGTGATGCACGGCAAATGCGACGGCATCGCCCTGCGCCAACGGCACCACCTCGGCGCGGGACTGCATGCGCGGGCGTTGTTCCGTCAGCACGAACTCGCCGCCGCTAAAATCGCGGCCGGGCTCGGACAGCAGGATCGCGACCTGGAGCGGGAACACGTGCTCGCCATAGAGGTCCTGGTGCAGGCAATTGTAGTCGCCGGCCTCGTATTGCAACAGCAGCGGCGTCGGCCGCGCCTGCCCCGCCTCGTGGCAGCGCTTGAGGAACGCCGCGTGCGCCGTGGGATAGCGGATGTCGATCCCCATCGCCTCGTTCCAGCGATTGGCGACGCCTTGCAGGTGCGCATAGAGCGCGGGGCGTAGCTGCGCGATCAGATCAGGCAGCGGATAGGAGAAATATTTGTACTCGCCGCGGCCAAAGCCGTGGCGGCCCATGACGATGCGGCTGCGGAAGTGCGCGTCGTCGGGGTAGAGCGTGGCGACGGCGCGACACTGGTCGGGCGTTAGCAGGCCCTTCAGGACGGCGCAGCCCTGGGAGTCGAGCTCGGCGGTGATTTCAGGCCATGGAAGCGCCTCGACGCGAGTGGCGAGGTCGGGAACGGAGGGTTGGGCTGATTTTCGTGCGGTCATTGTCATAGCAATCACCTTGGCAGCCCCACGTTCACCCGCCACCCGATTTCCGACTATCTCCTCGTCATTGCGAGCGAAGCGAAGCAATCCAGAATCCCTCCGCGGAACCAGTCTGGATTGCTTCGTCGCTTCGCTCCTCGCAATGACAGTGGAGCGTCACCCCCGCACCGGCAGCGTCGCCACGGCGTAGCCGTGGCTGATCGTGCGCTTCAGCACGGGGTCCTCAAGCTCGAAATCGAAGCGGTCGGCGGGGCGGATGCCGCCCTTGGCTGCGAAGGTGCCGCCGAACATGGCGCAGCCGTCGGGGAACTTGCCGCCCGGAAAGCCGCGCGCGATGAGGTCGGCGACGGGCAGCATCGCGTCGAGCGTGCCCTCCTGGTAAAGCACGCGCTCGCCGTTGATCGTGGCGTAGGATCGCAAAATCATCTTGTCCCAATGGCCGATGACGTCCTCGAGCTCCCACAACGTGGATGCGATCGGCTTGTCGCACATCTGCTTGGACACGGTGACGTTATAGGCCTCGACCTTGCGGTCGGTGTGATCGGAGCCGCAGCCGACGAAGACGCGGCCCTGCCAGCCGATCAGCACGAACTCGACTTCGCCGGAGGAATCGCCGCCGGTGCATTCGATGCTGCCCTCCTGGGTCAGCCGCCGCGCCGAGGCGCGGTAATAGATCGGCGTCGAGGCCGGCGGGGCGATGCCCATCTCCTGCAGCTCGGCGATGTGCTTGTCGCGCGCGACGGGATCGCGGCCGGTCCAGCCGGCGATGACCATCTGGTCGATCGCCAGCGTCAGCGGGGTGGTGGTATCCTGGGCGTCGACGGTGAAAGTCAGGTCAAACACGAATTACGGCCTCCATGCCGGCAGCAAGTTCAAAAATGCGACGGTCCGAGCCGCCCGCCCCTGCAAGCATCAGGCCGACGGGAACATCGCCTTCGCGATGCGCGGGCACCGAGATGGCGCAGCCGTCGATCATGTTGATCAGGGTGCAGTTGCGCAGCGCGCGCAGATTTTGCGTGGTGAACGCCTTGTCGTCGGCGAGATCTGCGATCTTCGGCGGCGTGTTGGCGGTGGTCGGCAGCACCAGGGCGTCATAGGGCGCGATGCGCGCATTGACGCGTGCGATCAGCGAGCGGCGCTCGTTGAGGAGATCGATGTAGTCGGCTGCGCTCTGGGCCTCGCCACGCATGATGCGCACGGAGACGCGGGGGTCGTAGACGTCGCCCTTGGAGGTGATGAGATAGCGATGCCAGGCGTAGCTCTCGGACGCAGCGAAGCCACCCTTGGCGTTCATCGGGCCGATGTCGTGGAATTCGGCCATCTCGATACGCTCGATGATGGCGCCGTGATCGGCCAGCGACTTCAGCGCGCGTTCGAAGGTCTGCGCCACAGGTGCATCGAGATCGTCGAGCGCGATCGTGGTCGGCACGGCGAGCCGCATGCCCTTCACGGGGCGCGGCTTCAGCGGAACGATCGGCTCGTTGGCGAGCACGGCATCGAGAATGGCACAGCAACTGACCGATCGCGCCAGCGGCCCGATGCTGTCGAGCGAGAACGACAGCGGCACCGCGCCATCGAGCGGCACGCGGCGCTGCGTCGGCTTGTAGCCGACGATGCCGTTATAGGCGGCGGGAATGCGGCAGGAGCCGCCGGTGTCGGTGCCGAGCGCACCATGCGCCATGCCGTCGACCACGGAGACCGCGGCGCCCGAGGAGGAGCCGCCGGGCACGTGACCCTCGGCCCGGTTCCAGGCGCCCTTCGGCGTGCCGTAATGCGGATTGATGCCGATGCCGGAATAAGCGAACTCGGTCATGTTGGTGCGGCCGATCACGACGAAGCCGGCCTTGCGCAGCCGCGCCACCGTCGCCGCATCCTGCTCGGCCGGCGGAGAATCGTCGAGCGCGCGGGAGCCGGCGCGCGTCACCTGACCCTTGATGTCGAACAGATCCTTGATCGAGACCGGGATACCGGCATAGCGCGACGGCGCGGCGTTGGCCTTGCGCAAACCGTCCATTGCATCGGCCGCCGCGAGGGCGGCGTCCTTGTCGACATGGATGAAGGTGCGCTGCCCCTCACCGGCGGGGTCGGCGATTTTGGCGATGCACGCCTCGACCAGTTTTTGGGAGGTGGTGCTGCCGCTTTCGAGGTCGTCGGCGAGCTTCGCCAGTGTCGGAAAATCGGGCATGTCTGTCTCACGGAATATTTGCGCGCGCAATCTATAGCGCCGCCTCAGTTCGACACAAGCATTGTGCGCATGATGGCATGCATGCTCCCGGCTGGACCGTTGACGCGCCATAGTCGATTGTCGCATCAAGATCGAAACAGGCGGGCGTAACGCCTGTCTTTTGGGAGGTTTTCCGAGATGGCCGAACCGCAGCGCGCGCGACCGAAACCGACGCCGGAGACCCAGCATTTCTGGGACGGCACGAAAGCGGGCGAACTGCGCCTGCAGCGCTGCGACGCCTGCGCGCATGTCTATTTCCCGCCGCGCCCGTTCTGTCCCTCCTGCGCCTCGCGCAAGGTCAGCATCTTCAAGGCGAGTGGCAAGGGCTTCCTCTACAGCTACGTGATCAACCACCGTCCCGCCGCGCCCGGCTTCACGCCGCCTTACGCCATCGCGGTGGTTGAACTGGACGAAGGGCCGCGGATGATGAGCAACATCGTCGATTGCCCACAGACACCGGAGGCGCTCGAGCTCGACATGAAGCTCGAGGTCGCCTTCCAGGAGCTGGATGACAAGATCACCCTCCCCGTCTTCCGTCCGGCGAAGGGGTAAGTCATGCGCAAGAACCAGGTTGCCGTCGTCGGCGCGGCCGAGACCACCGAGCTCGGTGTCGTCCCCAACATGTCGCAGCTCCAGCTTCACGCGGATGCGGCGCTGAATGCCATTGCGGATGCCGGGCTGAAGCTCTCCGACATCGATGGTTTTGCCACCGCGGTCGAAACGCCGCAGCAGGTCTGCCACTATCTCGGCATCAAGCCGACTTGGGTGGACGGCACCTCGGTCGGCGGCTGCTCGTTCATGCTGCACGTCCGCCATGCGGCTGCAGCGATCGAGGCCGGGCTGTGCAAGACCGTGCTGATCACCCATGCCGAGAGCGGCAAGTCGATGATCGGCAAGCAGCCGCGCTTCACAGCGGCGGACAGCCTCAACGGCCAGTTCGAGGCGCCCTACGGCGTCTACGGCCCGCCAAGTATGTTCCCGATTCCCGTGCTGCGCTTCATGAAGACCTACGGCATCACCCACGAGCAGCTCGCCTCGGTCGCGGTCGTGCAGCGCGAATGGGCGGCGAAGAATCCGCGGGCGATGATGAAGGACCCGATCACGGTCGCCGACGTGCTCAACTCGCGCATGATCGCCTATCCGTTCCGCCTGCTGCAATGCTGCCTCGTCACCGACGGCGGCGGCGCGCTGATTCTGACCTCGGCTGACCGCGCCAAGGATTTTCCGCGCAAGCCCGTCTACATCATGGGCACCGGCGAGAGCGTGGAGACGCCGATGGTCAGCCAGATGGAAACGTTCAATTCCTCGCGCGCGTTCAAGACCGCCGGCCCGCTGGCGTTCAGGGAGGCCGGGATCGCGCACGGGGATGTCGACCATCTCATGATTTATGATGCCTTCGCGCATCTGCCGCTGTTCGGCCTCGGCGATCTCGGCTTCATGCCGCACGAGGAGACCGGCAGGTTCATCGCCGATGGCAACACGCGCCCCGGCGGCAAGCTGCCGCTCAACACCAATGGCGGCGGATTGAGCTATATGCACTCGGGCATGTACGGCATGTACGCGCTCCAGGAGAGCGTGCGCCAGATGCGTGGCATCGCGCCGGCGCAGGTGCCGAACGCGAAGATTTCAGTGTGCCACGGCGTCGGCGGCATGTTCGCCGCCAGTGGCACGATCGTGTTTACGAACGAGAGGTAATCGACATGAGCAAATCACTGCAAGACAAGGTCATCATCGTCACCGGCGCAGGCCGCGGCATCGGGCGCGAGATCGCGCTGCTCTGTGCGGCCGAAGGCGCCAAGGTCGTCGTCAACGATCCCGGCGGGGCCGCTGACGGTGCCGGCTCGAGCGCGACGCCTGCCGAGGAGGTGGTCGAGGAGATCAAGAAGCGCGGCGGCATCGCCGTCCCCAACTTCGAGTCGGTGGCGGAAGCCGTTCCCGCCAGCAAGATCGTGAAGACCGCGACCGATCATTTCGGCCGGCTCGACGGTGTCGTCAACAATGCCGGCATTTTGCGCGACATGATCTTCCACAAGATGAGCGTGGAAGCGTTCGAGGCCGTCATCAAGGTCCATCTGATGGGCTCGTTCTACGTCAGCCACGCTGCCGCGCGCATCTTCCGCGAGCAGGAGTCAGGCTCCTTCGTGCACTTCACCTCGACCTCGGGCCTGATCGGCAATTTCGGCCAAGCCAACTACGCCGCCGCCAAGCTCGGCATCATCGGCCTCTCGAAATCGATCGCGCTCGACATGGGCCGCTTCAACGTCCGTTCGAACTGCGTCTCGCCGTTCGCCTGGACCCGCATGATCGGCACCATCCCGACCGAAACCGAGGCCGAGAAGGCGCGCGTCGAGAAGATCAAGCAGATGGGTCCGGAGAAGATCGCGCCGATCTGCGCCTATCTGCTCTCCGATGCCGCCAAGGACGTCAGCGGCCAGATCTTCGGCGCGCGCATGAACGAGCTGTTCCTGTTCAGCCAGAACCGCCCGCTGCGCTCGGTGCACCGGAGCGAGGGCTGGACGCCGCAATCGATCGCGGCACACGGCATGCCGGCGCTGAGGGGCTCGTTCTACAAGCTCGACCGTTCCGCCGACATCTTCCCCTGGGATCCCGTGTAAGGATCCCGTCTAGCCATATTTTTGGCATCCCTGCGCTGCGGTCTCTGGTCGTCTTGTCCAGAGATCGCCCCGCTTTACGCCTGATTGCGGGCGAATGGTGTCCTCCCAACACAATCTTGGGAGGAAACCATGACAAGAATACTGACCAACTCGGACGACACGACTGCAAACGGTGGCCTCGGCCGCCGCACGCTTCTCAAGGGCGCGGCAACCGTCGCCGCATCCGCCCTGCTCGCCTCGCGCGCTGACGCCCGCGACTTCGGCGCCAATGCCGAGCCGCAGCGCTATCCCGACCCCGACATCGTCGTCATCGACCCCAAGCGCTTCAAGGCCAAGGTCGGCAACACCGCGATCAAGCGGCTCTACACCGGCTGCCTGTGGGCGGAGGGTCCGGCGTGGAATGCGCAGGGGCAATATCTCGTCTGGAGCGACATTCCCGCCAACCGGCAGCTTCGCTATCTCGATGACGACGGCCACATCTCCGAGCAGTTCCACAAGCCATCGAACGAGGCCAACGGCAATTCGTTCGACACTGAGGGGCGCCAGATCAGCGCCGAGCGCACCCGCCTCGTCCGCTACGAGCACGACGGCTCGGTGACGACGCTGGCCGAGCAGGCCAACGGCAAGCCGCTCAACGGGCCGAACGACATGGTCGTGCATCCCAACGACAAGGCGATCTGGTTCACCGATCCCGGCTACGGCGCGATCAGCATCTACGAGGGCAAGCTCGCCAATACGGGCTCGCTGCAGCCCTACCAGAAGGAAGCGGTGTATCGCCTCGACACGCAGACCGGCCAGGTTGCGAAGGTCGCGGACGAGCCGTTCAAGCCGAACGGCATCGCGTTCTCGCACGACTACAAGAAGCTCTATGTCTGCGACACCGGCATCACGCATTATCCGCAAGCCGAGAACGTGGTGTGGTCCTACGACATCGACGGGCCCAAGCTGTCGAACCCGAAGAAGCTGATCGACATGAAGCTCGACGGCAAGTCAGGCTTCCCCGACGGATTGCGCGTCGACACCGAGGGCAACATCTGGGTCGGCGCCGGCTGGGTCGGTCCAGGCTATGACGGCGTGCAGGTGTTTTCGGGGGCCGACGGCGCGCGGATCGGGCAGATCCTGTTGCCGGAGACTTGCGCCAATGTCTGCTTCGGCGGCCGGAAGCGCAACCGCCTGTTCATGACCGCGAGCCAGTCGCTGTACTCGGTCTATGTGGAGACGCAAGGGGCGCATTTCTGTTGAGACGCGAATAGTGAGTGGCGAATGGCGAGTGGAATCCATTCGCCATTCGCTTCTCAACCCGTATTCCTCAACCCCGCCGAGATGCCGTTGATCGTGAGCTGAATCCCCCGCAGCACCTGCTCGTCCGGGTTCTGTGCGCGATACTCTTTCAACAGCTCGACCTGTACATGATTGAGCGGATCGAGATACGGGAAGCGGTGGCGCACCGAGCGCTCCAGCAGCGGGTTGCCCTGCAGCAGCCGGTCCTGCCCCATGATGTCCAGCAGCGTCTCGATGCAAGAATGCCATTCGCGGCGGATGCGGCCGAAGATTTTTTCGCGCAGCGCCTCATCCGGCACCAGCTCGGCATAGCGCGAGGCGATCGCGATCGAGCTTTTGGCGAGCACCATGTCCATGTTCGACAGCAGCATGCGGAAGAACGGCCATTCCTTGTAGAGCTCTTTCAGGAACGGCATGCCCTTGTCCGGATGCTCGGCGATCCATTGCTCGACGGCGCTGCCGAAGCCGTACCAGCCCGGCAGCATCAGGCGGCATTGCGCCCAGGAGAACACCCAGGGGATCGCGCGCAGATCCTCGATGGCGCGGGTTTTCTTGCGCGAGGCCGGACGGCTGCCGATGTTCAGCGTCGCGATCTCGTTGATGACGGTGGAGCCCCAGAAATAGTCGACGAAGCCCTCGGTCTCGTAGACGAGGCCGCGATAGGCCTTGAAGGCGAGGTTCGACAGCTCGTCCATCGTGGTCAGATATTCGCGGCGCGGCGCGCTCTGGCGCGGCTGCAGCAGGCTCGCGTCCAGCGTTGCCGCCGCAAGAATCTCCAGATTGTTGCGACCGACTTCCGCGTTGGAATATTTCGACGAGATGATCTCGCCCTGCTCGGTAATGCGGATCTGGCCGTTCACCGCACCGCCGGGCTGCGCGATGATGGCGTCATAGCTCGGACCGCCGCCGCGGCCGACCGAGCCGCCGCGGCCGTGGAACAGGCGCAGCCGCACATGGTGGCGCTCGAACACCTCGACCAGGCCGATCTCGGCCTTGTAGAGTTCCCAGCCCGAGGTGACGAAGCCGCCATCCTTGTTCGAGTCGGAATAGCCGAGCATGACCTCCTGCACGCTGCCGCGGCTGTCGACGAGGCGGCGGTAATCGTGCAGCGACAGCATGCGGTCCATGATGCCGGAGGAGGCCTGCAGATCCTCGATGGTTTCGAACAGCGGCACGATGTTGATGGCGCTGCGCCCGGAGGGATGGACGAGGCCGACCTCCTTGAGCAGCACCGCGACCTCGAGCATGTCCGACATGCCCTTGCACATCGAGATGATGCATTGGGGGATGGCGTCCGAGCCGAACCGCGCATGCGCTTCCGCGGCGGCATGGAAGACGTTGAGCTCGCCCATGGTCTCGTCGCTGTATTTGACGAAGGGCGACACCAGCGCGCGCGTCGAGCGCAGCTCGTTGGTGAGCAGCGAGATGCGCGCCTCCTCGCCGAGCGCGAGATAGGACATGCCGGGGTTGGCGGCATCCATCAGCTCGGCGATGGTGCGCTCGTGCACGGCCGAGTTCTGCCGGATGTCGAGCCGCGCCAGATGGAAGCCGAAGCAATCCACCGCACGGCGCAGCAGCCGCAGCCGGCCGCGCGCGATGACGCGGGCGTTGTTGGAGATCAGCGAGCGGTGCAGCACGTCGAGATCGGCCTGCAGCTCCCTCACGCTCTCGTAAGGAACGCCCTTGCCGACCGGCCGACGGGTGATCTCGACCTCGAGCTTCTCCGCCGTAGCCGTCAGGCGCGCATAGATGCCGGAGACCGCGAGCCGATAGGGCTCGCCGCTCCGGTGCGGCGAGGTGTCCGGCGAGCGCTCCGCGAGCGAGCGCAGCTCCTCGGAGACGTCGGCGAGATGCGCCGCGATGGACAGCTCGGAGCCAAGCACATGCAGCTCTTCCAGATAGAACTGCATCACCCGGCTCGACTGCAGCCGCAGCGTGCCGCGCATGACATCGGCGGTGACGAAGGGATTGCCGTCGCGGTCGCCGCCGATCCAGCTTCCCATGCGCAGGAAGGAGGCGAGCTCGCTCGCGGCCGCCTCGCCGCCCTCCTCCAGCCGGTCTTCCAGCACGTTGACCAACCGCGGCACCTCGCGCAGGAACGTATAGTCGTAAAAGGACAAGCCGTTGGCGACTTCGTCGAGCACGGTGAGCTTGGTGCGGCGGAGCAGATTGGTCTGCCACAGCGTCAGCACCTCGCGGCGAAGCTGCTCGTCGCTGGCGGCGGCCTCGTCCGCGGTCAGCGCGACGCGCTCGCGGCGGTCGAGCAGGCTTGCGACCTGCATCTCGCGGTCCATGGTGCTTTTGCGGCGGACTTCGGTCGGGTGCGCGGTCAACACCGGGCTGACCAGCGCGGTTTTGAAGAAGCTGCGCAGCGCGTCGGCGCCGATCCCTGCGGCCTTGGCGTGGGCGAGCGTCTCCGCCAGCACGCCGGCGCCGTTGGCGGCGCTGCGGGCGCGCATCTGGCGGATGTTGTTCTGATCCTCGGCGATGTTGGCGAGGTGGGAGAAATAGCTGAAGGCACGGACGATCCGCACCGTCTCCGAGGTCGACATGCTGTCGAGGATCTGCTCGAGCTCGCGACGGGCGAGCCGGTCCTCATCGCGGTGGAACCGGATCGAGGTCTGGCGGATGCGCTCGACCAGGTCGAACGCATCGGCGCCCTCCTGGTCGCGCACGGTGTCGCCCAAGATGCGTCCGAGCAGGCGGATGTCGTCGCGCAGCCGCGCGTCTGCTTCCAGCGCCTGAATATCCTCAGGGCGGTTGGAGCGCTGATCGGTTGCGTCGGATGATACGGTCTGGAGGGACATTGGCTCGCTCCCCTTGTAGAGCTCCCTATGGCTCCCCGGCTGACCGAGTGTGCAAGTTTTTTGCCGCAGCGCAAGATGAAGTTAGGGGCGGCGCGGCAAACTTCGCGGGTCACGGGCGGGACTACGTCTTGCCGATCAGCGCGGACACATCTTTTCGATCTCGCGGCGCAAGCGCCCGAGCTTTGCTGTCCGTTTCACCCTCATCGAGACGAGAGGGCGCAGGGAAGGCCGGGCGCCGGCTGGCACCCAGGGTCCGCACGCGAGGAACGCACGCGGGGTGACCACAGGTGATGCCGGGACATCCCGACCTTCCCTGCGCAATGGTTTTACGGGTTATGGCGTGCTCTCCCCGGGGAGCGATGCACTATTGCCCCCGTCGCCTTGCGGATGATCGATGCGCGCGCCCGGTCGGGCAGCTCACACCACCGCAAGCCTTGACGCACAGACCCCGGGCGTCAGGACCACACGCTTTTGCTGTCCGCGGACGCCCCTCCCAAACATTCGGAAGCTCGCGCGTGCTCGCCCCCGAAGCCGAAAGGAAACGCTGTGACAGCGCCGTGTCGATCGCGCGGATGACGATGGCTCACGGGCCTCGCCCGCCCTGCCACCCCGTCGCGCGCCGGTGCCGCCGCGTCCATCGCATCCCGGCCTACGTATCGTGACGATCGCGAAACGTCCCTTTGACGGGCCGGAATGGAATGCGGTTTAGCCGAAATACTGAATTCGGTCAATCAGAAAATCGGTGCGAGGGTATCTTGACCTTCATGTGGCGTGTTTTGCCCGACGATCATGCGAGGGATGGTGCGCAACGAAGCAGGCGAAGACGTTTAGCGGGCATGCGACGCCGACAATCTCTTCGATGCAATGTTGGCATCGACCGATACACGAGAGGAATTGAGAGGAGCACCTACGCCAATACTTAGGTATTGACCTAAGTATTTTTCACCGATAAGTTCTTGCCCGAACTCTCGAGGCGGATGGAGCGAAAGCAATTGATGGTTCCCCATGCTGGGAGCGGCGCCAAGCCGGTGTCGCCCGCGATCATCGATGGCGTCTTCCGGGCGCTCGCCGATCCCACACGGCGCGATGTTCTGGGGCGACTAAGCGCTCGCGCGTCGTCTGTTAGCGATCTCGCAGAATTCTACGAGATGGCACTCCCCTCCTTCGTTGCTCACCTCAAGGTCTTGGAACAGAGCGGACTTGTTCGCTCCCACAAGCAGGGCAGGGTCAGAACCTACGAGATCGTGCCCGAGCGGATGAAGGTGGCTGAGAATTGGCTTTCACGGCAACGCACGTTGTGGGAGCGCCGCCTTGATCAACTTGATGATTACCTCATGAAGATGAAACAGGAGACGACGAAGTGACCGAATCCGTAATCAAGATCGATCCGAAGCTCGATCTAGTGCTTGAAAGAGAAGTCGATGTGCCCGTTGAACTGATCTGGAAAGCATGGACCTCGCCCGAGCACCTGCGTCATTGGTTCGCGCCGAAGCCTTGGACTATCACGTCTTGTGATCTGGACGTGCGCCCCGGGGGCGCGATCAACTTCACCATGCGCGGGCCGGACGGTCAGGAATTCCCAAACACGCAATCCTACCTTGAAGTCACGCCCTGCGAGCGCCTCATTATGACCGATGCGCTTCTTCCGGGCTATCGCCCGTCGCCACGCCCCTTCTTCACCGCCGTTTTGGAGCTTACGCGGAGAGGACCCAACGCCGCGCACTACAAGGCAATTGCCATCCACGGCAATGACGAGGCCCGGAAGAGCCATGAACAAATGGGCTTCGAAGCCGGCTGGGGAACCGTCGTGAAGCAGATGGTGGAGTACATCAAGGCGGGCCGCATGCAGTAAGGCACGCAGGCCACGCGCATGCGCAGAAGGCGGGACTTCAGCCCCGCCCGCCTTCTGCGCGATTATGAGTTTCGCACTCACATGGACTCTCAAACCGGCTGCATCTTCGATGGGCGACAAGACTTTCGCGGTCTCGCCTGCCGGAAGCGGCATTTTCCCCTCCAGGCTTGCTCAACTATGCTCCGATTTCTTTCGCCTCGAGAATAAGACGACCGCTAGAAGAAATGTAAAAAATACAACCGGCCAGAACTTGACCAGAAACATAAGGACGTAAGGTAGGCCGTGTACCTATAAACCCGCTAGCGTCGTGTGACTGGTGACACGTCCGCTTTGCTCCTATAGCGACCAAGTTCGTGTCGCAGCGCTGTAGGTCGCGATGGGCCAACAGCGGACGCAGGACCGCAAGGACCGAGGCTTATTGCAGGCCTAACCCGCTGCAATACCAGGCCATATCTTCGTGTCTCCAGCCGCGCTTGACGCCGGCTTCCTTGCACTCATTGTAGCTCTTGAAATTCGCTCCATTCCGGCAGCCCGATGGATAGCTTCCGAAGCCGCCACCCGAGGTGGAGCAAGCAACCGAGCTACTGGCGAGTTGATTACCGGGGGATGTGACTGTCTTGGGAGCCGCGACTGCAGCCGTGATTGTAAACGCGGTCAAGGCCGTTAGCAGAAGAGCTTTCACGGCTTTCTCCTAAGAACGAAACTATCACAGGATGTCTGATATCATAGAATGCAACCGGCCGCTACAGGCGAGCGAAGCTGCGGGCTAACATCCGCTTTGGGTCAAAGGCTGCCCTCGGCGTCTCCACGATGGCTTTCCGCTCAGCCCTCGGAAGCGGACCGTGCGAGGCCAAGAAGGGAAGTCAGCCACGGGCCAACAGGCGACATTCCGTCCAAGTGTAGTGTTGGTGAGTCGCCTTGCGTGTGATCACAATCGCGCCTCCCGGCGACGAAAGTACATGTATGCCCCGACGGTAAGATAATTGGTCACGACCGCGATCACATTCCAGATGATGATATTCCTTGAACCGATTGATACGCCATAGATCACCCAGAGAATTTGAAAACTGCCCGTGATGGCTGCCATTCTGGGGTTCATGCCGACACTGGACCGCCGATTCAGCATCGCAATGAGGTCGGGCATAGCCGCGAACGTTGTTCCGAATCCGGCTACGAAGCCGATGATTTGAGTAAGCTCCATCAATCCTCCGCTCAACACCCGACCAAACAGCCTTGGCCGCCTCGTGGCAGAGCATGGGCTTCATCGCAACCCGCCCGCTCTCCGCGCATCACGTGATAGTCGGTGCGGCAGAGACCGACTGCCGCGATGCGGACGAGCAACTCAGTTGGTCCACCAGGCCCATCGATCACAATGTGCTCGATCGATAACGGCAGACCGATGTCGCGAAATACCGCGGCGCGGCAATCTATCTTCAGCAAACCCAAATAGCCGGTGAGTAAAGCTATCGGCCAGACGAAGAAGTCGCAACTTCTGCTTTGGGTACACGCCTTCGAAAGCGTCTTTCCACCCGATAAATCGCTGGGCGGTTGCGGTTTTTGATCTTGATCCAGTCCTTCGGTCGACCGGCGCGATAGGGCCGATCCACGCGCTTCGATACCATGCCCTCAAGTCCCATTTTGCACGCGGCCGCAAACAGATGCGGCCCGATCTCGCCGCGCTCGAACGGCGCAACGAAGATGCCGTCGGGCCGACCGCGCAGAAGCCGCGCAAATTGTCCATGACTGCTTCGGGTCAAAAGGCGACCATCGGAAAGCAGCGCGGGCCTGTCTGCTTGGGGCCAGAAGCGGTTATCATCGCACATCAATCAAAGTGAGGGGCTCGCAGCGTCAGGCAGCCAAAGATGAATGTGTTTTCTTCCCGAGTTGGATAGCCTGAGCTATGCCTGGGAAATGGCCAATTGCGATCTATGGGGAGACCACGAATGAAGTGGATAGTCACTGTCACCATTGCGCTTGCTGCTTCGGTCATGTTCGCAGCCGCGCAGCCAGCAAAAGAGCTCTACCAACCGGGCCTTGGCGAATTCATGACAGCTACGCAGCTTCGCCACGCCAAGCTATGGTTTGCTGGCAAAGAAAATAACTGGGACCTCGCTGCTTATGAGATCGACGAGATCAAGGAAGGCCTAGAGGACGCCGCGAGGCTTTTTCCAACATCTGACGGCATCCCTGTCGCTGAGATGATCAAGACCATCATCGATCCACGGATAGAGGAGCTTGAAAAGGCGGTTAAAGCAAAGAGCAGCGCCAAATTTACGGCCGCCTTCGACGAGCTTACCAGCGGCTGCAATAGCTGCCACGCGGGGGCCGGTAAGCCGTTTATACGCATTCAGCGTCCAATCGCGTCTCCACTATCCAACCAGAATTTTGCGCCAAGAAAATAATGGAACTCAGGTTGAGCAAATCTGGTCCGCTCTGCCGCCATGAGCGGACGCGGTCCAACTTCGCAGATGGGCCAGAAGCGGAAGAATTCGGCAACCGCGTTGGCAGTGCGCATAACGAGGGTCATTCGGGCAGACCAGCTCGCCGTAATCCCTCTCTATACCGGGAAACGTCCTCAGACCTTTGATATGGCCCCAATCCGTTTTCCAGATTGGAGATTCGCAGCATCGGATGAAGCTGCCGCAGCCTGCCTAACGAATGCTGAGCCCGCTCCAGATGGCCCGCCATCGCGTTGCTGGCCGCCGAGATACTTAGCGCGGGTCGAAAGCTCGCATTGTCCTGCAATGCCATTGCAGCCCATCCTGCTGCGTCGTCGTAGTTTCCGGCAAAAAAATGTGCGTGCGCGATGCCGCTTCGCATCCCGCCCATTCTCGGATCAAGCGGATCCAGGCGGATGGCTCGCGCGAAGCAGTCAATTGCGGCCGCGTGTTCGCCGACCCAGCTCTTCACCCAACCGCTGAATCGCCACGCCTCAGCCAGATTGGCATTGAGCAGGATTGTGCGGTTCATCACGTTGGCGGCTGCCCCGAGGTCGCGAACAACAAAAGCCAGAGCCCAACCACTTCCAGCAAGCGCAATGGCATCATCCCAGCCCAGTTCGATCGCCTTCTGAGTGAGCCGTTTCACCTCAGCCAGCTCTGCAGGAGTGATCGTAATCCAACCGTCCGCCTTCAGACGCGCGTAGCAGGAGGCGGCACGGCCGTAGGCAGATGCGAAGTCCGGATCAATCTCGATTGCGCCATAGAACAGTCGCAACGCCTCCTCGTTCGCCGACTGGCTAGCAAATTGATAGATCTTGGCCATACCGCGCAAGTAGATGGCATAGGCATCCAGGCTCTCGGTCGGTCTGCGTTTTGAGCGCTCGATCTCCGCCGTTTCGACTGCGGACGCGATCGCCGCAACGACGCTTTCGGTCACCTGGTCCTGCAAACCGAAGATATCGCCAAGACCGCCTTCAACACGCTTCGCCCAAAGATGCGCTCCAGTGGCTGCATCGACAAGTTTTCCTGTAACACGTACTCGGTTCGCTGCTTTGCGTACGCTCCCTTGCAGCACGTAGCGCACGCCAAGTTCGCGCCCGACCCGCTTCACGTCCACCGCTTGCCCTCGATATGTGAAGCTGGAGTTCCGCGCGATGACAAATAGCGCCTTGAACTGAGATAGCGCGGTGATCAGATCATCGACCATTCCGTCGGCGAAATATGTCTGCTCCGGGTCCGTGCTGAGGTTGACGAAGGGAAGAACCGCGATCGAAGGCTTGTCGGGAAGCGCGAGTACTGGTTGGGGTGGCTCAATCTGATGAACGGTGGATGCTTGGTTCGGCTCCTCCTGTGGCGACCGCACTCGTCCGATGAAACGGTAGCCTTTGCGAGGCAGCGTTTTGATAAGGCGCTGCTCATCACCAGAATCGCCGATCGCACTCCGAGCCGCATTCAGCCGGGTCGTAAGGGCGGAATCAGAAACGGCCCCGCCGCCCCAAACGGCGTCGATAAGTTCTTCTTTGCTGACAACGCGCTCCCTATTGCAAATCAGGTAATCGAGAACATCGAACACCCTCGGCGCGATTGAAACGATCTCCGCGCCGCGGCGCAGTTCGCGCCGATCAACATCAAATGCGAACTCATCGAAAAGGTAGCGCAAGCTGATGCTTCCTGAATTGCTGGACGTACGGGTGCCAAAGTAAGCCCGCGGTGACAAAATAGTAAGCCAGAAGTTAAGCGCCAACGAAATGCCCTGATACTGTTTCCGTTCTTGGGCTCCAGCCGGAAAAGTGATTTCATGAGCAGTCAGACGCACATTGAGACTGGGACGGGGCGCTGCCTTCAGGCGACGCACGTTATAAATGGCCTTCTTGTATTCACCGCCTTCTGCATTCTCGCGACGAGGTCTGTCGCTGAGACATCGATCGAGCGCGGTAGCTACCTCGTCAACGCGGTGATGGCGTGCGACGGCTGCCATACGCCACGAGGACCAGGGGGGCTCGACATGGAGCGGCGGTTCTCCGGCGGATCCATCGTCTGGGACACGCCTGCCTACACGGTGTGGGGCTCCAATATCACGCCCGACCTCGACACTGGCATTGGCACATGGAGCAGGGACGACATTAAGCGGTTGTTGACCACCGGTGTCCGTCCCAATGGCGTGACGGTCGCTCCTCAGATGCCATATGGCTTCTATAGGATACTGACCCCGGGCGACGCCGACTCGATCGCGATCTACCTGAAGAGTATCAAGCCCATAGCCAATGGCACGTCGGCGCCAGTCTACAGGTCCGCGACGGTTCCGGTACCGCTTCCCGGTGCCGAGACCTCGATCGGCGATTCCATACCTCAAGACGCGGTCAAGCGGGGCTTCTATCTGGCGAGCCTCGCCCATTGCATGGAATGTCACTCGCGCAGACCTGACGGTGTGCAGGATTTCAAGAGCTGGTGGGGCAAGGGTGGTTCCGAAATGAAGGGGCCGTTCGGCTCCGTCGTTGTCCCCAACATCTCCTCGCACATGGAGAAGGGCGTCGGCGCGTGGACGGACGCCGAACTCAAGCGCGTGCTCACCGAAGGTATCGGTCGCGACGGTCGTGCGCTCAAACAGCCGATGGCCCGGCAACGCTACTTCAGCAAGATGACCGAACAGGATCTCAATGCTGTCATTGCCTGGTTGCGGACCATTCCGCCAATCGAATAAGCGACAATTCTTCGAGCATCGATGTCAGCTTGGGTCGAAGGCTCCTCTCGGCAACCCGCACTACCTTATTCAGCTCACCTCCCTGAACCAGACAGCGGAACGCACTGGGCGAAGGTCAGCCGCGGGTCCAGAACCGGACTTGTCTCAAACCGCGCGTCGCTTCGCGAGTTTGGCAAACGCTGCAGCCGGGGACAAGCCACGATCCTGGCTGGCAGCCACGATTGCGGGAGCGTTCTCTTTTGCCCGCCTTCGGTATTTGGTCGCGAGCGACGGGAGGACGGGCGATGCGGGGATCCCTCGGGGAGAAGATCAACCAGGGTGGCACGGCGGACATCCACGCCTGGGCGCCGGGTCAGGTCGTCAAACTGTTCAAGGAAGGTTTCCCGCGGCGGCTCGTCCAGCAGGAGGCGCGGACGACCCGGGCGGTCTTCGCTGCCGGAGTGCCGGCACCGGAAGTGTTCGACGAGGTGATGGTCGACGGACGCTTCGGCATCGTGCTCGGCCGCCTCGATGGACCGACGCTGCTGCAGCTCACGCGCAGCGGCGGCGTGACGTTCGCCCAGGCGGGCGCAATCATCGCGTCCCTCACCTTCTCCGTTCACAGGATGTCGCCACCGCCGGACGCCTTCGTCCTGCGAGGCTGGATGGACACCTCCTTCAGGCGCGCGGGCGACATCGTGCCCAATCACGTCGCCTCCGGCATCCTCGCGCTGATCGACCGCCTGCAGCAGCCGGGGGACGGGCTGTGCCATGGCGACATCCACCCGAACAACGTGATCATGACGACGGATGGTCCGCGGCTGATCGACTGGACCTTCTCGATCCGCGCGCCGGCGGCCTTCGATCACGGGCACATGCACATCAACCTGGCCGAGCTCGCCCTCGACGTCACCGACAATCCGCAGCGGCCGCTTGCGGTCAATGCCGCCGCGCAATCCGAATATGCGCGGCTGGCCGGCACGCCGGCCGCGGCGCTGACGCAAGCGCTGGAGACCTGGCTGCCGATCGCGATCGTCCGCTACTTCCTGATCATGGGCGGGCCGACAAGCGAGCGATGGAGGCGGATGATGCAGCGCGCCGAAGCGGCCCTGCGCCCACAGGACTGAACCCCTCACCGCGCGCGTGTGGCCGTCGATGCGGCTGCCGCCGGCGTAACTCCACCGAAGCACATCTCGGCCGGATCAAGCGCATCGACAAACTCGTCGATCGCGCGAACAGGGTTGTTCGTCAATGAGATCATCGAGGCGTTCAGGCAGCAGCGCCTCTTCGACGAAGCGCCTCATCGATTCCCCCTCAGAATCACGGGAGAATCACAACAGCGGCGCTATGTTTTCACACAGCCAGGGTCACAAGCGGTCATCCCGGCGCCTGTGGAAGACTGCTGCGTGGCCGATCATCTATAGTAGCATCTGATTCATACGCTGCGCGCCGGGGACAGAATGGGGAACTTCAAGGCCTGGACCGGGACACCGGTGCTCCAAAGGTTCGCGCTCTATCTCATCTTCGTCGCCTATGGTGTGATCGGATTTCGGAACGCGCCGGGCGACGACCTGTCGTCGTCCTATGTCGGCTGCCGTCTGCTTGCCGCAGGTCGCGGCGAGCACCTCTACGATTTCCATCCGGATCTGTTCTCCGCCGTCGATACGCCCGGATGGGTGAGCGCCGCGGCGGACGCAGGCTTCACGGGCGTCCTGCATCCCTACGTCCAGACCCCGCTCTGGGCCTGGATGCTGCAGCCGGTCTGCAGCCACATGACCTTCGGCGCCTTCGCCGTCATCTTCCTGTGTATCGGCGCAGTCTCGCTGGCAGCGATGATCGAGATCGTTGCGCGGAGCTGGGCCTGCAATTTCCTGCGGCCTCTGCCGCTTTCGTTCCTGTTGCTGGCGACCGCGATCAGCACGCCGTTCCAATACGCGATGTGGCTGATGCAGACGCACGCGCTGTTCCTGGTCCTGACCGTGATGGCCCTGGCGCTGGCGGAGCGCGGCCGGGCGGTGACGCCGGGCGCGCTGCTGGCGGCCGCCTGCGCTGTGAAAATCACGCCGGGATTTCTCCTGCTCTACTGGTTCGTCGGCGGACGCTTTCGCGCCGCGTTCTGGTTCGTCGTGTTCTCGCTGATCCTGGCCGCCATGACCGTTGCGGCCGCGGGATCGGACCTCATGCTCGCCTATGTTCAGTCGATGCGCCGTGTGTCGAACGTGCTGCTGGTCGCGTACAACAACCAGTCGCTGGCGGCTTGGCTCGGCTACTCATCCGATATGCGGGCCGATGTCGGAAACTGGCGGATGCTGCCGCTGTCGGCGGCGTTGAAATTCACGTCCCTCGCGGCAGCAATCATTGGCGTGGCACTGTCGGGTTGGATGTCGCGACGGCATGCGTGGCGTGGCGCCGCGACGGGCGTGGCGCTGATCAGCATCACGATCTGTACGCCGATCGCCTGGACCCATTACTTCGTGTCGTTGATCCCCGCAGTGATGGTCCTGACGAACGCCGGGGGCGTGTTGCCTTTGACGATTGCGGTTGCCACATTCATACTGAACGCGCGGCCGATTGCGATCGATCCGATCAACCCTGACTTTGGGTCGATCGCAATCCTACGAAGTCATTTCTTCTCGGCGATCATCCTGATGATCGCGCTGATCCTGCGCTGCCGCCTTCCCGAACGGCTCCGGTCTTCGCCCCGGTCGGCATAAGGACTGTCGCCGCTAAATCCTCAAGCACCAGCGCGTAGGATGGGTAGAGCGCAGCGAAACCCATCGGCCGTTTACACGAGGAGAGAAGATGGGTTTCGCTGACGCTCTACGCATCCTACGAGTTCTGTCGGCAGATAGCGCGGCAAGGTCCGCTATGGATTAGGGGGCGGCATCGCCGACGCGCCACAATTGTCGCCGACGACTTCCTTGCGTGAACTACCTAGCCGTGAAGTTGCGCGTTGAGGCCGCCCCAATTTGGCGTACGTCTGGTTGCCTCGAGAGCGCCGCTCTGGGAATTACGACGAAAAAGAAGGCCCTTCTGGCCCGAGAGTTCTCTGGCTTTCAGGACCCGGCCATCCTCCAAAAGGATGCGCGCGCCTGCCGTGACATAACAGCCTGCTTCGACGATGCAATCGTCACCCAGGGAAATGCCGATGCCGGCGTTGGCTCCGATCAGGCAGCGCTCGCCAACTGTAATCCGCTCTTTGCCTCCTCCGGACAGAGTGCCCATGATCGAGGCTCCGCCACCGACGTCGCTGCCGCTTCCCACAACCACGCCGGCGCTGATCCGGCCTTCGACCATGCAGGGACCGAGCGTGCCCGCATTGAAACTGCAGAAGCCTTCATGCATGACGGTTGTGCCCGGTGCCAGGTAGGCTCCCAGCCTGACGCGATCCGCATCTGCAATTCTCACGTCCGCGAGCGTCACATAGTCGGTCATGCGCGGAAACTTGTCGACGCCCGCCACCTCGAAAGCCAGGCCGCGCTTGCGTGCGACCATTCGCGCTTCCGGCACACGCGAGCATTCGCACGGCCCGAGCGTGGTCCAGGCCACGTTGGGCAACAGGCCGAAAATCCCTTCGAGGTTAAGCCCATGGGGTTCGACGAGCCGGTGGCTGAGCAGATGGAGCCGAAGGTAGGCCTCGTGCACGTCAGCGGGCGCGGATGCCAGGGATCCAATCTGGGTGCGGATCGGCACGATGTCGACGTTGCGAACATCGTCGTGCCGCGCATATCCGGCTGCCGGCTCGCCCAATGCTTCCTTGATCTCCCGCTCGGTCAGCCGCGCCGTCGCGGCCCCATCAGCCTCTGGACTTAGGCGCAACTGAAGGAACCAGGAATCCAGGACGCGGCCGTCACTAGAAATGGTCGCAAATCCCTCGCCTGTCGCGCCCCTCTGCTCCATCGCCATTTTGAATTGCCCGCGCTTTCATTGATCGAATACCGACAGTCTAGGAAATGTCGTGGATGCTGACCAGACCGGCGCGCAGGATGGGCTGGGCCCTTGAGACTAACAGTTCAGCGAACCGGCGGAATTTTCTCGATCGGCTGTGTCCACCCTGACTTCCGCTCGCGCTTGAGGCCGATCGCGTTCAGTCCCCGCGCAACGACGATCATCATCAGGACTCCAGCACAACTGACCACGATCTGCATCGCAAGTCCCTCGGAGAGGTCGAGCAGCGTAAGGTGGCTGCCCAGCGCCAGAAGGACGCCGAGACAATAGATCGGCAGCGAATTCTCGCCACACCACCTCGCGCAGCTCAGCGCCGGCGTTGATAGCGTTCCCCAATCCTGAGGAATGAATCGAAGCACCACAACGGCAAGAGCCATAAAATGCAGCAGGCGTATCGGACTGAGATTCGATTTATCCAGCGGAAATAGCAGGTCCCTCACAATTTGCGGGACCAGCGGCTTGATGCTCCAACTCTGTACAAGGACAAGGCCGAAAACCAGATAGAGAACGGCGAGAACAAGCGCCGGGCGCGACATCAGCCAGGGCCGGAGCTTCTCTCCCTCCATGACGCACCATGCACCCAGCACCATCGGAAGCTGCCACGCCAGCGGATTGAAGAACCAGACGCCCTTGGGCCAGGCTGGAACCGTCCAACCGAAGACGTGCACAAGCGCGTAGAGCAACAAGGAGACCCCAAGGGTGGCGTTCGGTGCTCGCAGCAACAGCCACAGCAGCGGCGCGAACAGCACGTGAAAAATCACAAAAACCGGCAAGATGTCGGTGTTGACAGGTCGGTATTGCAAGGTTGCTGCGTGAGCAAGCGTCGGGCCCGGATGCTCGAGCAGGATTCGCGTATTGCTTTCATCGGCGAGATCATCGCTGCCCGAGAGGTAGACGAGTATGGCGCAAGCGAGCGTGAGCAGTAGAAACGCCGCGTATATGTCCCATCCCCGCCGCAGCGAACGGCCGATCATACCGCTCCAGCCCTCGCGCTCACGTGCCCTGCCGTAGGCCAGCGCACAGGTCACGCCCGAGATGAACATGAAGATCTCGGCGGCGTCGCAGAAGCCGTAGTTGCGCGGCGTCAACCAGCTCCCGATGTTGTTGGGAACGTGGTCAAGAAAGATCCACCATAACGCGATCCCACGACAGACGTCGATACGCAGATCGCGGCCGGCTCCCTTGAACTCGGGTGGAGTTTCGCCGAACAATCGCGTCGAGGTGTGAGGTCGATCGTCCATCTGGTGACCTGCCTGCGTGCGCTCGCGTTCATGAGGTCGGTAACGCGCGCCAGCTACCCGATGGGTGATCGGGGCTCCTTGGTCGCCCAGCCGCTCTTCTGGGCGCCTTGGTCGGCAGGATCATCGTCCTCCCAAGGCACTTGCTCCCAAGGCACTTGCAAGATTTGGTCGCCGACGCCCCGTATCAAAAGTTGCTTTCGCATTTCGGTGAGACGGGCACGGCAGTATTCGCGATAAAGCATGTCGACTATGGCGAACATGATCGAATCCCTTCCCAATCACCACGGTTGACGTCCCATGTGACGGATTTCGACCACCTTACCCGGCGGCCGAAAACGAGCAGTGTCGGGACGTAACTTGCGTCCGACGGACCTCAATGGTGATGCGACGATCAAGGCCGACAGAAAGTCGGTATCAGAGGATAGCCTCGTTCTGCAGAACTTCCGCTTGCGGATCGTTGAGCCCGATCAGTCGCGAGCAGCGTTGTAAAGCTGGATTTGGTCTTGCACCCTGCCATGGATTTTCAAATTCGATCCGATGGCAGCAATTTGAAATAGAGCCATCACAATGATCTCCTCTTAAAGGAGAGATTTGCGTTCGATATTCGCAATCAAAGATTGTCGCATTTTTCTAGTCGCCACGTGAGCCAGTTCACATCAGCATCAATCACAGGTGAACGAGACTAGCAGACAAACGATGTAGCTTCTTGGAGTACTGCGTACCTCAAGATACGGTCGGTGCGCAAATTGCAAAATACTGATACCGAAAGCTGGCCTGTCGCTGCATTTGAACCAATCAATTGTCAAGGCTGGAGGTCCCCATGTCTACGGACGCAGCCAATTTCGTATCGCATCGATTTTCGACGCGCGAGCATCCGGAGCGGATGCGACTTCCACTATGGCGCGAGAGCTTTGTGCGGGGGATAGTCCACGCCGATGTCGAGCCTCTCGCGAACATTCCGTTACAAGTCGACGCAACGCTGCAAGCGATCCGCGGCTTGCGCACGCTCACACTGAAAGGCTCATCCATGCGCTTCAAGCGCTTGCGGACGAGCCTTGCCGACGGTGACGACTCGATCGGCCTGATCGTCTGCCCGCCCGGAAGAAGTCAACTGACGCAGCGCGGCCGCGACATCGAGCTTTGCGCCGGTGACGCAGCCTCGATTCTGCATTCGGAGCCAGCCACAGTCACCTATGTCGACGGAATGCTATTCGGTCTGGCTGTGCCCCGCGAGGCGCTTGCGCAGCGCGTGACTGATATCGAGAGCCTCGCTATGCGACCGATCCCCCGGCGAAACGAGCCGCTTCGTCTTCTCATGGCCTATCTGAGGTCGGCATTCAAGGAGGGGGCTCTGGCCGCCCCCAAGCTGCGTGATGTCGTCACGGCTCACACCTGTGATCTCGTAGCGCTCGCAGTCGGCGAGTGCGCTCCCTTGGGCGAGAGCGATGCGAGTGCGGTCGTGGCCGCGCGCCACAGTGCCGTCCTCGACTACATCGCGATACACTTTCAGGAGCCCGGGCTCAGCGTCGAGACGGTCGCTCGTCGCCAGGGCATTTCACCTCGCTATCTGCAGCGCCTGATGGCGTTGTCGGGATCATCGTTCACCGGGCACGTGAATGAGCTACGTCTGCAACTTGCGCTCAAATTGCTGACCGAAGCGCGCGCCGGCGCGCAACTGATTTCCGATATCGCCCTGGAAGTGGGCTTCTCGGACGTTTCGCACTTCAATCGCCTGTTCCGGGCCCGCTTTGGCGATTCGCCGCGCGGGGTCCGCTACATCGGCAGGGATCGCGGCCGAGCCACGTGCCCTTGATCGGCGCATGCGCGAGATGCTATCGAATTTCTTCGTCACAGGCGGACGGAATGATGGGCTTCGCTTACGCTCTGCCTAGCCTACGCGTTCGCCCTAAGCCGGCACGATCACCTTGCCGATCGGCCAGAGCGCGATGCCGGCGAGCTTCAGATGAGCCCAGGCGAAGGGGATGCCGATGATGGTGACGGCAAGGACCAGCGCGGTGACGAGATGGCCGAGCGCCAGCCACCAGCCGGCCAGCACGAGCCAGATGATGTTGCCGATCACCCCGAGCGGGCCGGTGCCGATATCGCTCATGCCGGTGACATCGTAGCGGTTGACCGCTCTCGAGCCGAACGGCAGCAGCGTGTAGACGGCAATGTTGAACGCCGCCCGCGCCCAGGGCAGGCCGATGATGGTGATGGCCATGATGACCGCGGCCACCAGCCAGCCGAACGCCATCCAAGCGCCGCCGATGAGGATCCAGAGGATGTTGAGCAGGATGGAAACAGGGGTCATGGGATGATCCGCGGGGTCAATGACCCCCTCACTATAGCACGCTCCCGGAGGTCATAGTCCATGACGCCGGCTACGTTCGGCACGCAGCGATGTGGCGACGAATCCAACATCCTCGATCCCTCGCGAAATCTCCTTCGCGCACAGATAAAGCGTCAGCGCGGCGACACCAATCGCGGTGAGTCCCGAGATGAGCACAGGATTTTGGCAGAATATGACAAGAAAATTGTCGAGCGGAACGGGTCCAATTGGCCAGCGCGGCCAGCAAGAAAATGCCAGAGCCCAACCGCACAGCATCGCGGCAGCAGCGTTCAGCCCAGCCAAGGCCGTCACGACGATCGCGAGACCCTTCCTCATGGAGAGCGCAAGATCGACCAGCTTCACGACGGCGCAGCATGCGACCACGATGATGATCATCAGACCCCATCCGGAAGCCCCGGCGGCGATGGCCTGGGCCTGACCGCTCCAGGCCCACAGCGCCATGACGCAGGCAAGCAGGGTCAGATTGACCTTCACGACCTCGGGAAACTTGCAACGAAGCGCCCAGGCATTCGCCTTCTCGACAAGGTCGAGCAACGCGCAGGCGATCAATCCGGCGGCAAAACCGCCGAGATGGACGCCCCAGTCGATCCGTGAATTGCTGAACGCGAACGCAATGTTCAATCCGATGTTGATCGCGAAGAAATCGAACCCGACATCGAGCTTGCCGAGAATCCACAGGCAGAGCAGCGCGCCGAGGATACCCGACGTGGCGCCGGACGCGCCGACCGTCAAATACGGGGTGGAATGGATACCATTGCCGATGACCGCGCCGAACACCATCGCGCAGAGATAGATGATGAGGAAATAAGCCGGTCCGACCCGCCGCTCCAGATGTCCGCCCCACAGCACCAGACACAACATGTTCATGGTGAGGTGGATGAAATTGACATGCAGAAAGCCATAGGCGAGCAGGCGCCAGTACTCATGCCGCGCGATCGCGGTCGAATACATGCCGCCGTAGCGATACAGCAGCTCCGCCGGCGCCGACGGACCCCCTGCCTGGATGAAGCAAAACCCTGACGCGAGGACTGTCACCGTCATCAAGGCATAGACGGCCGCATGAGGAACTTCGAAGAACCCGGGACGAAACGATGGCATGAGAAATCGGGACCAGTTGAAACAGGGAGCGGCAGCATAGCCGAGCCCGTCAAACAACTCTACCCATACGTGTATCAGATCGGTTATACCGATAGTTACGTTTACTTCTGCACTCAGGACGCGGCAGGACCGCGAGGAGCATCATCGATGGTTCGCATGGAGGCCGGAGGGCTGCGGATTTCAAGCGGGCGCTACCTCTCGCTTCATCGCGCTGACGCACGTACCGAGCAGAATGATCCGGCCGCTTGAAACATTCGGAACGCGATGGCGTTGCCGACGCGGCCAGGGGGTTCACATGTCCGATTTCATCATCGAGGAAGGCCTGCCCTATCCGCTGGGTGCCCATTGGAGCGGCGAGGGTACGAATTTCGCGGTCTTTTCCGCCAACGCCACAAAGGTGGAGGTCTGCCTGTTCGACGGCGAGCGCGAGACGCATCGCTTCGAGTTGCCGGAATATACCGACCAGGTCTTTCACGGCTATATCGCCGGCGTCGGTCCCGGCACCTTCTACGGCTACCGGGTCTACGGGCCCTACCAGCCCGACGCCGGCCATCGCTTCAATCCCAACAAGCTGCTGCTCGATCCCTATGCCCGCGCGCATGCCGGGAGCCTGACCTGGAATCCGGCCGTGTTCGGCTACAAGATGGAGACCGGCGACGACCTCAGCTTCGACGAGCGCGACAGCGCGCCGTTCATGCCGAAATGCGTCGTGGTCGATCCTGATTTCGACTGGCAGGCCGAGGCCGCGCGGCAGAACGTCCATTGGGACGAGACCATTGTCTACGAAACCCACGTCAAGGGTTTTACCAAGAAGCACCCCGCTGTGCCCGAGAACCTTCGCGGCACTTATGCCGGTTTCGCCGCGCCGGAGCTGATCGCACACCTGACATCGCTCGGCGTGACCTCGATCGAGCTGCTGCCGATCCATTCGTTCATCAACGACGACAATCTTCTGAGGAAGAACCTCGTCAACTATTGGGGCTACAACACCATCGGCTTCTTCGCGCCCGACCCGCGCTACGCATCGGACGTGCCGAACAGCCTGCGCGAGTTCAAGGAGATGGTGTCGAAGCTTCACGGCGCAGGCCTCGAGGTGATCCTCGACGTCGTCTACAACCACACCGCCGAAGGCAACGAGCTCGGGCCGACGCTGTCCTTCAAGGGCATCGACAATGCGAGCTATTATCGCCTGCTGCCGGACCGGCGGCGCTATTACATCAACGACACCGGCACCGGAAACACCGTCAACCTCTCCCATCCGCGCGTGATCCAGATGGTGATGGATTCGCTGCGCTACTGGGCCGGCCACATGCATATCGACGGCTTCCGCTTCGATCTCGGCACCATTCTGGCCCGCGAGGTCTACGGCTTCGACGAGCAGAGCGGCTTCCTGAAGGCGATGGACCAGGATCCGCTGCTGTCCACCGTCAAGCTGATCGCCGAACCCTGGGACTGCGGGCCCGGCGGCTACCAGGTCGGCGGCTTCCCGCCCGGCTGGGCGGAGTGGAACGACAAATACCGCGACACCGTGCGCGACTATTGGCGCGGCGAGGCGCCGCCGTCCGCGCTCGCAACGCGGCTGCTCGGCTCAGGCGACATCTTCAACCGCTGGGGCGGCCGGCGCTCATGGGCCAGCGTCAATTTCATCGCCGCACATGACGGGTTCACGCTGAACGACTGGGCGAGCTACAACGACAAGCACAACGAGGCCAATGGCGAAGGCAACCGTGACGGCAATTCCACCAACCGCTCCTGGAATTGCGGAGTCGAAGGCCCGACCGACAACACTGAGATCATCGCCCTGCGTGAGCGGCAGAAGCGCAACATGCTGGCGACCCTGCTGCTCTCGCAGGGCACGCCGATGCTGCTCGGCGGCGACGAATTCGGCCGTACCCAGCTGGGCAACAACAACGCCTATTGCCAGGACAGCGACATCTCCTGGTTCGACTGGAGCATGGGCGAGGATTCGCAAAAGCTGCTCGCCTTCACCAAACGCGTGATCCAGCTCCGGCGCGACTATCCGATCCTGCGCCGCAGCCGCTTCCTCACCGGCGTGCACGACGCGAAGCTCGACATCCGCGACGCCGTCTGGGTCAATGCCAATGGCAGCGAGATGTCGAGCGCCGACTGGGAGAGCGGCTGGCTGAAATGCTTCGGCGTCGTGCTCGACGGCCGTGCGCGAAAAACCGCGATCGCGCGCCATGGCGAGGACGACAGCGTGCTGATCATCCTCAACAGTTTTGAGGGCGAGGTCGACTTCAAGCTGCCGCGTACCACGGCGGGCCCATGCTGGTCATTGCTGCTCGACACCAATATCGGCGACGGCGCATCCGGCGCGCGGTTCGAGTTCGACAGCATCTACAAGGTGCCGGGACGATCGTTCCTGCTGTTCGTGGGCGGGGAGCTGGTGTAGGGGCAGGTCCGCTTTCACACCATGGTTGTCGTAGCCCGGATGAGCGTAGCGACATCCGGGGCTTTGCCGCTCACTGTCCCGGGTATCGCTTCGCTCACCCGGGCTACAAACTACTTCCCCTCGAACTTCGGCTCGCGCTTCTCCATGAAGGCCTTCATGCCTTCGGCCATGTCCTGGGTTTTGAACAGCGGCAGGAGCTGGAGATAGACGTGATGGACGTGGTCGTGGAAGTTTTCGTTGAGGCCCATCCGCATCATGCGCTTGGAGGCCTGCACCGCGAGCGGCGCGTTGGCGGCGATTTCGCGGGCGACGGCATACGCGCGGTTCATCAGCTCGGCATCCGGCACGACCTCGTTGGCGAGACCCCAGTCCAGGCACTCGCGCGCGCTGAGCGTGCGCCCGGTGAGGATCAGCTCGGAGGCCTTGGCCCAGCCGAGCATGCGCGGCAGCAGCCAGGTGCCGCCGGATTCCGGCACCACGCCGCGCTTGACGAAGGCCGCGGCGAGCTTCGAGGATTCCGCCATGATGCGGATGTCGCAGCCGAGCGCGGTGTCCATGCCGTAGCCGGCCGCGCCGCCGTTGACGGCGCAGATGGTCGGCTTGTCCATCGCCTGCAACACCGTCGGCGGCGTGTTGCGCAGGTTGATCGTGGTCGGCGAAGACGCAGCGCTGAGGCCGTTACCGTCGCGCTCCCTCCGCAGGTCGAGGCCGGCGCAGAACGCCCTGCCCTTGCCCGTGAGGATGACGACGCGGATGTTGTTGTCCTCGTTGGCTTCGGTGAGGAGCCGCGCCAGATCGTTCAGCATCGGGCCGGAGATCGTGTTCATGCGCTCCGGCGCGTTCAGCGTGATGGTCGCGATGTGGTCGGCGACCTCGTAGAGCACTTCTTCGGTCTCGCTTGCCGCATCGCTCATGGGAGTCCCCTCTTTTGTAGCCCGGATGAGCGCAGCGACATCCGGGACCTCAACTCTCACCGCCCCGGGTATCGCTTCGCTCACCCGGGCTACGGACTTTCAAATCTTCCGCCCCGCCTGCTCCCAATAGGGATCGCGCAGGCGGCGCTTGAAGATCTTTCCTGAATCTTCGCGCGGCAGCCCCCTGCGGATCTCGATGTGTTTCGGCACCTTGTAATCGGCGAGCGACGTCTTCAGCCTTGCACGCACATCGGACGCATCGAGCGTGATGCCGGCTTGCGGCTCGACCACCGCCATCAGTGCCTCGCCGAACTCGGCATCGGGGATGCCGAACACCGCGCAATCGTGCACGCCGGGCACGGCGTGCAGCACCGACTCGATCTCCGCCGGGTAGATGTTGACGCCACCCGAGATCACCATGTCGCGCTTGCGGTCGCAGATGAAGACGTAGCCGTCCTCGTCGATATAGCCGACATCGCCGGAGGTGATGAAACCATCGCGGTCGATCTCGGCGCGCTTCTCGGGCTTGCTGTGGTAGGTGAAATCGGCCATCCCGGCCATGCGTGAATAGATCTCGCCGATCTCGCCCACACCCAGCACGCGACCGTCATCGCCGATGAAGCGCAGCTCGGCGCCGGGCGAGATCTTGCCGACCGTGCCCGGCTTCTTCAGCGCATCCTCGGAGGTCGCGAAGGTCACGGCGCCGGATTCGGTCGAGCCGTAGAATTCGTAGATCACCGGGCCCCACCATTCGATCATGGCGCGCTTGACGTCGGCCGGACACGGCGCGGCGGCATGAATGATGTGGCGGAGCGAGGAGACGTCATACTTCCTGCGGACTTCCTCCGGCAGCTTCATCAGGCGGATGAACATGGTCGGCACCATGAAGATGGTGTCGATCTTGTACCGCTCGATCAGCTCCAGGAACTGTTCCGCCTCGAACCGCGGCATCAGCACCAGCACGCCGCCGAGCTTGCCGGCACGAATGCCGAACGAATTCGGTGCGGAGTGATAGAGCGGCCCCGGCAGGATCGCGCGGGCGCCGGGCTTCAAGCCATAGATCATCGCGCGCATGCGCTCGCCGGCTGCCTGCTGATCCGGCGTCGGCGCATTCCGCCGCACGCCCTTGGGATGGCCTGTGGTGCCCGAGGTGTAGATCATGTTCATGGGCTGCGGCACGACCGGGCCGTCATAGGGCTGGAATTGTGCGAGCCAGGATTCGAGATCGATCGCGAAATCCGGCGTCTTCAACTGATCGGGATCGATCTTGTAGTTGGACAAGATCTCCGGCGGCGTCGGCACGCTGAGCACGGTGACGCCCTCACGGATCGCATCGCGCAAGGCGTGCAGCATGTCGGCATGGCCGATCAGCACGGACGTGCCGGTATCACCAAGGATGTAGTTAATCTCCTCCGGCTTGAAGTGCCAGTTGATCGGCACGCCATAGGCACCCAGCCGCATCGCGGCATAGGCGGCCTCCAGGAAGGCGATGTCGTTACGCATCAGCATGCAGACGCAATCGCCCTGCCTGACGCCGATTTTGGCGAGGCCGGAGGCGATGCGGTCGGCGCGGGCGGCGACGTCGGTGTGGGAACGGCGGCGGTCGCCGGAGACGATGCCGAGGAAGTTGGACGTTTCGCTCATTTGTTGAATTCCGATCTTTCGTCGGGTTGAACAGTTTTGCCACAATCTCACCCGTCATTCCGGGCTCGCCGCTTACGCGGCGCCCCGGAATGACGGGGAGTTACTAGTCCGCATACTTCGCGGCGCGCTTCTCCAGATTGGAGCGCACTGCTTCGGTCTGGTTCGCGCTGCCGATCAGCTTCTGCTGCTCGACGGACTCCGCCAGCAACGCCGGGCCGGGATCGACCGAGAGATTGTTGAGCAGGCGTTTCGCCGCGCGGATCGCATCGGGGCTCTTGCCGGCGATCTCGCGCGCAACTTCAAGCGCTGCCGCGCGCGGATCATCGCAAATGCGCGTGGCGAGACCGTAGGTCATCGCCTCCTGCGCGGAGAAGATGCGGCCGGTGTAGGTGAGATCGCGCAGGATGTCGTCACGCACCAGCGAAGCCAGGATCGGCGTGCCCGCCATATCAGGGACGAGGCCCCATTTGATCTCCATCACCGACATCCGCGCATCGGGTGCGAGGAAGCGCATGTCGGCGCCGAGCGAGAGCTGGAAACCGCCGCCGAAGGCAACACCGTGCACCGCCGCGATCACGGGAACCGGAAGCTGTCGCCATCCCCATACCGCTTGTTGCGGAAAGTTCGCCTGACCGTGCGTGCGCTTGGTGAGGTCACGATTTTCGCCACCCGGAATTCCGTTGCCGCCTTTCTCCTTCATGGCGGCAAAACGCCCCATGTCGAGACCGGCGCAGAAGGCGCGGCCTTCGCCGGAGAGCACCACGACGCGCACGCCTTTTTCCTTCGAAAGCCGCTCGGTTGCCGCGACAAGCGCTTCGAACATGGCCTGATCGAGCGCATTCATCTTGTCGGCACGCACCAGGCGCACGTCGGCGACGCCTTCCGAGATCGAGATCGAGACGCGCTCTTCCATGGATGAATTCTCCCTGTTCTTGTTCGGTGCCGCTTTACAGAAAGCTGACGGCCGGATTTAGTCAATCGACCAATTAACCGACAATCCGTACGGGAGAAACAGCCATGTTCAAGGAAAATCTTCTGGCTGGGCGGCGCATTCTCGTGACCGGCGGCGGCACCGGGCTGGGCAAGTCGATGGCGGCGCGCTTCCTTCAGCTCGGCGCCGAGGTGCACATCTGCGGCCGGCGCAAGATCGTGTGCGACGAGACCGCGACCGAGCTGATGGATCAGTATGGCGGCCGCGTCACCAGCCACGGCGTCGACATCCGCAACGCGCTCGCGGTCGAGGAGATGGTCGAGAACATCTTTCGCGACGGGCCGCTCACCGATCTCATCAACAATGCCGCCGGCAATTTCATCTCGCGCAGCGAGGAGCTGTCGCCGCGCGGCTTCGATGCCGTCGCCAACATCGTCATGCACGGCACGTTCTATGTGACGCATGCGGTCGGCAAGCGCTGGATCGCGTTGAAGCAGCCCGGCAACGTGGTCTCGATCACCGTGACCTGGGTGCGCAACGGCTCGC
This sequence comes from Bradyrhizobium sp. 18BD, assembly GCF_054185225.1. Taxonomy (NCBI): domain Bacteria; kingdom Pseudomonadati; phylum Pseudomonadota; class Alphaproteobacteria; order Hyphomicrobiales; family Nitrobacteraceae; genus Bradyrhizobium; species Bradyrhizobium sp. 18BD. The sequence continues at coordinate 27,689 of NZ_JAVAYL010000004.1, read as the reverse complement.
CCTACGTCGTGCCGTCGGCGATGAGCAAATCCGCGATCCACGCCATGACGATGTCGCTCGCCACCGAATGGGGCCGCTACGGCATCCGCCTCAACACCATCGCGCCGGGCGAGATTCCGACCGAGGGCATGAGCAAGCGCATCAAGCCGGGCGACGAAGCCGGCGCGCGCACCAAGGCGATGAACCCGATGGGCCGCGTCGGCACCATGGAGGAGCTGCAGAACCTCGCGGTGTTCCTGATCTCCGGCGGCTGCGACTGGATCACCGGCGAGACGATCGCCATGGACGGCGCGCAGGCGCTCGCGATGGGCGGTAATTTCTACCAGCTCCGCGACTGGAGCGACGACGACTGGAAGACCGCGCGCGAGAGCATCATGGCGCAGAACGAGAAGGACCGGGCGAAGCGGGGGTGATCGCATACCCCGCCCTCTCCCATATTGTCTTTGCCCGCGGATGACGCCACACTCCGCGGCATAAAAACAAAACGCCACGGGAGAGACATGTCCACCACACAGCCATTGGCGAATCTCGCCGACATGGTGCGCGAGCGCGCGACGAGCCGCGGCAACGCCACCGCCTACGAGTTCGAGGGCCGCGTCACCAGCTTTGCCGAGTTCGACGTCAGGACCAACAAGGTCGCGAATGCGCTGATCGCGATGGGCGTGAAGAAAGGCGACCGCATCGCTTATCTCGGCAAGAACAGCGATCTCTATTTCGAACTGCTGATGGGCGCGATGAAGGCCGGCGTCGTCATGGCGCCGGTGAACTGGCGGCTCGCGGGACCCGAGGTCGCCTTCATCGTTGCCGACTGCAAGGCGCCGGTGCTGTTCGTCGGGCCGGAATTCATCACACAGGTCTCGCAGATCAGGGATCAGCTCCCGGGCGTCCGCACGGTCATCACCACCGAAGGCGGCGCGCCGGAATGGCAGGATTTTGCCGACTGGCGCGATGCGCAGAGCGGCGACGATCCCAAAGTGCCGATCGACACCAGGGACATCGCGATCCAGCTCTACACATCGGGCACCACACGCAAGCCGAAAGGCGCGATGCTGAGCCACGCGAACTTCCTCAACCTGGTGCAGACCGGTAATGCCGCGGACAAGCCGGAGTGGAACCGGTGGTCGACGGATGACGTCTCGCTGGTCGCGATGCCGATCTTCCACATCGGCGGCTCCGGCTGGGGCGTGATGGGGCTCTACCACGGCGCCCGCGGCGTCATCGCGCGCGAGTTCGATCCGACCAAGGTTTTGGATTTCTTCGAGCAGTCGGGCATCACAAAGCTGTTCATGGTGCCGGCGGCGATGCAGTTCGTGGTGCGGCAGCCGCGCGCCAGGACGGTCGACTTCTCCCGGCTGAAATACATACTCTACGGCGCCTCGCCGATTCCGGCGGCGCTGCTGAAGGAGTGCATCGAGATCTTCAAATGCGGCTTCGTGCAGATGTACGGCATGACGGAGACCACGGGCACGATCGTCGCGCTGCCGCCTGAGGACCACATCGAGGGTCTCGAGCGGATGCGCTCGGCCGGCAAGGCGTTGCCGGGTGTCGAGATCGCTATTCTGGATGCCGACGGCAAACCGCTGCCGCCGCGCGAGGTCGGCGAGATCGCGACGCGCTCGGGCTCCAACATGGCCGGCTACTGGAATCTGCCGGAGGCAACCGCCTCGACGCTGCGCGGCGACGGCTGGCTGCGCACGGGTGACGCCGGCTACATGGACGAGGACGGTTATCTCTACATCCACGACCGCATCAAGGACATGATCATCTCCGGCGGCGAGAACATCTATCCCGCCGAGGTCGAGAGTGCGTTGTGCGATCATCCTGACGTCGCCGAAGCCGCGGTGATCGGCATTCCCGACGAGAAATGGGGCGAGGCGGTGAAGGCCGTGGTGGTGATGAAGCCCGGCAAGCAGGCGACCGCCACCGACATCATCAACTTCACCCGCGAGCGCATCGCCGGCTACAAGACGCCGAAGAGCGTGGAGTTCCTGCCGGCGCTGCCTCGGAATCCCTCAGGCAAGATCCTGCGGCGGCAGTTGCGCGAGCCGTATTGGGCGGGGAAGGACCGGCGGGTGAATTGATCGTCATTGGGAGGAAAAATCCGGAGTCCCTTCGCGGCGACATTTCTGGATTGCTTCGCTTCGCTCGCAATGACGGTGTGGAGACAGACGCGCGCCTCTCTCCTCCCGTCATTGCGAGGAGCGCTTGCGACGAAGCAATCCAGTCTGTCCTTTTTGGAACAATTCTGGATTGCCTCTACGCTCGCAATGACAATCAATGCTTCCCCGGCCCCATATAGCCGAACAAGAACCCCGCCACCTTCCGCATCTGGATCTCCTCGCTGCCTTCAGTGATGCGGTAGCGACGGTGGTGGCGGTAGATGTGCTCAAACGGCTTGTGGCGCGAGTAGCCCATGCCGCCGTGAACCTGCATGGCGCGGTCGGCGGATTCGCAGCAGAGACGGTTTGCCCAATAGTTGCACATCGAGACGCGGTCGGAGAGCGTGCGCTCGATCTGCTCCTCGGTGAGCTGATCCATCTCCCAGGCGGTCTTGCGGATCAAGAGGCGCAGCATCTCGGCTTGCGTCGCGAGCTCGACCAGCGGGAACTGGATCGCCTGGTTCTCGGCGAGCGCCCTGCCGAACGGCTTTCGCTCGCGCGCATATTTGACGCTCTCGTTGATGCAGTAGACCGCAGCGCCGAGCGAGCTTGCGGCCTGGCGGATGCGGTTCTGGTGGACAAAGCACTGTGCCAGCGACAGGCCGCGGCCGACCTCACCGAACTGCGCGTCTTCCGGCACGAACACGTCCGTAAAGCTCACGCGGGGATGGTCGGTCGGCATGTTGAAGGTCCACATGTACTCCTCGACCTTCACGCCGTGGCTCTTGGCCGGCACCAGGAAGCAGGTGATGCCGCGGGCATCGCCGTCATTGCCTGATGTGCGGGCGAACAGCGCGCAATGCGTGGCGACATGCATGCCGGTGGTCCACATCTTCTCGCCGTTGATGATCCAGCCCTTGACGTTGTCGCGGGTCGCCGGCACCGCGCGCGTCTCCATGTGGGTGGCGTCCGAGCCGTGATGCGGCTCCGTCAGGCCAAAGGTGATGCGGTACTTGCCCTTGATCGAGCCGTCGATCATCGCCTTCTGGTCGTCGCGGCCGTAACGGTCAAGCATGGTGACGACGGGGAAATTGCCGACGATCGAATGCTCGTTCTGAAGGTCGTTGTGCAGGCCGAGCCCCTTGGCGGCAAAATGCTCGCGGATCACCGCCATCCAGAGGTTGGAGCCGTCCTTGCCGCCATATTGCTTCGACACCGGAAAGCGCAGATGGCCGGCGGCGTCTGCGAGATCCTTGGCCTTGCGCAGCAGCGCTTCCCATTCATGGCGCGGCAGGCCGCCATTCTCGAAATCGGTGCGCGCCCATTCGCGGCGATGGTCGAAGAAGCGGATGTTGTCGTCGGCCTCTTCCAGCGGCTTGATCTCGCGTTCGATGAAACGGTCGAGCTCTCCGAGATAGGCGACGAGATCGGCAGGCAATGAGAAATCCACGGTTCTCTCCCGGATTGATTTTTTCGTTTTGTGTTAAGGCGCTAGGCGCATTTTTGCTTCGTACGATTAAGGTGAGAAGTGTGCCGCCAAGTCAAGCAAGCTAACGTCAAGCAATGCGAGGCGTGTGAGGGATGCAAGGCGCATTGCGCAATTTGGTGGTGCTCGTGCGCCGCCGCGCGGTAGTATGACGCCAATATTCCTTCACGAGAAAATGCGGGAGCGCGCGATGGAGCTGAAATTCTCAAAGGTGGAACGCAAGGGGCCGATCACGATCGTCACGCTGTCGCGGCCCGAAGTCTACAACGCGCTGCACACCGACGCGCATTTCGAGCTGCAAAAGGTGTTTGACGATTTCTCCGCCGATCCCGAGCAGTGGGTCGCGATCGTCACCGGCGCCGGCGACAAGGCGTTCTGCGCCGGCAACGATCTGAAGTGGCAGGCAGCGGGCGGCAAGCGTGGCTGGGACAAGGGCGGCTTTGCCGGCCTCACGGCGCGCTTCGACTGCGACAAGCCGATCATCGCCGCGGTCAACGGCGTCGCCATGGGCGGCGGTTTTGAAATTGCGCTGGCCTGCGATCTGATCATTGCCTCCGAGAATGCGACCTTCGCGCTCCCTGAACCACGGGTCGGCCTTGCTGCACTTGCCGGTGGCCTGCATCGATTACCGCGCCAGATCGGGCTGAAGCGCGCCATGGGCATGATCCTCACCGCGCGCCATGTCAGCGCCAAGGAGGGACAGGAGCTCGGCTTCATCAACGAGGTGGTGCCGCAGGGCGAAGCACTTGCCGGCGCGCTGCGCTGGGCCGAGATGATCACCAAGAATTCGCCGATGTCGATCCGCGCCTCGAAGCAGACCATCCAGAAGGGCCTCGCCGTGTCGCTGGAGCAGGCGATCGAGGAGCAGCGCGAGTATCCCGCGGTGAAGGCGATGGTGGCCTCGCAGGATTACATCGAGGGGCCGAAGGCGTTCTCGGAGAAGCGGCCGCCGAAATGGGTGGGGAAGTAGCCCGCTCGTCATTCCGGGGCGCGCCGCAAGGCGCGAGCTATGATGCGCAATTGCGCATCTGAGAATCCATCGAGTGGCAGTAACGGTGGATGAATGGATTCCGGGCTCGTCGCTGCGCGACGCCCCGGAATGACGGCGGAGAGAGTGGCGCGGCTCTCTCAACACCTCGTCATTGCGAGCGTAGCGACTTGTCCGCCGAAGCCTCTGGCGAAGGCGGAAGCAATCCAGACTGCCTCCGCGGAAATGGTCTGGATTGCGTCGTCGCTTCGCTCCTCGCAATGACGGAGGAGAGAGTGGACGTAGCCCGGATGGAGCGAAGCGCAATCCGGGGCCGCGGCATCGTTTCGCGCGACCGTCCCGGATTACGCTTCGCTCCATCCGGGCTACGAAGCTACGGACTGCGCCCCAATTCCCGCTTGTAGGACGCATAGTTCGGCTGATCGACCGCAAGCTTGTCCATCGTGGTTGCCCACAGATGCTCGGCCAGACCCGGCGTTGCCAGGTCGACCTCGCCCTTTGCGATACGCTCGGCGAGCGCTCGATTGAGCTCGGTCACCGAGCCGTCCATGCCGAGCAGCGCACGCAGGCGCTCGACCTCGCTCGCATCGCTCCCCGCCTCCCGCGTCAGCTGGCGCGTGACGAGGTCGAGGATGTTGACGGCGACGCGCAGCTTGAAGGCCTGATGGCCGGAGATCAGCGGCGTGATGTCGTTGCGAAGGAAATCGGCGACCGCCTTGGTCAGCTCGATCGGTGTCGGTTCGTCCTGCATGCCTACCCTCCCCGCGGCGCCAGCAGCCGTAAGAGATCGATCTCGGTCTCGGACGCACGGCGGCCGATCATGGCGCGCTCCATGGAATGATCCGGCCCCTCGCGGAACCGCTGCATCATGCCGCCGCACATGATGCCCCAGCGCAGCGTGCCCATCACTTCCCAGAATTTCACGCGGGCAGGATCGCATTTGCGCCCCGCGGCCTCATAGCCGGCGAACAGATCTTCGCGCGAACCAAAGCCGCCGACCGGCTTGTCGACCTCGCCAAACCGCCAGGAGTTGACGCAGACCCAACCGAGATCCTCCATAGGATCGCCGAGATGGGCAAGCTCCCAGTCCAGCACCGCGCGGACACCATCAGGCCCAATGATGAGATTGCCGTTGCGGAAATCGCCATGCACCAGCGTGGTCTCGGCCGACGGTCCGGGATCGTGGTCGCGCAGCCAGCGCAGCGCCAGCTCGAACACGGGCTTTGGCCAGTTCAGGCTGCGATAATCGCGCTCGAACTCGGAGATCTCCTGGGTCGCGGAGCGGTTGCGCAACGCGGGCAATTTGTCCAGCGGCAGCCTGTGCAGTCCCGCCAGCACGCCGCCGATCTGCCGCGCCAGATGCGGCCGCGCCGCCGCGAATTCGTCATCGCGCAGAATCTTGCGGGCGATGGTCTCGCCCTCGACCCGCTGCATGATGAAGCCGGTGCCGAGATCGTCTTCCGGCGTCAGCACATGCAGCACGCGTGGCGACGGCACGCCGGCCTCGAAGGCTAGCTGCATCAGTTGCGCTTCGGCCGCAAGGCCCGCCGCCCGCGTCGGCGCGGCGCCATAGCCTTTCGGCGAGCGGCGCAGGATCGCGCCGACCGGCCCATCGGGATGCACGATGTCGAAGCGCCAGGTCTCCTGGCTGGCGCCACCCGACAGCCGCGCCGCGCCGGTGACGCCGGTCGCACCAGGACACCAGCGCACCACGCTGCGCGAAAGCTCGGCCTCGATCATTTGCCCCTAAACTGTGCCGGACGCTTCTCCAGGAAGGCGCCGACGCCTTCGCGGAAATCTTCCGTGTCGCCGGCGCGGAGCTGGCACTGGAATTCGAGATTGAGCTGCTCCTCGAAGGAGTTTTCGGGGCTGTCCCAATAGAGCTTGCGGATCAGCGACAGCGCCACCGTCGGGCCGCTTGCGAGATCGCGCGCGAGCTTCATCGCCTCTTCCATCAGCGCGCCGTCGTCATAGACGCGGTTGACGAGGCCCCATTCCAGCGCCTTCTCGGCCGGCAGCCGCTCGCCCATCAGCGACAATTCGATCGAGCGGGCACGGCCGACGAGGCGCGGCAGCAGCCAGGTCGAGCCGCAATCCGGCACGAGACCGATACGCCGGAAGGCCTGAAGGAAGTAGGAGGAACGCGCGCACAAAATCATGTCGCCGAGCAGCGCGAAGCTCATGCCGGCGCCCGCTGCCGGCCCGTTCACCGCCGTGATGATCGGGCAGTGCAGATTGCGGATGCGGCGCAGGAAGGGATGAAAGCCGGTCTCCAGCGTCAGGCCGGCCTTGGTCTTCTTCGACTGATTGTTGCGGCCCTGCAGATTCGCGCCGGTGCAGAACGCCCGCCCCGCACCGGTCAGCACGATGCAGCGCACCTCGTCCTTCTTCTCCTCGATCGCGTCGAGCGCTTCGGAGAGCCCGCCCAGCATGTCCATGGAGACCGCGTTCATCACCTCCTGATGGTCGAGCTTGAGGATCGCGACCGAGCCATCGAAATCGAGCGTGACGTGTTTGAACTGCATCGTTTCCTCGTCAGTTGCCGCCTGCATCAGTTTCGCAGGCCGGAATTAGTTTTGCCTGGGCGCATATTTGATTTTTGGCGCGGTCTTGTCCATGGTGACGAAAGCATACCCCACCGTCATATCGCATGATCTTGCGCGCACCGGCTGACGCGCGGCATGCCAAGAAACCTTGCCAAGAGACCTCGCCAAGAAACCTTGCCAAAACAGGAAACGCGCCATGAACCTTTTCGATCTTTCCGGCCGCGTCGCGGTGATCACCGGCGGCAATGGCGGTATCGGGCTCGGCATCGCACAGGCGCTCGCCGGCCAGGGCTGCAACGTCTCGATCTGGGGCCGCAATGCTGACAAGAACAAGGCCGCTGCCGCGAGCATGGCGGGCCTTCCGGGCAAGGTCGATAGCCGCGTCTGCGACGTCACCGACCCGGCCTCGGTCAACGCCGCGATGAAGGCGACGCTCGACACCTTCGGACGTGTCGACGGCTGCTTCGCCAATGCCGGCATCGGCGGCGGCGGCCGCAGGTCCTTCATCGAGCGCACCGAGGAGGAATGGCGCACGATGTTCGCGACCAATCTCGACGGCGTGTTTCACGCGTTCCAGGTTGCCGCAAAACACATGACCGAGCGCGCCAATGCCGGCGATCCCTTCGGCCGGCTGGTCGCGACCTCGAGCCTCGCCTCGATCTTCGGCACCGCGCGCAATGAGCATTATGCGGCGACCAAGGCCGCCATCAACGCGTTGGTGCGCGCGCTCGGCGTCGAGCTCGCCCGCCACGGCGTCACCGCCAACGCCATCCTACCCGGCTGGATCAAGAGCGACATGACCGCGGGCATCATGGCCAACGAAAAGTTCGTCGCCAATGTGATGCCGCGCATTCCGATGCGGCGCTTCGGCGAGGCATCCGATTTCGGCGGCATCGCTGTGTATCTGATGAGCAAGGCTTCGTCCTATCACACCGCCGATACGTTCGTGATCGACGGCGGCTATACGGCGTTCTGATTTAGGTTCGTAGCCCGGATGGAGCGTAGCGCAATCCGGGATCAGCCAAAGCAAGCAAGACCCGGATTTCGCTGCGCTCCATCCGGGCTACAAACTCTGAGGGGAATGGGCAAATGTTCTCACACATCATGATCGGCACCAACGATCTCGACAAGGCCAAGACGTTCTACGACACGCTGCTCGGCACGCTCGAGGTGCGCCCCGCGCGGGTTGATGGCCACCGCATCTTCTACATCACCAAGACCGGCGTGTTCTCGGTGTCGAAGCCGATCAACGGCGAGCCCGCGACATGCGCGAACGGCGGGACCATCGGCTTTTCCTGCAATTCGCCGGCGCAGGTCGATGCGTGGCATGCAGCCGGCATTGCGGCCGGCGGCGTGTCGATCGAGGATCCGCCCGGCGTGCGCCAGGGTCCCGGCGGCAAGCTCTATCTTGCGTATTTGCGCGACCTCGACGGCAACAAGATCTGCGCGATGCATCGGATGCCGAACTGAGCTAGCGCGCACAGTTGGATACCGTAGCCCGGATGGAGCGAAGCGTAATCTGGGTTGCGCTAAAGCTGACTCTGTCCCGGATTGCGCTTCGCTCCATCCGGGCTACAGATCTCGACCTGCCCCGTTCAAACAACATTTCAAACATCCTCGCGAAATTCCATCGCGTGGCATGGCTTGCGTGAGAAAATACGCGCTCGCACTTTAGCGGCGCTGCGACTATTCTCCCGGCCAACGCGATCTCAGTGCCCCCGGGAGGAACAATGACAAAGCACGCCTACATACCCCGCACCACCAACTACACCCTCAATCCCGGCGACGAGCTCAACGACCTCAGGATGTCGGACCAGGTCCGGCCGCTCTACGATCACGTCAAGAAGTTCATCCGCGACACCGTCGAGCCGATGTCGATCGAATTCGCCAAGGCCGGCGAAGGCAAGGAGGATCGCTGGAGCTTTACGCCCAAGCAGCTCGAGGTGCTGGAAAAGGCCAAGAACAAGGCCAAGCAGGAAGGCCTCTGGAACTTCTTCCTGCCCGATGACGAAACCGGCCAGGGCCTGAAGAACCTGGACTACGCCTATATCGCGGCCGAGCTCGGCAAGAGCCCGCTGGCGTCCGAAACCATGAACTGCTCGGCGCCGGACACTGGTAACATGGAGGTGCTGGAGCGCGTCGGCACCAAGGAGCAGAAGGAGAAGTGGCTGAAGCCGCTGATGAACGGCGAGATCCGCTCGGCCTATGTCATGACCGAGCCGAACGTCGCCTCCTCCGATGCCAAGAACATCTCGACCACCGCAAAACTCGTCGGCGACGAATGGGTCATCAACGGCGAGAAGTATTACATCTCCGGCGTGGGTGATCCGCGCTGCAAGATCCTCATCGTGATGGTGAAGACCAATCCCGATGCGGCGCCGAGCAAGCAGCAGTCGCAGATCCTGGTGCCGCGCGACACGCCCGGCGTCGAGGTGCTCGGCCCCATGTACGTGTTCGGGCAGGACCACGCCCCGCGCGGTCACATGCACATGCGCTTCAACAATGTGCGGGTCCCTAAGGAGAACATGCTGCTCGGCGAAGGCCGCGGCTTCGAGATCTCGCAGCTCCGCCTCGGCCCCGGCCGCATCCATCACTGCATGCGCACCATCGGCAAGGCCGAGAAGGCGCTGGATCTGATGGTGCAGCGTGGCCTCACCCGCGAAGCCTTCGGCAAGAAGATCGCCCATCTCGGCGGCAACATGCAGATCATCGCGCAGGCGCGCTGCGAGATCGAGGCGATGCGGCTGATGGTGCTCAAGGCCGCCAAGGCGATGGACGTGCTCGGCAACAAGGAAGCGCGCGTCTGGGTCTCCATGGTCAAGGCCATGGTGCCGGAGCGCGCCTGCAAGATCATCGACCAGTCGATCCAGATGCACGGCGCCACCGGCATCTCGCACTGGACCCCGCTCGCCGAGATGTACCAGGACGTGCGGCATCTGCGCTTCGCCGATGGTCCGGACGAGGTGCACTGGATGGTCGTGGGTCGCCACGAGCTGAGCATGGCGTAAAGGTCTCTCCTCTCCCTCTCCCCGTTCTTACGGGGAGAGGGGTGGGGTAAGGGGCTTCTCTCCACGGATAAGATGGTCGAGAGACCTGTACCCCCTCACCCGGATCGCACCGGACGATGCTTCGCATCGCCGAGGCGATCCGACCTCTCCCCGCAAGCGGGGCGAGGTGGAAGACAGCAAGCCCTCCCACGGAGCCCTCATGGAATACGCCGCCAGCGACCTGACGCCACGCGAGCGCTACAAGGTGCTGACGTCCTTCATCCTGCCGCGGCCGATCGCGTGGGTGACGTCGGTGGGGCCGACCGGCGTCGTCAACGCCGCACCGTTCAGCTTCTTCAACGCCTTCTGCGAGGATCCGCCGCTCTGCATGTTCGCGGCGAACCGCAAACCGAATGGCCAGGACAAGGACACCTTCCTGAACATCCAGCGCACCGGCGAGTTCGTGGTCAATCTCGCCGACGAGCCGCTGGCGAGGGCCATGCATGAGTCGAGCGGCGACTTTCCACCTGAAATCGGCGAACCGGACTATCTCGGCTTGAGGCTCGCGCCCTCGACGAAGATCGCCGTGCCCCGTCTCGCCGACACGCCCTGGGCGATGGAGTGCAAGCTCTGGAAGATGATCGATGTCAACGACGATCGCCGCCTGATCATGGGCGAAGGCATCCACTTCCACATCCGCGACGAGCTCTGGGACGACAAGGCGATGCGGGTGCATATGGACCGCTATCACCCGATCGGCCGCATGTTCGCCGACCGGTACTGCCGCACGGATGATCGCGTCGTGTTTCCGGCAGCGGAAGGGGCGAAGGGGAAGTAAAGCCGCAGCGAAGGTGCGCCCCCTCGCCCCGTTCTTACGGGGAGAGGGTTGGGGTGAGGGGCTTCTCTCCCCACGGGAGATCTATGCGAGACCTGTACCCCCTCACCCGGATCGCACCGGACGATGCTTCGCATCGCCGAGGCGATCCGACCTCTCCCCGCAAGCGGGGGGAGGTGAAGAAATAGCTCACGTCACGGGTGCGAGCTTGTCCTGCGTCTTGGTCTCGAAATCGCCGGCGTCGTGGCGCTCGTGGAGTTGGCTGGCGGGATCGCCGGAGACGCGGTTGACCATGCGGCCGCGCTTCACGGCGGGGCGCTGCGCGATCTGGTCGGTCCAGCGCTGCACGTTCTTGTAATCCTGCACCGACAGGAATTCGCCGGCGCCGTAGACCAGCCCCTTCGCGAGCGCGCCGTACCAGGGCCACACCGCGATGTCGGCGATGGTGTATTCCTTGCCCGCGAGGTACTCGTTGTCGGCAAGGCGCCGGTCGAGCACGTCGAGCTGGCGCTTGGTCTCCATCGCGAAGCGATCGATGGCGTATTCGATCTTGAACGGCGCGTAGGCGTAGAAGTGGCCGAAACCGCCGCCGAGATAGGGCGCGCTGCCCATCTGCCAGAACAGCCAGGACATCGCTTCGGTGCGGGCCTTGATGTCCTTCGGCAGGAAGGCGCCGAACTTCTCGGCGAGGTAGAACAGGATCGAGCCGGACTCGAACACCCGGATCGGCTCCGGACCGGAGCGATCCATCAGCGCCGGAATTTTCGAGTTCGGGTTGATGTCGACAAAGCCGCTGCCGAACTGGTCGCCGTTGCCTATTCTGATCAGCCAGGCGTCATATTCGGCACCCTTGTGGCCGAGTGCCAGCAGCTCCTCCAGCATCACGGTGACCTTCACCCCGTTCGGCGTCGCCAGCGAATAGAGCTGGAGCGGATGCTTGCCAACCGGCAGCTCCTTGTCGTGGGTGGGGCCGGCAATGGGGCGGTTGATGCTGGCGAACTGCCCGCCATTCTCCTTGTTCCAGGTCCAGACTTTGGGCGGCACGTAGACGGGGGCGTCGGTCATGCGGGGGCTCCGGCAAAAAGATGCGCGTGCATTAATTAGCCCGCGGACGGCCGATAGCAAGCCCCGCCGGCTCTGCGTCCGGCGCGGGCCTCAGGCCGGCGTCATGCATCCGCCTAGCCGGTCACCGCTCTGCGCGGCTGCACCTCGGCCTCCATCAAAAATCCCTCATATCCCTTCGCCGCGACCTCGTCGCAGATCCGGCGGTAGACGCCGACGCCGCCGATATAGGGCATGAAGATCCGCGGCTTGCCGGGGATGTTGGCGCCCATGTACCAGGAGTTGGCCTGCGGATAGAGCGTGCCGCTGGCGACCTCGTTGACGTGCGCCACCCACTTATCCTCGGCCTCCCGGTCCGCCTCCATCGTGACGAGGCCCTGCTCGCGCATGTGACGAAGGCAGTCGGCGATCCAGTCGACGTGTTGTTCGATCGACACCATCATGTTCGACAGCACCGACGGGCTGCCGGGCCCGGTGATGATGAAGAGGTTCGGAAAGCCTGCGCTCATCAGCCCGAGATAGGTCTTCGGCCCCTCCGCCCATTTCTGGTTCAGGGTCTGTCCGCTGCGGCCGCTAATATCGATTTTGGCGACCGAGCCGGTCATGGCGTCGAAGCCCGTCGCCAGCACCAGGGCGTCGACCTCGTGATCCACGCCGGCGACGCGCACGGCGCTTGCGGTGATCTTTTCAATCGGGTTGGTCTTGATGTCGACCAGCGAGACGTTCGGCCGGTTGAAGGTCGCAAAATAATCGGTGTCGATGCAGATGCGCTTGGTGCCGATCGGATGGCTGTTCGGCTGAAGCAGTCTTGCGGTCTCGGGGTCCTTCACGATCTCGGCGATCTTGCCGCGAACGAAGTTCGCCGCCGTGTCGTTGGCCGCCCGGTCAAGACCGAGATTGTTGTAGACATACATGAAGGTCAGCCCGCCCCGCTCCCAGCGCGCCGCATACTTGCCGTTTCTGGTCTCGTCGTTGTCGTCGAGCGCGCCGCGATCGGGCTGCTCGGCATAGATGCCGTTGCGCGTGTTCTCGCGCGCGAACTGACGGATCTCCGGATACTTCTTGCGGAACGCGTCGCGCTCCTCGTCGGTCAGCGCGGCGTTGCGGGCGGGGATCGAGAAATTCGCCGTGCGCTGAAACACGGTGAGATGCTTGGCCTGCTCCGCAATGACGGGGGCCGACTGGATGCCCGACGATCCCGTGCCGATCAGACCGACGCGCAAGCCCGTGAAGTCGACGTCTTCATGCGGCCAGTTGCCGGTGTGATAGACCGGCCCCTTGAAACTCCCGAGACCCTCGATGTCGGGTTTGCGCGCGTTGGAAAGGCAGCCGGTGGCGAGCACGACGAACTGCGCCAAGACTGTCTTGCCGTCGGACGTCGTCACCGACCAGATCTTCTCGCGTTCATCGAACACGGCGCGCTCGACGCGCGTGTTGAACTGGATATCGCGGCGAAGATCAAAACGGTCGGCGACGTGGTTGGCGTATTTCAGAATCTCCGGCTGTGGGGCGTAGTGCTCGCTCCAGTCCCATTCCTGCTGCAGCTCCTCCGAGAACGAGTAGGAATATTGCATGCTCTCGACATCGCAACGCGCGCCAGGATAGCGATTCCAGTACCAGGTGCCGCCGACGCCGCCCCCCTGCTCGAAGACGCGCACTGAGAAGCCGAGCCCGCGCAGGCGATGCAGCATGTACATGCCGGCGAAGCCTGCGCCGACGACGACCACGTCGTAGGCCTCGGTGCCTTTAGCCTGATACGCTTGCGCTGACGACATCGATGGCACTCCCTGATTGTTTTCTATTGTTGAGAGCCAGCATTCTCTGACATCACCGAAAGCGCAAGGGGCAAGTCGGCGGCCCCTCGCCGGCATATTTTATGCAGCGGAATGGCTGGTCGTCGCGCGGCGTCTGCACGCAAGATGCAGGGCCGAATCCGGCATGGCATCGCAGGCGACGATGAGCTAGCGTCGTCGAACGCCGCCGGGAGAGAGCCATGAAATCGCCGATCTGCGACATGCTGGGGATCGAGTTCCCGCTGCTCGCCTTCAGCCATTGCCGCGACGTCGTCGCCGCCGTCAGCCGCGCCGGCGGGTTCGGTGTGCTGGGTGCGACGGTGCACACGCCGGATACGCTCGAACGCGAGCTGAAATGGATCGACGATCACATCGACGGCAAGCCTTATGGCATCGACGTGCTGATCCCCGAGAACATCTCGACATCGGGCGAGAAGGACGTCACCTGGAAGAGCCTGGAGGCGCGCGTGCCGCAGGAGCACCGTGCCTACACGCGCAATCTCCTGAAGAAGTACGATATCGATCTGACCACCACTGAGGTCGCCGACAATCAGCCGCAGCCGTTCGATGCGAAGACAGCGCTTCAACTGCTCGAGGTTTCCTTCAATCATCCGATCCGCCTGATCGCCAACGCGCTGGGCGTGCCGCCGAAGGCGATGATCGAGATGGGCAAGAAGCACGGCGTGCCGGTGGCAGCCCTCGTCGGCGCCAAGGAGCATGCGCTACGCCAGGTCGCAGCCGGTGTCGACATCCTCGTGGTGCAGGGCACCGAAGCCGGCGGACATTGCGGCGAGGTCTCGACCATGGTGCTGGTGCCGGAGGTGATCAAGGCGATCAAGAATATCCGCGACGTGCCGGTGCTGGCAGCCGGCGGCATCATGACGGGCCGGCAGATGGCGGCGTGCATGGCGATGGGCGCCGCCGGCGCCTGGACCGGCTCGGTGTGGCTTGCGACCGTGGAAGCCGAGACCACCGAGATCTTCCGCGAGAAGATGATCGCGGCGTCCTCGCGCGATGCCGTTCGCTCGAAGGGCCGCACCGGAAAACCGGCGCGGCAGCTCCGCTCGGTCTGGACCGATGCCTGGGACCGCGCGCCGGAAAGCCCGGGCGCGCTGCCGATGCCGCTGCAGAGCATCATCAGCCGCGATGCCTTCAACTCGATCGATCGTGCCGCTGCGAGCGGCAACGCCAAGGCGCGCGATCTCGTCAGCTATTTCGTCGGCCAAGGCGTCGGCCTGATCGACAGCGTGAAATCGGCCGGCGCCGTCGTGCAGGAGTTCAAGGAAGAGTTCGCCGAAGCCGTCGAGCACATGAATGCGCTGGTGGCGGAGTGACGGTGTGCGCGGCCCATCCTTCGAGGCTCGCCCGACGGCGCGCTGCGCCGCCGGCCTCGCACCTCAGGATGACGCTGTATCCGTAGCCGTCATCCCCGCGCAATGGCGAAGCTATTGTCGCTGGAGGTGGCCGCTTCTTCAGCGGCCCTCGAAGGACGACGGCGTGCCAAGAATCTGAAACGTGAAGCAAGAAGAAATGACCAAGACTCACATCCCCGAAGACCGCATCCCCGTCATCGTCGGCATCGGCGAGATCGTCGACCGCCCGAAGGAGATCACCGCGGGCCTGGAGCCGCTCGATCTGCTCGAACAGGCGCTGCGGCGCGCCGAGCAGGACACCGGCGCAAGGCTGCTGGGCGAGGTGCAGTCGCTCGACGTCGTCAATTTCCTGAGCTGGCGTTATCGCGATCCCGAGAAGCTTCTGGCGCAACGCCTCGGCATCACGCCGTCCCATTGCTATTACGGTCCAGTCGGCGGCGAGAGCCCGATCCGTTACATCCACGAGGCAGCAAAACGCATTGCGCGCGGGGAGTGCGCGGTCGCGGCGGTCTGCGGCGCCGAGGCGCAGTCGACCGCGACCAAGGCGGAGCGCGCCGGCGCCAAACTGCCGTGGACGCCGTTCGCGCATGACGTCGAGGAGCCCAAGCGCGGCGCGGCGTTTCAGAAGCCGCTGGCCGTGACGCTCGGCGTGTTCCGCCCCGTCACCGTCTATCCGTTCTACGAGGCCGCCTCCTCCGCCCATTGGGGCCAGACGCCGCGTGAGGCGATGGCGGAGTCAGGCACGCTGTGGTCGCGCTATTCGGAAGCGGCCGCGCAAAATCCCAACGCTTGGCTGAAGCGGCGCTATGCGCCGGAGGAGATCACGACACCGACGGCGGACAATCGCCTGATCGCGTGGCCCTACAACAAGCTCATGGTCGCCAATCCCAGCGTCAACATGGGCGGCGCGCTGCTGCTCACGAGCCTGGCCAAGGCCCGCGCGGCCGGAATTGCCGAGGACAAGCTGGTCTACCCGCTCGGCGGCGCCTCGGCGGAAGAGCCGCGCGACTATCTCCTGCGCGACCAGTTCCACGAAAGCCATCCGCAGAACGCGGTGCTCAGATGCGTGATGGACCTCGCCGGCGGCGACGGCAGAAAGTTCGATGCGATCGAGCTCTATAGCTGCTTCCCCTGCGTGCCCAAGATGGCGCGGCGGACGCTGGGCCTCGGTGCCGACGTGCAGCCGACCGTGACCGGCGGCCTCACCTTCTTCGGCGCGCCGCTCAACACCTACATGACGCATGCGGCCTGCGCGATGGTGCGGCGGGTGCGCGATGGCGCCAGGCTTGGCCTGCTCTATGGCCAGGGCGGCTTCGTCACCAAGCATCACGCGCTGGTGGTGGCGAAGGCACCGCCGCGCGAAGCGCTGGCGCAGGAGACGAGCGTGCAAGGCGAAGCCGACCGCAACAAGCGCGCGGTGCCTGATTTCGTCACGGACGCCTCGGGCAAGGGCAAGGTGGAGAGCTTTACGGTGCTCTACGGCCGCGGCGGTGATGCCGAGCACGGCGTGGTGATGCTGCGGACGGAAAATAACCGGCGCACGCTGGCGCGGATTCCCGCGAGCGACACGGCGACGCTGGCGCATCTGCTCAACATGGATCGTACGCCGGTGGGGTCACTCGGCGAGATCACGATAGCCGCGGATGGCGTGCCGGAGTGGCGTGTGGTATGATCGCGTGCCCCGGACGCGGTGTGGCATGCAATGCCGCTCCGCAGAGCCGGGACTCAGAAAGCTACACGCGGTACAGCAGAGATATGGGCCCCGGCTCAGCAGCGCATCACTGCGTGCTGCGCTGCGTCCGGGGCACGAGACTCCCCTAGCTCTTCGGCGGCTGCTTCTCGGAGGCGGTTGCCGGCTTGCCCTTGGCGCCGGCGCCGACCACTCGCACCGCATCGCCGTCGGAAAGACCGTCCGGCGGAGCGGTGATGACGCGGTCATCCGCAGCGATCCCCGATGCGAGCTCGATCTCGCGGCCGAGGTCGCGCGCGATCGTCACCGGCTTGAACAGCACCTTGTCGTCGGCGCCGACGGTCGCGACGCGCAGGCCGCTGCCGTTGAAGATCAGCGCGCTGGCGGGAATGCTGAGCGGCGCGGAATCGCGCTGCAGGCTCAGCTTCACGCTGGCATAGCCGCCGGGCATCAGCTCGCCGTTCGAATTGTCGAGCCGGAGCTGCATGCGCGTAGTACCGGAAGCGACGTCGACGGCCTGCGAGGATGCCTCAACCGTCGCCTGGAAATTCCGGTTCGGATATTCCGGCAGGGTAATGTTGGCCTTGGCGCCAATCTTGATCGCCGGCACGTAGTTCTGGGGGACGTTGACGTAGACGCGCAGCTTGGTGATGTCGGAGATCACGAACATCGCCGGACCCGAGCCGCCGCCGGCATTGATCAGCGCGCCGACATCGGTGTCGCGCGCGGTGACGATGCCGTCGAAGGGCGCGGTGATCTTCTTGTAGCCGGCCAGCGCCTCGAGGCGCTCGACATTGGCCTTGCCTGAATTGACTGCGGCGTTCTTGTTGGAGAGATCGGCAGTGCGCTCGTCGATCTCCTGCGCGGAGACGAAGTTGGAGGCGACCAGCGTCTTGCGGCGGTTGAGGGTTGCTTCCGACAGCCTGGCGCTGGCCTGCTGGCTGGCGAGGTCGGCACGGGCCTGCAGGAGCTGCTGGTCGAGGTCGGGCGCCTCGATCTCGGCGATCACATCGCCAGCCTTGACGCGGGCACCCATGTCCGCGCTCCAGCTCTTCAGATAACCGGACACGCGCGCGAAAATCGGGGCGCGATAGTAGGCTTCCAGCCGGCCCGGCAGGTCGATGGTGGAATTGAGGCCCTTGGCGTTGGGCAAGGTCACCGCAACGCTGGGAACGGCCTGATCGTCGGTCCATTCCTTCAGCTTGGAGCTCTGATCCTCGCGGGCCCGGATGCCGGTGCCGACCACGAGGCCTGCCGCAATCAGCGCCACCACGCCGAAAATGCCCAGTTTCCGGTGCGACACCGGCGAGCGGGATTCAGTGGGCGACATGCGGAGTCTCCAATGAGGCGGCGGCTTTGGCGCCTTGTTTCTTGTGTACCATGCTGAACACCACGGGAACAAACATCAGCGTGGCGAAGGTTGCAAAGATCAGGCCGCCGATCACGGCGCGGCCGAGCGGCGCGTTCTGCTCGCCGCCCTCGCCCAGCCCCAGGGCCATCGGCGCCATGCCGATGATCATGGCGAGCGCGGTCATCAGCACCGGGCGGAACCGGACGAAGCCGGCTTCGAGTGCCGCAGCGATGGGATCGCCGAGTTCCTCATAGCGCTCGCGGGCAAAGGAGATCACGAGCACGCTGTTGGCGGTGGCAACGCCCATGCACATGATGGCGCCTGTCAGCGCCGGTACAGAGAGCGTCGTCTGCGTCGTGAACAGCATCCAGACGATGCCGGCAAGCGCCGCCGGCAACGCGGTGATGATCACGAACGGATCGGACCAGGACTGGAAGTTCACCACGATCAGCAAGTAGATCAGCACGACGGCACCGAGCAGGCCGAACAGCAGGCCGGTGAAGGCGCTGTTCATGGTCTGCACCTGCCCGAGCAGCACGACGGACGAGCCCTTCGGCACTTCCTTGGCGGTGTCGGCGATCACCTGGCGGATGTCGTTGGACACCGCGCCGAGATCGCGGCCCGAGGTCGTCGCAAAGATCTGCACCATCGACTGGATGTCGTATTGCGACACCACCGCGCTTGAGACCGAGCGCTTGATGTCGGCGATGCCGCCGAGGATCGGCGACTGCGCATTGCTGGCGGCCGTGATCGGCAGCGTCTGCAGTGCGCTGAGCGAGTCGATCTGATACTGCGGCGTCTGCATCACGATCGAGTAGGACACGCCATTGTCCGGATTGAGATAGTAGGTCGGCGCGACCTGTGAGGAGCCGGCGAGATTGACCACGAGGCTGTTGGTGACGTCGCGCTCGGTGAGGCCGACATATTGCGCGCGGGTGCGGTCCACATCGATGTTGAAGGTCGGATTGCTCGGCGATTGCTGGATGCGCGCATCGGCAACGCCCGGAATGCGCCGGACCTTCGCCAGCAGATTGTTGGCGTAGGCGAAGTTGCCGCTGATATTGGCGCCGCGGATCTGAAGGTCGATCGGCGCCGGTGCGCCGAAATTCAGGATCTGGCTGACGATGTCGGCCGGCAGGAAGGAGAAGCTGACGCCCGGGAACAACCGCGGCAACTGCTCACGCAGCGCCTTCACGTGCTCCTCGGTCGGCTTGTGGCCTTCCTTCAGCTTGATCTGGATGTCGCCGTCCTGCGGGCCGATCACGCCGGTGTTGTTGTAGGTCATGTTGATGCCGGAGATCGGCATGCCGATGTTGTCTGTCAGCGTCTCGATCTCGCCGGGGATCAGCTTGCGGACCGCCTTCTGCACGTCGGCGAGCTGGTTGGCGGTCTCCTCGACGCGGGTGCCGACCTGGGTGCGGACATGCATCAGGATGTTGCCGGCATCGACCGCGGGGAAGAAGTTGCGCCCGAGGAACGGCACGAGGGCGAAAGAGGCGCCGACAGTACACAGGAAGCCGATCACGAACACCGGACGATGCGCCAGCGCGAGCCCGAGAAAATTATGGTAGCCGCCGCGAATGCGCTCGAACTGCTTCTCGAAACCGCGCTGGAACCAGACGAACGGATTGCGCGACTTCGGCGGCTCGCCCTCGTGGTGGACATGCGGCTTCAGCAGATAGTTCGCCATGGTCGGCACCAGCGTGCGCGACAGGATGAACGACCAGATCATCGCGAACATCACCGCTTCCGCCATCGGCACGAACAGGAAGCGCGCGACGCCGGTGAGGAAGAACATCGGCACGAACACGATGCAGATGCAGAGCAGCGACACGAAGGCCGGCGTCACGATCTGGTTGGCGCCGTCGAGGATCGACTGCTCGACCGGCTTGCCCTGCTCCAGATGGTAGTTGATGTTCTCGATGGTCACGGTGGCGTCGTCGACGAGGATGCCGACCGCGAGCGCAAGGCCGCCGAGCGTCATGATGTTCAGCGTCTCGCCGATCGCCGACAGCATGATGATGGCGCCGAGCACCGACAGCGGGATCGAGACCGCAATGATGATGGTCGAGCGCCAGCTGCCGAGGAACAAGAGGATCATGACGCTGGTGAGCAGCGCCGCGATCACGCCCTCGAACGCAACGCCCTCGATCGCGCCGCGGACGAACACGGACTGGTCGCCGATGAAACCGATCTTCAAGGCATCCGGCAGCTGGTCCTTGACGTCAATCACCTTCTGCTTGATGCCGGCGATGATATCGAGCGTCGAGGTCGCGCCCGCCTTCAGCACCATCATCAGCACCGAGCGGTTGCCGTCGACATGGACGATGTTGGTCTGGGGCGGATTGCCGTCGCGCACGGTGGCGACGTCGCGGACATAGACCATCGCGCCGTTGACGGTCTTGATCGGCAGATTGCCGAGCTCGTCGATCTTGAGCGGCGAGTTGTTGAGCTGGATGTTGTATTCGAAGGTGCCGATCTTCTGGGTGCCGACCGGCGTGATCAGGTTCTGCGCGGCGAGCGCGTTGGCGACGTCCTGGCCGGACAGGCCGCGGGCCTGGAGCGCGGTCGGGTCGAGGTCGATCTGGACCTGGCGCTGCTTGCCGCCGAACGGATACGGGATCGCGGCGCCCGGCACGGTGACCAGCGGCGTGCGCAAATTGTTGATGCCGATATCGGCGAGGTTCTGCTCGGTCAGGCCGTCGCCCGACAGCGCCACCTGGATGATCGGCACGGTCGAGGCGGAGTAGTTCAGGATCAAGGGCGGCGTCGCGCCGGGCGGCAACTGCTTGAGCAGCGTCTGCGAGATCGCCGTGACCTGCGCGTTGGCGGTGCGGATGTCGACGGTCGGCTGGAAGAAGATCTTGACGATGCCGAAGCCGTTATAGGAGTTGGCGACGATGTGCTCGATGTCGTTGACCGTGGTCGTCAGCGAACGCTGGAACGGCGTGGTGATGCGCCCGGACATCTGGTCCGGCGGCAGGCCGGTGTACTGCCAGACCACACCGATCACGGGGATGCGGATCTCGGGGAAGATGTCGGTCGGCGTCCGCAGCGCTGCCAGCGGCCCGATGATCAGGAGCAGAAGCGCGAGCACGACAAACGTGTAGGGTCGGCTCAGGGCAATACGGACCAGAGCAATCATTCGTCAGGCAATTCCAATCAGGGACAGGGAACAGGCCCCACCTGTTCCTCAGCTGATTTACCCGAACACCGCCGAAATGGCCAACGACAGCGTGTCACGCGCGGTCACTTCCCTGCTATCGCATGGCGAAATCGCATTCCAGATATGCAGCCTCTGCCCGAAAGATTACAGAGGCGGCTTTCAGCCACGAAAAAAGCGGCGCCCGAAGGCGCCGCTTTCAGAACTGGCTTCGTCTTTAGGCTTACGCCGCGCGGACGTTGGTCAGGAACTTGCTGACCTCGGTCTTGAGGCGGTTGGAGTCGTTCGACAGCATCTGCGCCGCCGACAGCACCTGCGAGGAGGCGGTGCCGGTCTCGGTCGCACCACGCTGCACATCGGTGATGTTCGACGAGACCTGCTGGGTGCCCTGGGCGGCCTGCTGAACGTTGCGGGCGATCTCCTGGGTCGCTGCGCCCTGCTCTTCGACCGCAGCCGCGATGGCCGAGGAGATTTCCGAGAGACGCTCGATGGTCGAGGAGATCTCCTTGATCGCGCCGACCGAGTCGTTGGTCGCCGCCTGGATGCCGGAGATCTGCTGACCGATCTCGCCGGTCGCCTTGGCGGTCTGCTCGGCGAGCGCCTTCACTTCGGAGGCGACGACCGCGAAGCCGCGGCCGGCTTCACCGGCACGGGCCGCCTCGATGGTCGCGTTCAGCGCCAGCAGGTTGGTCTGGCCGGCGATGGTGTTGATCAGCTCGACGACGTCGCCGATGCGCGAGGCAGCCTTGGAGAGCTCGCTGACGCGCTCGGTGGTGGCGCGGGCCTGGCCGACGGCGTCACCTGCCATCCGCGCCGATTCCTGCACCTGCCGGCTGATCTCGCCCACGGACGACGCCATCTCCTCGGTCGCCGAGGCCACCGACTGCACGTTGGTCGAGGCTTCCTCCGAAGCGCCGGCAACCGTGGTCGCGAGCCGCTGGGAGCGGTCGGCGGTCGAGGTCAGCGTCGAGGCGGAGGCTTCAAGCTGGGTCGAGGCCGATGACACGGTCTGGACGATCTCGCCGATCATCGTTTCGAAATCGCGGGTGATGTTGTCGACGCGGCGGCCGCGCTCGATCTTGGCCTCGGCATCGGCCGCGGCGGCCTCGTCGGCGGCCTTCTTGGCGATCAGCGCTTCCTTGAAGATCTGGAGCACGTCGGCCATGGCGCCGATCTCGGTCTTCTCGCCGCGATGCGGCACTTCGGCGGAGAGGTCGCCCCTGCCCAGCGCCTGCATCGGCTCGATGATCGAGTTGATGCCGCTGGAGACGTCCTGGACGAGATAGAAGCCGACGCCGATGCCGACGATGACGGCGGCACCGAGGATGATCGAGACCAGCATGAAGGCATAGTAGTAGCTGTCGGCGGCATCCGCGGCGGCCTGGTCGCCGCCCTTGGTGTTGAGCTCGATGTCCTTGGTCAGGACCTCATCCGCCGCCAAGCCGATCTTGTTGACAGTCTTGGTGTTCAGCTCCTGGGCGTCATGCGGAACCTTGCCGGCCTCCTTGCGCGAAAGCGCGAAAACCTCTTCGGTGCCCTTCTTGTAGTCGTCCCAGAGCTTGGCCCAGTCGTTGTAGAGCTTCCGCTCCTCCGGAGAGGTGACCATCGGCTCGTAGGCCTTGCGGGACTTGGCGAGCGCCTCGATGACGGTCGCCGCCGTCTTTTCGTTGGCCAGCTTCTCCTCGAGGGTCTCGGACAGCATGTGCTGGCGGACCACGTTGCGGTAGGTGATGACGCTGGCCCGCAGTTCGCCCAGCACCCGGACGCTGGGCAGCCAGCTCGTGGTGATGTCCGTGGTGTTGGCGTTCATCGACCGCATCTTCATGACGGCGAGCAGGCCCATACCGGCCATCGCGACCAGCAGGAACGCCACGACACTGATGATCTTGGCGCGGATGGAAATCTTGGCGAACATAACTGGTCTCTTTGCGTTGGCGCGGCAGCGCGTCCGGAAATGGTGGATCAACCAAAAGGCGCGGCGCCAATATCCAACAACAAATCGACTGAGCAGTTGTTAACTACGACTCCGCACA
This sequence comes from Bradyrhizobium sp. 18BD, assembly GCF_054185225.1. NCBI lineage: Bacteria > Pseudomonadati > Pseudomonadota > Alphaproteobacteria > Hyphomicrobiales > Nitrobacteraceae > Bradyrhizobium > Bradyrhizobium sp. 18BD. The sequence goes on along the minus strand of NZ_JAVAYL010000004.1, from coordinate 4,283 downwards.
AGTACGGAAACCCGAAAGAAGTGAACGTGGGACTAAGAATGCCCCGCGTTCAGCGCATGAGCCCAAGCGCATCCGAGAAAAACTCCGGCCCGCCGAAATTTCCGGACTTCAACGCGAGCAGCATGTCGCCTTCGACGCCCACCGCGCGCAGCACCGGAACGCCCGCTGCAATTTCCACTCCTACGAGAAATCCGGGAATCCTCAACCGATCGACCACGGCGCCGGATGTCTCGCCGCCGGCGACGACCAATCGCCGAACGCCTGATTTCACAAGGCCTTCCGCAAGGTCGGCCATCGTCTGCTCGATGGCGTGCCCGGCCGCGTCACGGCCGTGACGCGCCTGGAGCGCGGCGACCTGATCCGGTGTCGAGCTCGATGCGATCAGCACCGGACCTTCGGCCAATCGTGGCCTTGCCCAGTCGAGCGCGCGCTGCGCTTCGCCGCCTCCCGTAAGAATACGGTCAGGATCGAGATGAAGCACCGGCATGACCTTTTCAGCGCTGGCGATCTGCCTGAGCGTCGCCTGCGAACAGCTTCCGGCGAGGCAGGCCGCCGGTCCGCCGACCACAGCACCGGTCTCGCTGCTCGCGGCAGCCGATTCGACCTTGCCCGTCGAGACGAGCGCCTGCGCGAGCCCGAGGCCGATGCCGGAGGCACCGACCGACAACCGATGTTCGGCCGCCACGAGACCGATGGTCTCGAGGTCGCGGTCGAACACGGCGTCGATGATCGCAGCGCCAATGCCCTTGCCCGCGAGTTCGGCCAGCCGCGCCCGCACGGCTTCGGCGCCGCGGGTAACGGTGGCGAAGTCGACGAGACCAATCTGCGTCTTGCTCTGGCGGGCCAGCACCCGAACCAGATTGGAATCGCGCATCGGGTTGAGCGGATGATCCTTCAGCGGGCTCTCGTTCAGCGGCACCGAGCCGACGAACAGATTGCCCTGATAGACGGTGCGGCCGGTCTCCGGGAAGGCCGGTGTCACCAGCACGTTCGCCTCGCCGCAATCGGCGCGCAGCGCGTCCATGACAGGGCCGATATTGCCGGCATCGGTGGAATCGAAGGTCGAGCAGATCTTGAACAGCACATGACTCGCGCCGCGGCTGCGCAGCCATTTATCGGCCGCGCGCGAGCGCGATACCGCAAGGCCCGCCTCGATCGAGCGGCTCTTCAGGGACACCACGACAGCGTCGACCTCGGGCAGCGCCAAATCGTCGGCGGGGATGCCGATGGTCTGAACCGTGCGCAGGCCCGCGCGCGTCAGCGTGTTGGCGAGATCGGAGGCGCCGGTGTAGTCGTCGGCGATGCAACCCAGCGCAAGAGTCACGGCTTCACTCCCGCATAGGGCTTGAACCAGGCGAGGCCATCGGTGGTCTTGCCGCGCGGATTGTATTCGCAGCCGACGAAGCCGGCATATCCGAGCCGGTCGAGCTCGGCGAACAGGAACGGATAGTTCAGCTCCTCGCCGTCGGGCTCGTTGCGCGAGGGAATGCTGGCGATCTGGATGTGGCCGATGATCGGCATCATCTCGCGCAGCCGCATGGTGACGTCACCATGAATGATCCCGCAGTGATAGATGTCGAACTGCAGCTTGAGGTTCGGAAGCCTCAACTCCTGGATTAGATCGCGGGCGAAGCCGAAATCGTTGAGGAAGTAGCCGGGCACGTTGCGGGCATTGATCGGCTCAAGCACGATGTCGATGCCGTGCGGGGCAAAGAACTCGGCGGCCCAGGCCACCGATTTGTAGAAGGCCTCGATCGCGACGCGCTCGCCGCGGTTGGCGATGCCCGCCATCAGGTGTAGGCGCTTGACGCCGGTGGCCTTGGCGTAAGGCAGCGCCGTTTCGAGACTCGCCTTGAGGTCGTTGAAGCGCGCCGGCAACGCGGCAAAACCCTTCTCACCGGCGTTCCAGTCGCCGGGCGGCAAATTGAACAGCGCCTGGGTCAGGCCGTTGCGCTTGAGCCGCTCGCCGACGGCTTCGGCGGGATGCTCGTAGGGAAAGAGAAACTCGACGGCGGTGAAGCCGGCCTGCGCGGCCGCATCGAAGCGGTCGAGGAATGGCACCTCGGTGAACATCATCGAGAGGTTGGCGGCGAAACGGGGCATTGGAGATCCTCTCTTACTTGTCGCCGGGAAGCTTGACGCCGGTGACCTGCGCATACATCCGCGCCACCGAAGCGTCGTCATCGCGGCCCATGCCGGCGGCCGATGTCATCAGGAACATCTGGAGCGCGGCCGCCGAGACTGGCACCGGGAATCTGGCGCTGCGCGCCATGTCCTGGATGATTCCGAGATCCTTGACGAAGATCTCGACCGCGCTGCGCGGCGTGTAATCGCCGTCGAGCACATGCGGCATGCGGTTCTCGAACATCCAGGAATTGCCGGCGGAGGCCGTGATCACCTCATAGACCTTGCGGATGTCGAGGCCCTGCTTGGCCGCGAACGCCATCGCTTCGCTGGCGGCGGCGATATGCACACCGGCCAGCAACTGGTTGATCATCTTGAAGGCAGCGCCCTGCCCCGCAGCATCGCCGAGCTCGTAGAGTTTTGCCGCCATGGCATCGAGCGCGGGCCGCGCTTTTGCGAAGGCGGCGGGGCTGCCGGAGGCGAGGATCGTCAGCTCGCCCTGCGCGGCGCGCTGAGCACCGCCGGAGATCGGCGCATCGAGATAATGCCGGCCGGTTGCCTCGAGCTGCCTGGCGAGGCGCCGCGCTACGTCGGGGTCCATGGTAGCGGATGAGATGAAGACGCCGTCCTTCGGCAGGGTCTCGGCGACGCCGTCCTTGCCGAACAGGATCGACTCGGTCTGTGCGGCGTTGACGACGACGCTGACGACGATGTCGGCGTCCTTGGCCGCTTCGGCCGGCGTCTTGGCGCCCGCACCACCGTCCTTCACGAACCGCGCCACGGCATCGGCCGTAACGTCGCAGCCGGTGACGGCATGGCCGGCGCGCTTCAGCGAGGTCGCCATGCCGTATCCCATCGAGCCAAGCCCGATGACAGCGATGCGCTGATTTTGTGATGTGGAGGCGGCCATGCAACTAACCCTTGCGAACGTTTCCTGGACGGCCGTCCTTTGCGGCGGCTCGTCAAACCGCATAACACGGCTTGGCCGCGCTGCCAAAGCGTGAGACAAGCGGGCATGACGGCCATGAGAACTGAAACGAGCAACGAGACACGGCTGCGTGAGGATATCTGCCGCTTCGGACGGTCCCTGTTCGAGCGCGGGCTGACGCCGGGCTCCTCGGGCAATATCAGCGTCAGGCTGGATGGCGGCGGCTGGCTGATGACGCCGACCAATGCTTCGCTCGGCTTCCTCGATCCCGCAAAGCTGTCGCGGCTGGACGAACAGGGCCGCCTGGTTTCGGGCGACGCGCCGACCAAGGAAGTTCCGCTGCACACCGCGCTCTACGACACCCGCGGCAGCGCCCGCGCGATCGTGCATCTGCACTCCACCCATTCGGTCGCGCTCTCGATGCTGCCCGAGATCAACCCGCGCGCCGCGCTGCCGCCGATGACGGCCTATTATCTGATGAAGTGCGGCGCCACCGCGCTCGTGCCCTATTACCGCCCCGGCGATCCCGCGGTGGCAGACGCGATCAAGGGGCTGGCGGGGAAATACTCATCCGTGCTGCTCGCCAATCACGGCCCCGTCGTCGCCGGCGACACGCTGGAAGCCGCGGTGTTTGCGACCGAGGAGCTTGAGGAGACGGCGAAGCTGTACTTGCTGCTGCGCGGGATGAACCCGCGGTATTTGTCGCCTGAGCAGGTGACGGATCTGGTGAAGGTGTTCGGGGTGACGCTGCCGGTGCATGGACACGAGCATTAGCGCTGCGCTGTCATGGGCGCACCAGCGCCACTTCACCCGCCGCTGTCATTCCCCGCGAAAGCGGGGAATCCAGTACGCCGCAGCTTATCCGTATCTCTCTGGCGTCTCTGGAATACTGGATCGCCGATCAAGCCGGGCGATGACACCGACTGTGTGCGGTGATCTCAGCCATCTCGTCGCCTGCCACACGCACCGCCGTCATCCTGAGGTGCGAGCCTTGCGATGCTCGCATCGCAAGGTGAAGCCTCGAAGGATGGGCCACGGGGCGCTTGCGGCTCATCCTTCGAGGCGCGCGAAGGGCGCGCACCTCAGACCGTATGTCCCTTTGCTGAACGGGGCGACTCACCCTCGATGCGACTGCGAGGGTTACCCGGATGGTCCGGGCAGAGCCTCACGCAAGGAGGGCGAGTCATGGGTGATTATAGCGAGGCTTTCGTGGGTTTCGATACGTCGAAGT